>JAUNKE010000092.1 GCA_030532905.1 Peptostreptococcaceae bacterium
ATTTTTACTTTATTTTTTTATTTTCTATTGACAATCTCATAGTTGGTCTCCTTTTCATAAACCGAATAGGCATCCTTGCCTGCATTTTTTGCCATATACAATGCTTTGTCCGACGCATCGTACAGCGCTCCGAAATCCCGACCGTTGCGCGGTGACATCGCGACACCGACACTGACCTTACAGTTGTAATCGGTGTCTTCCAACTGAATTTCGGAAATCTTTTCCAAAATCGCCTGCGCTTTTTTATAGACGAATTCTTCGCTCGGACAGGAGCGTAGGAATACGACGAATTCATCGCCTCCCATTCGCCCGATCAAATCATCTTTTCGGAACATGCCGGTCAATTTTTCGCCGACAATTTTAAGAAGCTGGTCGCCCGCCAAATGCCCGAAGCTGTCATTGAGTTTTTTGAAATCGTCGAGATCCATCGAGTAGAATGCGTTGATTTCATCTTCCGGACAGGTCTCCAAATGCGCTTCGATGCGTTTGATAAGCCCTTCGCGATTATACAGACCGGTCAGATAATCCGTTTCCGCCTTTTGTCGAAGCATCTGCGCAATTTTGATGTCTCTGTCGATGTCATTGACATAGACGAAGCACAAAATATCGCCGCTGTTGGCATCCTTGTTCAGACGCATCGTCGCACGAACCCAGAAATAACCGATTTTCCCTTCGATTCGTCGTCGATATTCGACGATTCGATTCGTGTTTCCGGTATTGTAATGACGAAGCAGAGCTTCCGTATTGAACTCTCCCAAAAACATCTCCACATCTTCCGGATGAACGAGCGTTGCAACGATGACCTGCAATCGTCTCACATAGTCATAGACCGCATTCTCATGATTGCGCACGCCTTTTCCGTCCGAGTTGACGATGATTTTATTTTTGGAAACATTGATGGTGCCGGTAAACAGTGCGCCCGAAATCATCATTTTGTTTCGCTCGGTCACGCGTGATAATTTTAACTGCATCTCGCGCTCCTCGGTCACATCACGCAAACTGCCGACGACGCGATGAACATCGCCTTCTTCGATTTTGGTCAACATGATGCGAACCCAGCGCAATTCATTGGTCACCGCATGCTGTAATTGAACAAATCCGGAAGAAAAAGAATTTCCTTCACGAATGCTGTCCGCCATTTTAATAAGTTCCACCTGAGACTTTTGATCCGTCCAATTCCATTTCAAAATATTTTCCACATCATAACCGTTGTAATCGGAAAGATTGTAGCCCAAGAATCGTCCCTGATGGAAATGGATCCGGTCGGTTTCCAAATCGTATTCGAACACCCGACTCTCCAAATGCGTGTCGGCAACGACTTTCAAACTCTCATTGCTGTATCGTAAATCCTTTTCGGTCTTCTTGACGGAGGTTGCGTCCACCGCAATACTGTAGAATTTGAATCTTCTATCGGCAACTTCGATAACCGACAATTTATCCATCACCCAAATCGCTTCTCCGCTCATCGCCTTGACGCGATACTCCAGGTTGATTTCTTTGTTGGCGTACAGATTTTTGACATCCAATTCATTTTGAATCTGCTGGCGATCCTCATCGCAAATCATTCGGTAAAAGCTGTTTCCGTAATAATCGCGAATGTCGTCATAGGTCGCGCCCAAAATTTTGAGATAGCCTGCACTGATGTATTCAATTTTGCCCGTCTTGTCCGCCGAAAATTGCAATACCCCGCCGCGAATGTTGTTGGTCAGCTTTTCAATCTGCGTCTGCGCTTCCATCAAGCGCTTTCGATTGAGCTCATTTAGAATCAGTATGCCTAAAAATACGAGTGCCGACACCATGATGATGAGTACAATCGTATCCACGACGATGTCCTGAATCGGCAAGGTATGCAATTTGATTGCTTCTTCCGTTGCAATCTGCAAAATATACCAGCCGTCGATTCCCACCGGGCTGACATAAGCGATTCGCTGATTGTCGCCGACCTTGTATTCCATAAAGCCCGTTTCGTTGTTCACCATCTGCGTTTTGATTTTTTCAAAGGAATAATCCTTGATATAATCCAATTGCTCCAGGTCTTCCCAAATCGAGCTGCCGTCCGGACGCATCGTACTCTTCTCGCTGGAAACAATCAGCGGAAATCCGTCCTTGGTAATCAGATTGGCAAAACTTTTTTCATTGTAACTCGTCAGCTTGACCTTTTCGGACAGCGTATCGGCGGCGATGGTTCCCCACAGATAGCCGACCTCCTGATTGTCCAATTTCACCTTGTGCAAAATCCCGATTTCATCATGAAAATTGCTGATAGGCGGTCTTTTTGCAAAATCATTCGGCAAGTCATCCCTGCTCAAATCATCGCCCACACCGCTTTGATATAAAATATTGTTATTCCTATCCACCAAAACCAAATGGTCGAATTTGCGCATCTTTATACGCTCGTCCATCAGTTTGAAATTGCGCTCCGAATTCAGCGGAGATTGCAAATCATCTTCAATATTATCCATCTCCCGCTCATATAGTAGAAGCTGAAGATTTATCAATTTGATGTTTTTGTTCGCCAGCTCCTTGACCTGCAACTGAATCCCCTGTATCAGTTGGTCGTCGGTATAAATTTTGAAGCTTGAAAGTGCAAAAATCAATAGCAGCAAGATAAATACAAACAGCGTCTTTATCCACCACGACAATTCTCTTTTAAGTAACATACTACCCCTCTGTGATTTCAAATAAATTACTATCTTATTATAAATTGCAAATAAGTTCTTTTCAAGAATTTTCTTCTGAACATCCATTTTTTTGGCGACACCCGAACAGCCTTGGTTTCGGATTGGAGTTTTTTTGAAATTGTAGTATAATGATTGAGTATCAAACACAAACGAAAGGAGCTCGTCGTGCGCTATCCTCATCACATCGACTTTGCATTAAAAAAACTGCATGCTGCCGGTTACCAAGCGTACTTGGTCGGCGGTTGCGTGCGCGATTTTTTGCTCGGGCGGGAGATTTCCGACTTTGACATTACAACGGACGCTCTTCCCGGCGAAACAAAGAAACTCTTTGCGGATTTTCCGCAGCAGGACGCCGGCCTCAAACATGGTACAGCCACTATATTTATCGACAAAAATCCGATTGAGATAACCACTTTTCGACAAGACGGCGAATATCTCGACGGCAGGCATCCGGTACAGGTGAGCTTCACCAAAAGTTTGCGGGATGATTTACTGCGCCGCGATTTCACCGTCAACGCACTTGCCTACGATTCGGAGAAAGGCGTTTTGGATTATGTCGGCGGCAAAAAGGATTTGAAGAACAAAGTCATTCGAGCAATCGGAAATCCCGAGGAGCGATTGAAAGAGGATGCGCTGCGAATTTTGCGCGCCGTTCGATTCGCCGCTCAGTTGGACTTTATAATAGAAGAAACAACTTATCGGGCGATGAAAGAAAAATTACCCGCATTACAAAATATTTCTGCGGAGCGCAAGGCGGTGGAACTCATAAAATCGCTGATGTCTCCCGCTATCATAAGAGTGATTACGGATTATTACGAAATATTCGGCGCGATTTGCCCCGATATTCTACGGATGAAAAATTTTTCGCAAAACAATCCGCATCATATTTATGATGTACTCGAACATACGGCGCATGTGATTCAAAATTGTCCTTTCGACAAAGAATTGCGATTGGCGGCATTGTTCCATGACTTTGGAAAAGTGCATACCTATTCGGAAGACGAGAACGGCATCGGGCATTTCTACGGTCATGGTGAAATCTCCGAAAAAATTGCGAGAGAAACGATGCGCTCACTCAAACTGGATAACAAAACGATTCATAATGTATGTACTTTGGTTCGCTATCACGATGTGCAATTTCCCGCCGAAAGAAAGCCGGTCAAGCGCTGGCTCAACAAGCTCGGCAGCGATTTGTTTTTCAAACTGCTCGAGCTGAAAATCGCCGACAATTCGGCGCAGGCACCCGAGTATTCCGCTCGGCGCGAGCTTGCCGAAGAAATCCGCTTGCTTGCCACGAACATTCTGCAGGAGCAATCCTGTTTTCAACTCAAAGACCTTGCCGTCAACGGCAATGATATGATGGCGCTCGGGTTCTCGGGAAGAAAAATCGGCGAAGCGCTCCACTTTTTGCTCCGACAAGTCATCGACGAAAAATCAAATAATATTAAATCTGAATTGATTGAGTTAGTAAAGGAGAAATATGAACTCCCATAAGATAATAGATTTTGAACAGGCAAAACAATATGTCACCCCAAGAAAAAAATCATTGCCTGAAATTACGATAATGCGTAGCTTGGCGATGCTTGCCGTCGTCTGCATCCACTTTTTGAATATCCCGGTCAGCAATATTCAGACCGGAACGGCGGGACAGGGTTTCTTTTTCATCTGGCGAAGCATGCTCGTGTTTGCCGTACCGAGTTTTATTTTTATGAGCATGTTGACGGTATCCTATACCGCGAATGAAAAACTTCCGATTTTTGATTTTTACAAGAAAAAATTGCTCCGAGTCGGGATTCCGTATATCGTTTGGAGCATCGGATATCTGTTGATTTTATTGATTGTCGGTCATTATACGCTGAGCGAAATTTTGAATCCCAAGTCCGTATTTTATTTTTTAGCCTACGGAAAGAGCTATGAGCATCTGTACTTCATGCCGATTTTGTTGGAATTCTTTTTAATCACACCTCTGCTGCTTCCGATTGCAAGAAAGGTAAAAAATTCACCCGTCGCTGCAATCGCCATTGCCTTCGGTGTGCAAATCATCATCTACTTTTTGAATAAAAATATTTTTTATCCCCATTTCAAAATGCTGTCGAGCACTTTTTTATGGTATTTCAGCATCGGTTTTTTGGGGCTTTGGTTCGGTTGCAATTATCACAAAAATTTTGAGTTTGTCAAAAAACATAGTGCCAAAATATTTGTTTTACTTGCCGTCGTCGGCATCATCCATCGCTATTACAGCAGACTGTTGTGGCAACAATTATGGAATGTCGTGTCGTTCAACACCTTTTTGCACACCCTAAACCTGCATTTATATATGTTGCTCTGCACTTTGCTCTTGCTGCTTATCGCGAATTGGTTCTGTGAATATCCGCGCAACGCCAAAGGGCAGGAGAAAAAAGTCCATCGATTTTTGTTGTGGGCAAACCCACTGTCTTACGGAATCTATCTGATGCATCCGGTATTTATGTATCTGCTGCGAAAAATATTCGAGCTGCCGCCATTGCAAATTCGGCTTCCGATTTTGTGGGCAGCGGTTATATTGCTCGGCGTTCCGAGCATCGCATGGCTTTGCGGAAAAATCACCGCCTTCTTCGAAAATATTCCCATCATCCGCTTGGCATTCGGCAATCCCGCCTTTCCGAAGAAGAATAAAAAAGCCGTCTGATGAAAACAGGTGACAAAATCTAAATTTCAAGATTGTATTTATAAAAAAAGCCTGATGTTGTAAAGTTTTTAATTTCTTTTCAACATCGGGCTTTTCTAAATGGATTTCTATATTTTTATACTAAAACCCATTAAAAGACAGAGTTATCAACAATTTGTATTTTGAATAA
>JAUNKE010000093.1 GCA_030532905.1 Peptostreptococcaceae bacterium
TTTTGTTTTGCTTTTAATATTGATTTTGCCTTTTGATGAAGAATTTTTACGCGGCAAAAGCGCTTATTTCCTTGAAATCTAAAATTTCCCTATCTAATTACACATTTTTTTGATATACTGTAAGAACAGAGTTTGGGGAAGGTTTAATGCTCAATGAAGTGGAGCTGAGGACGAAAGATTCCCGCGACGGAAAAGTAAAAAGAACTTTGAGCGGAAGGAATAATTATGAAGAAAAAACTGATTTTACTGGATGGAAATTCATTATTCAATAGAGCATTTTTCGCATTGCCGCCTTTGATGAACAAAAAAGGCTTTTACACCAATGCGATTTACGGTTTTGCAACCATGACCAACAATATCATCGAGAGTCATCATCCCGACTATATGGCGGTGGCATTCGATTTGAAAGCGCCGACTTTCCGACATCAGCAATATGGAGAGTATAAGGCGGGGCGAAAAGGAATGCCGGACGAACTTCGTATGCAGGTGGAGCCACTCAAAGAAATGGTCGATGCGATGGGGATTGCGCGAGCGGAGTTTGAAGGCTATGAAGCGGACGATATCATTGGAACTTTTTCCGCCTTCGGTGAAAAAGAAGGATTGGAAGTCATCATCGTGACCGGTGATAAGGACGCGCTCCAGTTGGCATCCAAGGACACGACCGTACTTATTACCAAAAAAGGAATCTCCGAAGTCGAAGCCTACAATGACGACACCGTTTTTGAAAAATACGGCTTGACCCCGACGGAATTTATTGACTTGAAAGCGTTGATGGGTGATAAATCCGACAATATAAAAGGTGTGGCGGGCATCGGAGAAAAGACGGGCATCAAATTGCTTCAGGAATACAAAAGCATCGAGGGCATCTATGAAAATATCGAGCAGATAAAAGGCGCGGTCAAAACCAAGCTTGAAAATGACAAGGAGTCCGCTTTTTTGAGCAAGAAATTGGCGAAAATCGTACGCAATATGCCAATCGATGTCCACTTGGAGGAATTAAAATATCAAGGAGCGGATGTTGCGAAGCTGGCGAATTTGTATCGCGAGTTTGAATTCACATCCCTACTCGCTAAATTGTCCAAAACCGAAGGCTATGAACTCGTGAACTCAGAGAATGAAAATTCGGAGCATGAAAAAAGCCTTCCAATTATAAAGGAAAAGAAAATTGTTTCGGAATTTGAAAAAGCTGTTTTTGATGTAAAGGAAAAACAAATCTATTTGGCAATCGATGCGGTGCGCACATCGGTCAGCAACCATTATAAGATTTACAAAGCCTATGTGCAGATGGATGATTGTATCTATGTAGTAGCGACCGAGCAGATTCAATATTTGAAATCCATGCTTGAGGACGAGAGCAATCAGGTAATCGGGCATGATTTGAAGACGATTTATAAAGCCTTGTTAAGCTATGATATCGAAATCGCCAATCCCGCATTTGACACGGAAATTGCGGAATATGTGATTGATTCCAACAGCGGAGAATACGGCATCGAGTTTATCAATAACAAATATGCGATGGATTCGTACGAGAGTTTGGAAGATATACTCGGTAAAGGAAAATCTCAAATCGACTCCTTGATGGCAGACCCGGAAAGACTGCAAAAATATTACCAAAATATCCTTTGCTCCATCGAGCAACTGCATCATCTCCAGTCACAAAAAATCGACGAGCAAAAAATGCACTTTTTGTTTTACGATATTGAGATGAAATTGCTCAAAGTGCTTGCTAAAATGGAAATGGAAGGATTTTTAATCAATCAGGATTTGCTCAGGGAGCTTTCGACGGAGTTTAGCAAACAAATTGATGAATTGGAATCCAAAATCCATGAATATGCAGGCGAAGTATTCAATATCAATTCACCGAAGCAATTAGGCAATATACTGTTTGAAAAATTGGGATTGCCACATTTGAAAAAAACAAAGACCGGCTATTCGACAAATATTGAAGTGCTAGAGTTTTTGAGAGGGCAACATCCTATCATCGAATTGATTATGGAATATCGACAGGTGACCAAGCTCAAATCGACCTATATCGACGGCTTGTCAAATATCATCGACGAAGCAACGGGCAAAGTATATACGACTTTCAGTCAGACGACCGCATCGACGGGACGACTTTCATCACTCGATCCGAATTTGCAAAATATCCCGATTCGAACCGAGCGGGGACGCAAATTGCGCGGGTTGTTTATCGCCAAAGAAGGCTATGCCTTGGTAGATGCCGACTATTCACAAATCGAATTGCGGATTTTGGCACATCTTTCCAATGATGAAAAGATGATACAGGCATTCGCCGACAATGTGGATATTCACACCAAGACGGCATCGGAAGTATTCGGAATCAGCGTGGAGTATGTTACATCCGATTTGCGAGGAGCGGCGAAGGCGGTCAACTTCGGCATCGTCTACGGCATCAGCGACTTCGGGCTGTCCAACAATCTCGGCATCTCCATTCCGAAGGCAAAAGAGTATATCGAGCAATATTTGGATAAATATCAGGCGGTCAAAAAATATTTGGCGGATGTGGTTAAGGAGGTCGAAGAAATCGGTTATGCGACAACCATCTACGGCAGAAGAAGATATATTCCGGAGCTCAAAGTCAAAAATGCGGTTGTGCGCGGCTTTGGAAAAAGACTGGCGATGAACACGCCGATACAGGGTGCCGCCGCCGACATCATCAAGTTGGCGATGATTCATGTGGATGAGTATTTGAGCAAGAACCATCCCGATGCCAAATTGCTTTTGCAGGTTCATGACGAATTGATTATACAAGCCAAAGAAGAAGAGGCTGAAAAAATAAAAGAAGAAGTTCAAAAAATCATGGAAGAATCCACCAAGCTCAGCGTGGAGCTCAAGGTGGATGCCAAAATCGGAAAAAGCTGGTTTGATACGAAATAGAGGTTTTATGATAGAAATAGGAATTACAGGAAATATCGGCAGCGGAAAATCGGCGGTCAGTTCATATCTTTTGGAAAAAGGATATCAGGTCGTGGACGCGGATGAAATTGTAAAACAGATTTACACCGACAAGGAATACATCCGGCAAATGATTGATACCTTCGGAGAAGAAATCACCGTTCCCGAATCGCTCGAGCCGGAGCTGGACAAACGAAAAATCTTTGACATCGTGTTCAACGACAAAGAGAAATTGGCGACTCTGGACAAGATGGTCGGACCTTTTTTCAAAGCAATTCTCAATCGTGAGCTGAAGCGTCTTGAAAAAGAGAGCATTGTTTTCTTTGACATTCCTTTGCTTTATGAAAAAAATTATCAGCGCTTTATGGACAAGGTGATTTTGGTGAGCTGCGACGACAATATTCGCTATGAGCGGGCGAGCAAGCGGGATAACAAAGAAATCGAAGAGATACGCATCGTCGACAAATCGCAAATGCCTCAGGAAGAGAAGAAAAAGCTGGCGGACTTCGTGTTGGACAACAATTCGACATTGGAGAATCTGTATCGGCAAATTGAAGAAACCTTGAAACAAATAGAGGATTTAGTACAAAATGAATAACAAAAAGTTAATCAAAAGACAACGACGAGACAGCATCAAAATCAAAGACTATTCCAAGCAGAAAAAAAGATTGCTCATCGCGCTCGCCATTTTGGGAGCGATTGTCTATGTTCTCGTTTTATCGCTGGATATTACGAAAAAAGAGGAGCAAGGGCAAGAGACACAGGAAAAACCGCCCGTCGTCGAAGAAGAAAAAGACAATACGAAACCGGTGGAGGGCGGACAGCTTCGGATTTCGGTATCCCGTTTTCGCTCAGTTGACCCTTATAAAAATAAAGAAAAATCCATGGACAATTTCTTCCGCTTGGTATATGATTCTTTATTTGAATACGACGGCAACTATAATTTGGTGAAAGAACTCGCAGCGGGTTACGCCGTCGGAGAGGACGGCAAGTCGCTCATCGTCAGCATCAATCCGAATGCGAGATGGCATGACGGGTCGAGAGTGAGCGCGGAGGATGTCGCCTTTACCATCAGCCATATCAAGAGCAGTCCGGAGAGTCCGTATTCGCATTTGATTCGCAATATATCCAATGTTACCGTTGCGGGCAACAATGTCGTTTTGGATTTGGCAAAAGAAAATTCGCTGGAAGTCTACAATCTCGTCTTTCCGATTATCAACAGCAAATCGATTGGGCAAAATGCCGTTTTGAACGACGGAACATTCGGCGTGATAGGTAACGGTATGTATCGAGTGGTGGAATATAATAAAGGGAAAGATATTTTGCTCAAAAAAAATGATAACTACTACGGCGCCAAACCGTATATCAGCGAAATTAAAGCCAATATCTACGCCGACAGCGCCATTCGAAAAAATATGTTCACCGCCAAAGCAATCGATATTATCGAAAGCAATTACTATGAGCTCAAACGATACGATTACGATGTGTTTGAGACACAATCCTATCAGACGAGACAATTTGATTTTATCGCATTCAATTCGAAAAAAGCGCCTTTTGACCAGAGTCTTAATCGAAAAGAAATTGCGAAACTCATCGACATTCAGGAAGGAATCAAGGATGCCTATCGGGAAGAAGCGAGCATCAGTTTGCTTCCGCTTCAAAACGGCTCGAAACTCAACTTGTTGACGACGACCTTGTATGACAAAGAAGCGATTAAAAAGATACAACTGCTCGGCGCTAAACCGCAACGGCTCAAAATCGTGACTGACAAAGCCGACCCGATGAAACATCGAATGGCTTATGTCATCAAAAGTCAGCTCGCGGTGGCGGGATTTGATTCCGATGTCATCGGATTGAGCAAAGAGGAACTCAAAAAAGCGATTGAAGAAAATAATTTTGACTTGGGCGTTTTCAGCTATGAAACCTCTTTGGACAAGGATATTACCAAAATCTTTCGTGCGAATCCGAAACTCTTTCCGCAGAACTTTGAAAAACTCGATACATTGATGCAGGCGGTGTATAAACAGAGCAATGCAACCTTCCAAAGCCAAAACTATCTTTTGGCACAGGAAGAAAATCTACGGATGATGTACTATCTCGGCATCGGATTTAGAAATTCATACAGCGTTTATAATAAACGAGTGCATGGAGAACTGGATTCGACGGCAATTGAATTTTATAACGGTATCGAGAAACTTTTTATCAAAGAATGATTGACAAAGCGCGTTAAATAAGGTATTATATTTTGGTAATGCGAGCGTGCTGGAATCGGCAGACAGGCATGTTTGAGGGGCATGTGTACGCATGTACGTATGGGTTCAAGTCCCATCGCTCGCACCAAAATGAAAAAAGTCAACGGAAGTTGGCTTTTTTATTTTGGAATAAAGGAGGGACTTGAACGGCAAGACAAAGTCGCAGCCCGGCATGATAGAAAATATGCCGGTGGCATATTTTCGGAGTAAGTCCCATCGCTCGCACCAAAATGAAAAAAGTCAACGAAAGTTGGCTTTTCAGAGAGAAGACAAACTAAATTTTCAACACACGAAAATTTGAGGTTGTCTTC
>JAUNKE010000094.1 GCA_030532905.1 Peptostreptococcaceae bacterium
CTTGCTCTTATGAGTTTGCCATTTTTTTAGGGGCTATTTTGCAACAGCCCCATTCTATAACTTTACAAATCAAAACATATTATTGTTGTGCTTTTTTCAATGCTTCTTCTACAGCTTTTTGGATTCCTTTGCTACTGAATGTTGCTCCGGAAGTTACATCGACATTGGCATCTTTTTTGCCTTTGTAGCTTTCAAGCATTTTCTTGAATCTCTTCGCAGTGTCTCTTGTTTCATCACGATCTACTCGAATGAAGTTGTCATCCGCATCTTTTACAACTTCCATACTTTCTATTGCACCATTTTTAACGGTAACTTTCACTTCGAATTTTTCCGTTGGGTAGAAACCGTGATGTGCACCATTGTATGTGCCGTCTTTTAACGGTTTTGTGCTGTCAAGATTCATTTTGAACTCTTTGTTGAAGTTTGCACTGCGAGTCATCGCATCGGCAAGAGCTAGAAGAATCATTTCGCTTTCTTTCTCTTTTCCTTTTACCAATTCAACGCCGGCAAGCCCTTTTTCTTTAATTTGGTTTTGTAGTGTTTCGATATATTTTGTTTCTTCCGTATAATTTTTGCGGTCGATTACTTTGCTGTCTACATTACGAACGCTGACGGAATCAATTTTTCCTTGCTTAACATCGAGCATCAGGAAAGTACCTTTGCGCTCAATATCTCTTTTACCGTCTTTGATTGGAGATTTTTCCACATGCATAAAGTTTGAGAATCCCGGGAATCGATTATCGGATAGTCCCTGAGCTTGCTGCAATGCTTTCTCAACCGCATGCTTCACGCCTTTACTTGTAAAAGTTGCACCGGTTACAACATCGACATTCGCATCTTGTTTTCCGATAAAGCTTTTTGCGAAGTTTCCACTTCCCATGTATTTCTCTTCGTAAACATATTTGTCATCTGCACGGTTCAGAATTTCGATATTCTCAATCGCATTACTCTTCACATTGACTTTTACAAGAATAGATTCGCTTGGATAAAATCCGTTGTGCTGTCCAAGATATGTTCCGTCTTTCAAAGTTCCTTTGGTATAACCGGACTGAGTTTCTTCAGCGTATCCTTGGGAGCGCTCAAGTGCATCTTTCACAAGTGCAAGCACGATTCGTCCTTCTTCCTCATGACCTTTGAGCTCACCGACTTTGTCCACACCTTTTTCAACAATCATTTGCTCGTATTCTTTTAAGTATTGCGGGTAATCATCTTTTTTGAGCTGAGTTCCTTTCAAGTAACGAACACGCATGCTTTCCACTTTTCCGTCTTTAATCGCAACAACGGTCATGCTGCCTTGACGCTTGTTTTCTTCTTTATCAAGAATTTTGAAGTCTTCGGAGAATCCGGGGAAACGACCGTCGCTCAATGCTTTTTTTGTTTCCGTCTTCGGAGCTTCGTCTTTTTTCTCCTGCTTTTGTTCCTGCTTCTGCTCTTGCTTCGGTGTGCTAGGATATCTTCGCGGTATCATTGGACCCAAAGCGGAAGCCGGAATGGATGAACTTAACATAAGAGTTGCCACTGCTAAACAAACTACACCTTTGTATCTTTTCATAATACTCTCCTATCAATTAATAAGATTTTTACCACCTTAAGAATAACACTTTTATGGATAAAAATCAACATTATTGCGAAAATGAGAATAAATATTTATTCTATAGGTTAAAACTATATTTATAAAATGGATTTTTTGACATCGGATTTTATTTTTTTGAATGTGAGATGAATGCGGGAAACGATTGAAAAAAGAAAATGAATTTCGGGGAAAAATACAGTTGAAGGAATATCTGTTGGAGTTCATTTGTAAGTTCTACTAAAAAACAAAAGTTATTTTTCTTAAAAGGGGAAGGAGTTAGTCAAACTTATCGATGGAAAAGAACATTCCAAGAGAAGAGCCCGACAAATTCGCCGAGCTCTCAAATCCTAAATTCCGTTTTTTAATTTCAACAATAATGGAACGGAACATATATTTACGATTGAAACTGATGGAATTCAATTTTATTTGATGGCATTGACTGCAACTTTGTAGCTGATTACGCCACGCAGCCGATTAGTTTTATCAACGACGGCGACATCCACATCGGATTCATCCAATTTTGACCAAACCTCATGCAAAAATGCATTTCGGTTAATGGTCTCATGTTTATCTTCAATCAAATCATCAATGCTCTTGTTTTTGCTGTTTTCCAATCGTTGAAGCATCACATAGCCCAGCAAAAATTTTGTATCATCCACCACAAAACAAAAATCTCGATTGTTGTCTTTGAGTTTGTTGATGACTTCTCGCCGACTCTCTCCTAAATTTGCCAACACAATCGGTCTTCTCATCACCGATTTTGCTCTCAACACGCGAGATTTGTCCACATCTTCAATGAATTGTCGTACATAGTCATTTGCCGGATTCTTGAAAAAATCAGCAGGCGCTCCGATTTGAACCAGTTCGCCGTCTTTAAGCAAAGCGATTCGGTCACCGACTTTGAACGCTTCATTCATGTCGTGAGTGATAAACACGATGGTCTTATCGACATAGTCTTCAATGTTCAATAATTCGGTCTGCATATCACGGCGTATCAACGGGTCCAATGCGCTGAACGGCTCGTCCATGAGCAATATCTCCGGGTCATTCGCCAGTGCGCGAGCAATGCCGACGCGCTGTTTCATCCCGCCGCTCAATTGTCGCGGATAATATTTTTCCCATCCTTTCAAACCGACAAGTTCAATCGCTTTTTCGGCTTTTTCCCGGATAAACTCTTTCGCTCTGCCTTGTACTTCCAAACCGTATTCAACATTTTTCAAGACATTTCGATGACTCAGTAAACCGAAGTTTTGAAAAACCATAGCCACTTTTTTTCGGCGAAGCTCTTGCAGCGATTTTCTGTCATAATCGCAAATATTTTCTCCATCGATCAAAATTTCTCCGGTCGTCGCTTCGTTCAAACGATTGATGCATCGGATGAGCGAAGATTTTCCACTTCCGGACAAACCAACGATGACAAACATTTCTCCGTCATAAATATCTAAACTGACATGGTTTACGCCCACCGCACAACCGGTTTTTTCTCGTACTTCATGAACATCATTTCCTTGCCGAAGCAATTCAAGCGCCTGCTTTTTGTTTTTTTCTTCTCCGAATATCAGAACCAAATCCTTGATTTCAATTTTTTTTCGAGAAGATTCCGATGTGCTGAATTGCTCTTTATATGTTAACTTTTTCTTAGACATGCAATCACTCCTTTTCTTCCAGCGCCTTGGCAAAACCTTGCAAGACTCTGTCCAAAATTATCGCCAAAAAGACGATGGCCATGCCGGCTTGAAATCCGTTGCCGATTTTTAATCGGCGGATAGAAATCAGCACTTCGTTTCCGATTCCTTCGGCTCCGATCATTGAGGAGATGACGACCATGGACATTGCCATCATCGTCGTTTGATTGATTCCCGTCATAATGGACGAGAGCGCTTGCGGCAACTCAATTTTTTGAAGCATTTGCATGGAGGTCGAGCCGAAAGCCAATCCCGCTTCCACCACTTCTTTGTTGATATTGTTGATGCCAAGATAAGTTAAGCGAATCAGTGGCGGCAATGCATAAATCGTCGTTGCAATGACCGCCGGCACTTTGCCGAATCCGAAAAACATAACAGCCGGTATCAGATAAACAAAACTCGGCATGGTTTGCATTCCGTCGAGCAAGGGCTTCATGATTCTTCGGCACAAGGATGATTTGGTCATCAAAATGCCGAGCGGCAATCCTAAAAGAATCGACACCATTACGGAAATTATCACGATGGTTATTGTATAGAGCATCATTTCCCAAAGTCCGAAAAGCCCGATGGAAAACAGCATGGCGGATAGACCCGATGCCATTTTGAGATGATACAATTTATAGCTGATCAAGAACAGTATAATAATCATCAGCCACCATGGGATGATTCGAATTAAATGATAAATTGCATCGAAAACCACCAAGATGACTTTTTGAACATTCTTAAAAAAATTCCCGAAGTTTATTACGAGCCAATTTACAATATCATCAATGAAATGACTTACTTCGAATCGAAGGTTTTTTGGAAAACTTATGAAAGCATTATCCGATTGGCTTTCGTTCTCGTTCAGTTCATTTTCAATTTTTTCAGCGACATCCGCCGGCAACCATTTTTTAAGAAGCTCGGGATGCTCTTTCAAAAACCACTTGGCAGCGACATCCGCCTCGACTTCATTTTCCTGCATATAGGCAAGTGCGTCACTGGTCAGAGCGGAAGATGTTTTGTATTTTGATAGAAAATCCGCAATTTCAGGGAATTCTTCGACAAAACTTGGCGTTGCGACCACCGTAACCTTCACTTGTGGGAAAGAGCCGATGCCCTTAGTCCAATTTTCTTCGGAATATTTTTCATCCTGAAGCAAGGTCATGTCATACATTCCCATAATCCAAGTCGGCTCCCAATTATATCCCACCCACGGCTCCTCTTTTTCATACGCGGAAGTAAGTGTGGCGGACAAGGTGGCGCTGGAATCAATGGGCTTGAAATTATAATATTTATCCAAACCGTAAGCCTTCATTTTGTTATGCAAAAACTCGGTTGCCTTCCATCCTTCCGGGCCGCCAAATATAATTCCCTTGGAAGAATCTTCCGGGTCGGGAAAAAGATGTGCATACTTAATCAGGTCTTTTACGCTCTTTAAATCTTTTGCAGGAGCATCGTCGCCCTCGACAAGATAAGTTGGAATATAAAGACCTTGATTATTATCATCGTAATTTATGGATAGCTCTTTATAATAATTGTTTTTGATATCTTCCTCATAAGTCGGGATGTTGTCCGACCACATTTCAACGGAGAGGTCGATATCCTTATTCTTAAAACTGGTAATCAAAACGGATGTGTCCGCCAGTACAATTTCGGTCTCTTCTCCATAGCCATGCCGGATAATATAGCTTATCACTTGGTTGTGGAATGCATTGCTGTCCCAATCCCCTTCACCGATGACAATGCTTCCTTTTTCAGCATAAGATTCAATATAACAACCCCAAATTATATAGAGAGCGATGCTCAGAAACAAAAGGACTCGCTTCATAATAATTCTCCTTGTTATGATTCGAAATTACATTTCAAAACTACCTTACCAAATTGTTTGGACACAACGGATGATATATAAAACGGTCAACGCTTGTTGACCTACTGTAAATGAATAAATATATTACGATGCAGTAAACCCTGCCGATCAAAACGAAAAATGTTTGCCGAGAAAATTGTATAAAATCATCCTACGCAAACGAGAAGTATCACGCGTAGATTATATATAGTATAACATGTTTTTTCGAAACTGTAAAATTACGCGATTTTTGAGGTCGTGTCAAGTTGTTGTGGAGTTTTTCTATTGACAAGCTCCAAATCGTTTAG
>JAUNKE010000095.1 GCA_030532905.1 Peptostreptococcaceae bacterium
CTCTTATGAGTTTGCCATTTTTTTTAGGGGCTATTTTGCAACAGCCCCTTTTTTATCTCAAAATATCCCTATCGATAAATATGAACCGCTTTTTCCGCAGGCAACCATACAATGTCAACATCCAACCCCATCGCTTGAAGTGATTTTTTCAAATCCGTAATCGGTAAAATCATTCGTCCTTTTGAAACAATCGGCTCGGCGGAAAGTTCTTCGGTTACACCATCCACCGTCATCGTCTTTTTGCCGATGGTCATTTCAATCGTATGAACTTTGTTTTCTTTATCCGTAAAACGAAATGTCGCCGTCTTGGTGGCATTGTCATATTCGGATGAAAGCCCCAAAATCGTATTGACGATTCTTATCGGAAGCATGGTTCTTCCTTTATGAATGGAAGGCGCCAAGTCCGTTATCTTGGTGACCATTTTTTCGTCTTCTCTCAATTTGAATTCTTTGGAGCCGATGATAAATTCGGCAATTCTTTGTTTGTCTGAAGCGGCGAGCGGCACCGGATTGTCTGAAATTGTCGCCTCATTTCCTGTCGGTCGAATCCCGGATTGTGCGCTACCTCCCGAAACGGAAGACGAATTGTTCGGTGTCGTTGCCGGTGGCTGTGCTTCGGCGGTGGATTCCTTGTCCCATTTTGCCGTCAGCGTTAAATCGCTCTCCACTTCCGCATCAAAATTGTATTTGTTTTCTCCGACAAACCAACCGTTGAATATAAATCCTTCACGAGTCGGCTTGCTCGGCTCGGCAACTTTTTCTCCACCCCAAATGTTCTCTACCTTGCTTGGTGTTTTTCCGTCAGCATGGTCAAAAGTCACTTTGTAGGATGTATTTTTTTCATGTCGCGCATACAAATCAAAGTTTTTGTAAACCGGCTGACTGAAATCATACGGAGAACCTCCATCCTTTTGATCGGACCAGAAATGAAATCTGTATTGCGGAA
This sequence comes from Peptostreptococcaceae bacterium, assembly GCA_030532905.1. Taxonomy (GTDB): domain Bacteria; phylum Bacillota; class Clostridia; order Peptostreptococcales; family Filifactoraceae; genus JAUNKE01. The sequence goes on from JAUNKE010000095.1 coordinate 947, forward strand.
AAGCGGACTTCGGTTTTTGCGGCTCCTCCAGCAATCGTCCTTCCAAAACCGTAACCGTCTTATCCAATTCGCCGTTGTCATGATGGAAGGTGACTTTATATTCTTCACGCGGTTTGTGTTTTGCATATAATTTCAAATCGTGGTTGACCGGTTTTGAAAAGTCATATATCTCATAAGAATTTCCGTTCCGAATCCTCCAATGCGAAAAGATATGAGTGTCTAAACCCGATTCGGGTTTCTCCGGCTCCTCGACCGTATTTCCCGTTAGCACTTTCACCGTTCTGTCCGCTGTTATTCCGTTATTATGATGGAAAGTGACCGTATGAGCTACCACTGTATCCGAATCGGATTTCGATTTTGCGTTTTCAGAATCGGCATAAACCGGCAATATGGAGAAAACGCTCATCCAAATCGCCATGCAAAAAGCAAAAAGTTGTTTTATCATATAACCCCCTTATTCCTTGAAGTGTCCCCTGTTCTCACTTCTAAAATTTATATGAATTATATCACAAAAAAATTGTCGGTGATTATTAAATTTGAATTATCTTTTAGAGTATTCATCATTACAATTTATTTTCATGTTTCACATATTTTGTAAGTGTTCCACGAAATAAAATTCATTTTGCGAAAAGTTTTTGTTTTTTATAAATTGCTCACAAGAAAATTTTTTCGCACATTGTCGATAAAAATTCTATCTCCATGCTTTCTGTCGATGAATGTTTCCGCCTTCCCTCCCTGCACAAAATTTGTGAAGCGTAGTTGAGTGTGATATAATTTAGGAGAGAAACAATGAGATGAATTGATTTTAGAAATCAATCTCCGATTACGGAAAGGAGACTCTATGAGTACGACCATTTATGTTGCGGATGACGAAAAGAATATTCGCGAACTGATACGGGAGTTTTTGACGGAGGAAGGATATGCGGTTGAGCTGTTCGATACGGGTGATGATTTGCTGAAAAAATTTGAGCAAACTCCGTCGGACTTGGTTATTTTGGATGTGATGATGCCCGGAACGGACGGCTTCAGCATCTGCTCCGCCATTCGTAAAAAATCCGAAGTGCCCATCATTTTGCTGACGGCTCGCGGAACGGATGCAGACTATATTACGGGCTTCACCCTGGGCTGCGACGACTATTTTACAAAGCCTTTTTCTCCGGTCAAACTGACGATGCGTGTCAAGGCAATGCTCAAACGATTGTCGAAATCGAATGAAAAAAATAATGCGGATGAACTTTTCTTCGGCGACATCACGCTGAATCTTTTACAGAAGTCGGCTTTTTGTCAAAATACCGAGCTCAAGCTGACCAATACCGAATTTGCATTACTGAGCTATATGTTTGAGCATCAGGACAAGGCGGTCTCTCGAGAAGAATTGCTCAATATGATTTGGGGCTATGACAATTATGTGGAGACGAGGGTGACCGACGACACCATTAAAAGATTGCGCAAAAAGCTGAGCACGCAGAACAGCAATGTCCAAATCGAAACCGTTTGGGGATTCGGGTTCAAACTCAGTCTGAAGGAGTGACCCGTGAAAAATATAAAGTTGAAATTCAGTCTGCTTTTGATTCCGTCGCTGATACTTTTTGCAGCCTTCGTCATCATCTACGCGACTTTCAACATCGTGATTCATCAATATATCGAGAATACGACCGCCAAAGCGATTAAAGAAGAGTTTTTGTACTTTGACGGATATTATGAGAATGAATTTGAAAGCGCCGAACTGAATGACGAGGAAGCGGAATTCATCATTCCCGCATATTATATCATTTTGGATGACAAAAGCAAAATTCTCTATCCCGAAGAGCCTTGGTTTTCGGATGTTGAAAGGGAGCGGAGCCTTGCGATGTCGAATCTCGTGCGACGAAATCCGAGCATTGTGGAGGAATATTCCTTCACCATTGATGTCGCCGGCAATACCTACTATGTTCGCCCCAAAACCTATGCGGGTGAATATCGGGATTACTACATTGTCAAAAGCGGCTCCAAGCCGGCAAAAATTTATACGGTGCTCATCTTCACGAATATCACGCCCATCCAAAACTTTTTGAATCTGCTCAGCCGAATTTTAGTTTTATTGATGCTCGGCTCGGGATTGCTTTCGATTTTGGCATTTTTCGGCATGGCGAGAAAAATCGATACTTCTTTTGCGAAACTCAAGGACTATATCATCCGAGTGGGCAGACGCGAGTCGCTGCCCGATTTACAGGATTTGCCTTATGAGGAATTCAACGATGTGGCGCATACGGTTCAAAAGATGTCGGTGATGATTGACCGCGCGGAAGAGAGTCAAAAACACTTTTTCCAAAACGCATCCCATGAGCTGCGCACGCCTCTGATGTCGATTCAGGGCTATGCGGAAGGAATTCAATCGGGCATCATCAATGAAAAAAAAGCATCCGACATCATTATCCGGGAGAGCGAAAAAATGTCATCGCTCGTGGATGAGATTCTCTTTCTTTCCAAAATGGATACGGATGATTTGCAGATGCAATATGAAAAAATCAATCTCAAAGAACTGCTTTACGATTGCTCTTGGCGAATCAAGTCGGCGGCGGACAAAAACAATATCGACATATCACATCATTTCGATGACGATCTTCCGATGATTGACGGCGATGAAAAATTGTTGGAGCGCGCCTTCGTCAATATTCTTGCCAATGCCGTGCGCTATGCGAAAAGCCGCATCGAAATTCATTGCAGAAAACAGGATGAATTTATTAAAATTCAAATTCAGGATGACGGAAAAGGAATCTCCACCGAAGATTTGCCGCATATCTTCGAGCGCTTTTATAAAGGACATGACGGAAATACCGGTATCGGACTCTCGATTACGAAAGATATCATCCACAAGCATCAGGCAAGAATCAGCGCTGAAAATAATTCTGGCGCTGTCTTTACGATTTTATTTCCCATTCAATCGTAATGAGAGCGGAATGTCCTATGGAATGAATATCTTTGCATAAAATTTCATTCACTTTTAGAAATTCCGCATGATTTATAAAATCCGGCTCGCTTCCAAATCGATGAGTGACATTCCAAGTTGATTAAACATCGGAAAAGTGATTTTGAAAATTAAAATCGAAATCCGAAAACAAACCGATTCCGAGAATCAAGAGTCATTTTGAAATTAAAAGCTGTTTAGGAAAACATGTGCCTTTTGGTATCAATAAATAAAATCCGTAACGAATTGAACCGACCCCAAAAAGTTGGACCGAAAATCCAACGCTTGGAGGTCGGTTTTTTCTGCCCCATTTTTGCCACATTTTTCCCTGTATCTTGACGCAGTTTGAAGGAGATTTTGCTCCAAGCCTTCTTTTATAATAAAAGTGTACCGACGAAACCGACAAGACGAACCGAAAGGAAGAGAAGATGAAAAGAAAAACCACTCTACTGGTCGCTGGTATTTTGGTTGCCGGACTCGCATTTGCGGGAGCATATCTTCGAGGAAGCGACAGTCAGCAAAGCGGTGAAAATATGAGCGGAGTCAAAAATGCAAGCACTTTCAGCAATCAGCTTGAAACGCAGCCGCCAAGCATTCAGGAATATTTGGATGAGCTCGATTTTTTGTCCGAGAAAGAAAAACAGCAACTTCTCGATGACGAAAAAGCCGCAAAACCCTTCTACGACAAAATTGCGAAACTGACCGAAGAGAACAAAAAAATCGGCGAAGAGATTTTCAAAAAGCATGACAGCTTAGTCAAAGAGTATGACGCACTCATTCATCAAAATGCGGAGCTTTGGGAAAAACTTGTAAAAAATGCGACCAACGAACAACTCGCACTTCCTACCAATGAGGAATATATTCGCTCATCGGAAGCATTGAGTGAAGCGGAAAAAGAATTGCTCATCAAGCAGGATCGAGCGATTACGGAATTGCAGAAGAAAATGGATGCCGTCTATGAGGAAATCGATAAGGCAACCGAAAGCCAAAATCGTGAAATCGACAAGTATTATCAGGAAATTGATGCCATCCATAACAAAAGCAAGGCCGTCTGGGATAAAATCTACTCTCAGAAGATCGGCGAGAACGACAAAGCCGAGGCAATACCTTACCAAGATAAGAAATAGCGTTTGTAAGAAGAAACAATAAGATGAAGAAATGAAAAGAAAAGAAGAAATGAGAGAACGAAAAGGAACCTCCCTCCTTTGATAACACCCAGGGGATGTCTTCATACCGCATCCCCCACCCCATAAAGAAGAAAGAGATTATTCTTGCCCCCTTCGCTTGATAATCTCTTTCTTTTTTGCTTTATTCAGTGATTTTATTTTGCAAATAAGAATTTCATTTTGCAAATCGAGATTGTATTTTCCATTTTTATTTGCTAATACTAATATCCATTCCATATTACATGATATTATGATAAAATAAGGGTAGAG
>JAUNKE010000018.1 GCA_030532905.1 Peptostreptococcaceae bacterium
CCCTCCAATTTTAAGATGATGGTTTTAAATCGGATATCTTCATTTTTGTTTGTGGCCTAAATTGCAATAGCAAATGCATATTTTGTAGAAAAAATTGAAAAGCACTAAATTCAACACGTGGAACGGGTACTTGCAGAACAGCATTTAGTCGGATGCCGTCAAGATCAAAAGAGAAACGAGTCTTGATGGCATGACGACTAAATGCTAAACTATGAAGCCCGTTCCTGCATAAGACTTTGTGATTTTAATAGGTTAATGACTACTTCTTTTGCTGATTGATATCCGAGACTCCGGCGACACTTGGCATTGATAACATTGGTTGCATGCTGAAGGCGTTCATCACTTATCATGTCAAAATCCGTTCCTTTGGGGAAATGTTCGCGTAACATACGGTTCGTACGCTCATTAGTGCCCTTTTCCCAAGAAGCATAAGCATGAGCGTAATACACTTTGGTTTGCTCGTTTTCCAGCTTTGGTAAAGAAGTAAACTCTCTACCATTATCGGTAGTAATTGTGTGAAAAGCAATCCCAAATCGTTGATACTCAGCGATAGCTTTTTGAGCAGCCTGCAAAACGCATTGCGCGTTCTTAGAGACTTTAGCGGTAATCAAAAAACGCGAATAACGCTCAACCATAGTGAGGATAGAAGACTTTCCTTTTTTCCCCTCGACTAAGTCAAACTCCCAATCACCAAACCTAGAGCGTAATAAAACTGCGGGATCACGCTCAGAAATACTTCTGCCAAATGAGCTGACATCGCGCCCTTTCGGTAAAGAAGACTTCTTCTTACGAGGACGCAAGCGAACCTTCATCGGTAAATCCAAATTCTTCAATCCAGGAATACGCCCTTGTTCAATCATAGTATAGACCGTTTTTGTGCAAGGACATTTCAAGAGAGGATTTTCTCTACGAAAAGTATGGACAACACAATCCACACTAGTAATCCGATCGGAGATCGGCTTTTTAATACCATCGACCAGCAATTCGAAAAACGAACTATCATAACGACTGAGATCCGTTGGGATGCGACAAGCCGTTCGCTTTTGAAGATATCGAATCTGAGAAGTTTGCGCAATATATTTGATAACGACTTGACCGTTAGACTTACGCTGAGGAACAAGCCCTCTACGGATTTCTCGACTGATAGTCGATTGGCTAACGCCAAGCATCAGAGCCATTTGCTTTTGAGTATATTTTTTTTCGTAAAGCATCTGTTCGAGTCTACCTCGTTTAATAGCATCGAGGTGTTTAAATTTGCTATTTTCTGTGTTATACTTAGACTGGGTCATGTGGATACTCCTTTACTGATTTTTTAGTCGAACTTAGTATACAGTATCTTCATGACTTTTTCTATACTTATTTATTACTATGCATTTGATTTTACAACTTACCTTTTTGTTTGTGGTATTTTTTCGTGCCTTTTTCAGTTCTTGGATTTCAAGTTTTATATTTTCTTCTACTATATTTTTCATAATCTTATTATATCACATCGTTATGCTTTTTAATAGGTATTAGTATCAGATGTATTTTGCCGCAGAATCTTTCCATCTTTCCCAATTTCAAATGTAAACCACTTAACAAAGCTATTGTCTCTCTCATTATACCTTAAGCAAACATCCATTTCAATCTTCTTTCACCAATTTGGATTGTGCCTTTGATTCTGAAATTTTATTTTTGTGTTTTAGATTTTAGGATTCCGGCTCCATATTGTAAATTTCATTTTGGTTTTTTCATTTTTCAATGTCAAAGCTTCTTTCGTTATCGCAAATTTTTTGCGCATCAAAAAGGACAGCCGTCGGCTGTCCCTTTTTGTTTCTTTTTTTCGATATCGGTTGCTCAAACCGGATTAGTCCATAATGGATACTACTACTCCGGATCCTACCGTTCTTCCACCTTCACGAATCGCGAAGCGTAGTCCTTCTTCGATCGCAATCGGTGTGATTAGCTCCACTTTCATGTTGATGTCGTCTCCAGGCATTACCATCTCTACTCCTTCCGGTAGTGAAATGTCTCCTGTTACATCGGTTGTTCTGAAGTAGAACTGTGGTCTATATCCTTTGAAGAATGGAGTATGTCTTCCTCCCTCTTCTTTCTTCAATACATATACTTGTGCTTCGAATTTGGTGTGTGGCTTAATCGATCCCGGCTTCGCCATTACTTGTCCTCTTTCGATTTCGTCTCTCGCCACTCCTCGTAGCAATGCTCCGATGTTGTCTCCCGCTTGTGCTTGGTCAAGTAGTTTTCTAAACATCTCTACTCCGGTTACAACTACTTTTCTCGGCTCGTCTGTAAGTCCTACTACTTCTACTTCGTCGGATACTTTCAATACTCCTCGCTCTACTCTTCCGGTTGCTACGGTTCCTCGTCCGGAAATGGAGAATACATCCTCTACCGGCATCAAGAATGCTTTGTCTACATCTCGCTCAGGCTCCGGAATGTATGCGTCGATTTGCTCAAACAATTCTACGATTTTGTCTCCCCATGGGCTTGTCGGATCTTCCAATGCTTTTAGTGCGGATCCTCTTACGATTGGTGTATCGTCTCCAGGGAATTCGTACTCGTTTAGTAGTTCTCTTACTTCCATTTCTACCAACTCAAGCAGCTCTTCGTCATCTACCATGTCGCATTTGTTTAGGAATACGACGATGTATGGTACCCCTACCTGTCTGGATAGTAGGATGTGCTCTCTTGTTTGCGGCATCGGTCCGTCTGCTGCGGAACATACCAAAATCGCTCCGTCCATCTGTGCCGCTCCGGTAATCATGTTTTTTACATAGTCGGCATGGCCCGGACAGTCTACGTGTGCGTAGTGTCTGTTTGGTGTTTCGTATTCTACGTGGGAAGTTGAGATTGTGATTCCTCTTTCTCTTTCTTCCGGTGCTTTATCGATTTTGTCGAAATCTACCGCGGAACCCAATCCGTATCTTTGGTGCAATGTTTTTGTGATTGCCGCCGTCAATGTTGTTTTTCCGTGGTCAACGTGTCCGATGGTTCCGATGTTAACATGTGGTTTGGTTCTTTCAAATTTAGCCTTAGCCATTTTTATTCCTCCATTTTTCCCTTTGAGTTATTTTCCTTCTTCCATAATTTTCTTTGCAATGGAATTCGGTACTTCTTCGTAATGATCAAAAATCATTGTATAAGTTGCTCTACCCTGTGTTGCAGATCGTAGGTCTGTTGAGTATCCGAACATTTCGGATAGCGGCACCATCGCATGAACTGCTTGCGCTCCGCCGACTCTTGCTTCCATTCCTTCGATTCTACCGCGACGAGAGTTGATATCACCCATTACATCGCCCATGTAATCTTCCGGTGTTACTACTTCCACCTTGAAGATCGGCTCCAATATAACAGGGTTTGCTTTTTTCATACCGTCTTTGAACGCCATGGATGCAGCTACCTTAAACGCCATCTCGGATGAGTCGACCTCATGGTATGAACCGTCGTACAACTCAACTTTGACATCCACTACCGGATAGCCTGCAAGAACTCCGGAGTCCATCGCTCCTTGAATACCTTGGTCAACCGGTCCGATATACTCTTTCGGAATCGCTCCTCCGACAACCGCATTGACAAACTCGTATCCTGTTCCCGGCTCTTGCGGGTACATTCTGATTTTGACATGACCGTATTGTCCGCGACCACCGGATTGTTTTGCATATTTATGCTCGATGTCCACAGAGTTTTTGATGGTTTCTCTGTAAGCAACCTGAGGTGCTCCGACATTCGCTTCCACTTTGAACTCTCTAAGAAGTCTGTCTACGATAATCTCAAGGTGAAGCTCACCCATTCCCGAGATGATTGTTTGTCCGGTTTCTTCGTCCGTACGCACGCGGAAAGTCGGGTCTTCTTCTGAAAGCTTTTGAAGTGCTGTTCCCATTTTCTCCTGCGCAGCCTTTGTTTTCGGCTCAATCGCAACCGAGATAACCGGCTCAGGGAATTCCATTGACTCCAAAATGATCGGGCTTGCCGGGTCAGTCAATGTATCTCCTGTTGTTGTATCTTTTAATCCAACCGCTGCTGCAATATCTCCGGCATATACCGTTGAAATTTCTTCACGAGTATTTGCGTGCATCTGAAGGATTCGTCCAATTCTTTCTTTTTTGTTCTTCGTTGAGTTCAACACATAAGAACCCGAATTCAGAACTCCTGAATAAACTCGGAAGAACGCGAGTTTTCCTACGAACGGGTCTGCCATAATCTTAAACGCAAGCGCTGAGAACGGCTCATTGTCGTCGGAATGTCTTTCTTCTTCCGTCTCGCCATCCAATAGAACTCCTTTGATTGACGGAACATCCACCGGTGACGGCATATAGTCCAAAACTCCGTCAAGAAGTAGTGGAACTCCTTTGTTTCGATATGCGGAACCGCAGAATACCGGGTTGATTACCGCATCGATTACTCCTTTACGAAGCGCCGCCTTGAGTTCAGGAATAGAAATTTCTTCTCCCTCAAGGAATTTCATCGTAAGTTCTTCATCAAGCTCTGCGATTGCCTCAACCATCATTTCTCTACGCTCTTCAGCAAGAGATTGCAGTTCTGCAGGGATTTCTCTTGTTTCCATTTCACGACCGAGTGCATCCGTTACATAGTATGCTTTCATTTCGAACAGGTCGATGATTCCTTCAAAAGTATCCTCCGCTCCGATTGGAAGTTGAACCGCTACGGCATTCGCTCCCAAACGCTCTTTCATTTGCTCGACAACTCTTAAAAAGTCTGCACCGGTGATGTCCATTTTGTTGACAAATGCGATTCTCGGTACTCGATAGTTGTCCGCTTGTCGCCACACATTTTCAGATTGCGGCTCAACTCCACCTTTTGCACAGAAAACCGCTACCGCTCCGTCAAGCACTCGTAGAGAACGCTCAACTTCCACTGTAAAGTCAACGTGACCAGGTGTGTCGATGATATTGATTTTTGTATCTTTCCACTGTGCTGTTGTCGCAGCGGATGTGATTGTGATTCCTCTTTCCTTTTCTTGCTCCATCCAGTCCATTTGAGCTGAACCTTCGTGAGTTTCTCCAAGTTTATGTGTTTTACCTGTATAGAAAAGAATTCTTTCTGTCGTTGTTGTCTTGCCCGCGTCGATGTGGGCCATAATTCCTATATTCCTAGTTTTTGGTAAAGGAAATTGTCTTGACACTGTGTACTCCTTTCGGCTCTTGTTGTTTTAGCAAATTAGAAACGATAATGTGCAAATGCTCTGTTCGCCTCAGCCATCTTATGAGTATCTTCTTTTTTCTTGAATGTTGCTCCGGTTTGGTTTGCAGCATCCATAATCTCTCTTGCCAGCTTTAGCTTGATGCCTTTTTCATTTCTCAGTCTTGAATATCTTACCAGCCATCTCAGCCCCAAAGTCTCCCGTCTCTCCGGTCTGACTTCTACAGGCACCTGATAGTTTGCACCACCCACTCGACGAGCTTTTACTTCAAGCACGGGCATGATATTTGCCATCGCTCTTTCAAATACTTCAAGCGGATCTTCATTTGTTTTTGCTTTAATTTCTTCAAAGGCTCCGTACACAATACCTTGTGCAATACCTCTTTTTCCATCCAGCATAATCTTATTGATTAGCTTGGTTACTACTTTGCTTCCGTAAATCGGATCTGCAAGTACTTCTCTTTTTGGAATACTACCTTTTCTTGGCACTTTGCTTCCCTCCTTAATGATTAATGGTTAAATCATCGGTACTCGACAAAATCTGCTGTTTGTCGGGGCGCCTACATTATATATAAAACGCACCGTACAATACATTATTTCTTAGCAGCTTTTGGCAATTTCGCACCGTATTTTGATCTTGCTTGTCTTCTCTTTTCTACACCTGATGTATCAAGAGAACCACGAACGATGTGGTATCTTACCCCCGGTAAGTCTTTTACTCTACCACCTCTGATTAGCACAACAGAGTGCTCCTGAAGATTGTGGCCTTCGCCCGGAATATAGGCAGAAACCTCGATCTGATTTGAAAGTCGAACTCTGGCAATTTTTCTAAGCGCTGAGTTTGGCTTCTTCGGAGTTACTGTCTTAACTGAAGTACATACGCCTCTCTTTTGCGGAGAGCTGTTGTCTGTACTCTTTCTCTTAAGAGCATTAAAACCCTTTTGTAGAGCCGGAGCTGTCGATTGGTATTCTACTTGCTCTCTGCCCTTTCTCACTAACTGGTTAATTGTTGGCATTTGTGCACCTCCTTCTTCTAAAATTTTTGTTTACACGCCAACTGCTAATTGTATTGAACCGGCTAAATAGTCGACTCAAGTATGCGCAAACGCACACTAAAGTATTTTATCACTTTTGCGTGCGTTTGTCCATAGCAAATTATGAAAGATAATAGCCCCTAAAGTGAAAAAGTGGTTGCGCTGAAGTGAAAAGTTTATTTCCACTTTTGCAAAGAGTGATTTAGGAGTGGCAATTTCTTACAGAAATGAGCTTTTTGAACTTTTTTCTCGTCAAGGCGAAAAAAATCTCTCGGATTGCTCCAAGAGATTAATAATTGTATTGAACTGCTGTCTTGCCATTTGCAATGGTCATGGATAAAGTCGGCAATTCGCCGTTCATTTCCACAACAACGAAATCCGCTTTCTTTCCGACTGAAATGCTGCCGCGATCTTCAAGTTTTAACGCTTCTGCCGGATAATGTGAAAACAGCTTGACGGCCTCGGGAAGTCCCAAGATGCCTTCAATTTCAAAAATATAGTCCAAAATATCTTTGGAATGTGTGCTTGCCGATACGATGTCGACTACTTTGTCCGAAATCAAATCGACAAATTCCGAAACATCATTGGTGTTGATAAATCCCTCCACATCATAAATGTAATGGATATCATTTTCTTTAATGAGTGCTATCGTCTGTGGAGTGTGCTCTCCCGAAATGATGTCGATGTCAATTTTGTACTCGTCTTTCAATCTTTTTATCAAGCTGTAGCGGTTTGATGCAAACGGAAGATTGAGATTTTTTGCTGATTTAATGCGATAAGAAAGCTCGTCCAATGCTGATTCTTCACGAAGACTCGTCAAATATTTCAGCGCTTCGAGCGCTTGTTCATCATCCAAATCAAATCGTCGTTGCATATTTTGAATAAGATATTGATTGTGGTAGTTGAACACATCGCGACTGTGTAGTCCGACGCAAGTTATAAAGTCGATAACGCCGGAAATGATGAGCTGTCGCAAATTTCGATTTGCCAGACGCTCTCCCAATCGGAACACCAAATGAATCTTGTGATTGACTAAACCTGAGTTGATTGAATTGTTTTTGATTGCATTTAGGTACTCGATTGCATCTTCTACACTTTGTTCTTTCAATAAATCTTCCAATCGGAAGGTATGAAAGTTGGTTGTGACGCCGGACTCCGCCAGCAGTCTATCGGTTTGACTGAAAATCCGCTCTTCCGAAAAAAATTTGTTATACGGGGATTTCGCTTCATTTGAGTAATCGTCGGATGCGACATTGATGAAGCCCGGCAAAATATATTTGCCCGTCAAATCAATAAACTCGCCCTCTGGGTTTTGCTCTGACTGAATGTCAATGATTTTGTCGTTGTCAATGACGATGTATCCGTTGATAACATCATCGGACAAAACGATCTTGTTACTATACAGGATTTGCATACATCATTCCCCCTACAAATTTATTATATCATCTTTAATTGATACTTTCCATAGCAAAATCAATTTTTGTTTATTTTATAAATATGCACTCGGGAAGATGTGGGTACAATGGTGATTTTATACTTGATTTTCGTACCTTTTCCTTGCAAAAGAAAACTGGTTCCCGTTGCGGTTTCACCGCTGAACTGAATTTCAATCGGTCTTGTGCCCAACGCGATGAAGCCCAAATCGTCGCCTGCATTTTCGCTGTCGGAAATCATCTTTTTGGAAAGGATGACGGATTTGTCAATCGGAATATCCACCACCGTCTTGGGTCCGTGCTCCAAGACTTGAAAATAATGCTGTCCGTTTTTGTAGATGATTTGAAATTTCGCCATACTGTCGCCCGCATCATATTTCTGTCGCGCGAGTCGTATCGCGGAAACCATTTCATGTGCGCTGTTTTCGAGAAGTATGCCTTCCTTGTTGTTGCGAATGTTGATTAAAAAGGCAAGCGAAAGCAAAATGGTAATCACAATCATCAGCTCGAGCAGAGTGAATCCGCTTTTGCTTTTAGGAAGCTGTTTCTTCTTTATACTTTTTTCCGGCTCATCGTCTGTCGTGAAAAATGTCGCCCGAGATAATGTCGCTGTCCTTGTCGAGCATTTCATTATTAATAATCCTCTCATCAAAATTAAAATAGTAATATTTTGCATAGCTCATCGGATATTGTCGATTATTTGCATTGATTTGGACTCGGATTGCGATATCTCGGCTCGATTCAACTTCCGAATTTTTAACGGTAGCAAAATATCTTTTCCCTTCATCATAATATTGAATCCGAGTGCTCGCAACCGGCGCGGTGAGCCCGACGGCATCCGAAATATCTCCGCTCAATCCCGCATTGATGCCCGATTGTAAATTCTCAAGCTTAGTGCAAAAGGTTTTTAGAAATTGCTTTTTCTCTTCGTCGGTTTTGGGCTGCAAAGCGGGCGCCGGATTGTTTTCTTCAAACGGTTTTGTTGCCTTTGTCTTTATGTCGCTCGGTGAAATCTCCGAAGAGCCGCCGCTTTTGTCCGACGAATTTGTATCGCCGGCGCTCTTTTGCACTTCTTCATAGATTTTTGCAATTTCATCCTGCACCAAAATATCCACATAGACAAAGAGATTGCTCGCCTCAAGCTCATGCTCGGATGCTCCGATTTGTGCCGCAGCTCCCTGTGCATTCAACGACAAAATCGTCGCCGCCGATGCAATCAGCGTAAGCAGAATGCTCATGACGATGATGATATGGACGGTGCCGAATGCGTTTCTTCCTTTATATATATTATTTGCTCGGCACCACCAAAGTATATTGTTTTTGAATTTCATTTTTCTCATCCTTTATCTCAAGCTGCACGATAGCCAAACTTCGTCCTTTGAAATCCTCCCGCGACAACAGTTGATACTTGATTGAAAAATCGCCGACCTTCGAATCCTCATAGGAGCCTTTGCTCTGCGTCTTGATAATTTCATCGCGCAAAATGTCGTCGATTTGCTGATTGCTCTCGATAATATACAGATTTTTGTAGTAGGCATTCATCCCATAGATGATGAGCAGCGAGCATATCATCAAAAGCAAAGTCGAAATCAGCACATCGACAAATCCGAAACCTCTATATTTTCTCATTCGCTGACAAACACCGCCTTCATCTGTAATTGACAGCTCGTTTCTTCCTGATTCAAATCCAGCTCCCGAATTTTGATTCCCTGCATCGCGCTGATTTTTTCGACGAAGACGGCAATGTCCTCGTATTTCCCGAAGAGATTGAGCTCATATTCGTACAGCTTGATTTGCTCAAATTTTTCAGTATGAAAAAACAGCGATTTTTTCTGCAGTTTCGCCTCCTGAATCATCCGCTCGATATCGCGATTGATATCATAGCTGTCGGCGGCGAACAACGAGATGCCTCGGTTCGTTGAAAGCACCGAATTGCTTTGTCCGATGGATTTTTGCAGATGATGAATTCGGCGCAGCGTCGGCAAGGTGATGACAAGACAGATCAGCAGGATAAAAAGGATTCCCGCTCGCACGGTTTTCTTCATATTCTCACCTCGATGCTCACCAACAGATTTTTATCATTTTCGTCGATGCGCTCGACCTGCACTTCCTGATATTTTTCTTTGAGCAAAGAAATTTCATCTTCAAGCTCCGCAATCGAATAGCCCGAATAGCTCAATATCATTTTGTTGTCTTCGATGCGAGCGGAATTGCAGCGCAGATTCTTTATCAGTCCGAAATGTTCCTTCATCCGCTTTTCATCGACAAAGGAGCTGCTGCCCATCAACGAATAGTATTCTTCTTCAAGCAATGTGTTTGCCGTCGTTTGATTCACCTGCTCGCTGATTTTACGCAGATTCCGCTCCATCAGGTACAGATAGACATTGGCTGCTAAAAACAGAATCATCAGCAACAGCACCAATATCTCCGATTTGTTCTTTTTGTTCAGATGCGCGGATATTTCCGCATTCCAATGATATTTCATGATATCCCCCATATCAGATTCTCATATTGAATAAATTTGCCAAATCCGTTGCTCGCCATATCCAGCACCGTAATTTCCCTGAGTTTTCCGTCCTCCAAAGCGAGTACATATTCGCCCAATTTGAGCAATGCTCTTTGATAGCTTTCTCCATATTCGAGCAAAAAAAGCTCCGGCGTGTAGATGCGCACTTTTTTCGATTGGATTTTTCGAATTCCGCAGATTCGGATGAGCTCGTCAAACTCTCCCTTTTCCAAAATAAATTCATAGCCGTTTGATTTTCTGAAAATGACATCGTCATTCTTGACTTTCTGTTTGATATTTCTTGCGGAAGATGCTTTTGCTTTTTTTGCCGAAAAATCATCTTCTGCTTTTATCGAAACTCCTCGCTCGTCAACATGATTTTTCTTCCGCACCGAATCCGCATCGCTCACTTCGTCCTGCGCGCTCAACGATTGCTCCGGCGCATCGACCGACTGTTTTTGTCGCCGAATCTGTGCCTGCGTCATCACAATCAGCACGGGATAATTGCTCTCCGATGCGGTAATGCTTGAAATGGAATTTTTTTCCGGCTCATATCCGAATAATTTCATCGCAAACCTCCCAAATTCGTAGCCGAGTTGATAATCGGCAAAACCAATGCCAACAACAAAGATATCAAAATGCCCGCGATAATTATCATCATCGGCTGCAACAGCTTTTTTGTATTCTCCGCCATATCTTCGGTTTTTATATTGAGCAGGCGAACCGCATTGCTCAAATTTTCGTGCAAGCTGTCGGTCGTCTCGCCCA
The DNA here is from genome assembly GCA_030532905.1 of Peptostreptococcaceae bacterium. Classification (GTDB taxonomy): domain Bacteria; phylum Bacillota; class Clostridia; order Peptostreptococcales; family Filifactoraceae; genus JAUNKE01. Next base: position 10,902 of record JAUNKE010000018.1, read on the forward strand.
ATTTGATATATGAAATAATTGCCTTCGGAAAATACAGCTCATTTTTTTGCATCATCTCATGCATCGTTTTTCCATGCGTTATCCCGTCGGCAATCTCGCGAAGTATCTCGCCGTAGCCGAACAGATCCGAGCCTTCGGAGACGATTCGTATCGCCGAGACGATATCCATGCCCGATGCGAACAAAACTTCGATTTGCCAAAAGATGCTGCGCAGCGTACTCATTTGATAAAATGCCATAATCAGCCGCTGTTTGAGCAAAATTCTCTTTGCAAAATGCGCTATCTTTTCTCTGCTGATGCCCGATAGGAAAAAACAAAAAATCGCGATGAGCACAAAGGCGAGCAATCTCGCATAATTGACAAAGAACAGATAGATGCCGTGCAAAATCTCGAGCGACTTCGGCACCCGGATTCCGATGCTCGCAATCGTTTTGTAAAGCTGCGGCGATACGACGAAGATCACGAAAGACAGAATGAGCAAAATCATCAATATCAAAAATACCGGATAGGCGGTGATTCTCAAAAAGTATTTTTTATCCATCACTCGCTGCTCCAAATAGCGCACGATATTTTCAAAAGCCTTCGGATAACTTCCCGTATTTTCGCCAATCAGCAGACAGGAATAGATAAAGTCATCCGTCAAATTCACTTCCTCCAGTGCATCGACCAGTCGAGCGCCATTGTCGATTTTTGTAAGCAGGCTAGGGATGCAGGCAATTTGTGTGTCATTATGTACGAGGTCAAGTGCATCCAATATCGGCATTTTGCTCGCCAAATAGAATCCGAGCATATAATAGAAATCCCGTTTTTTCTCCATCGAGAGTTTTTTTCCGCTCATCAGCTTGGACTGTATTTTGGCAAAAAATCCGTCGGGCATTATCGGACTCTTTTGAATCAAATTCTTCTCCATCATAAAAATCTCCTCGCTTCCGCCAAAGAAATTTCTTTGTCCTTAAACTTCTGTATGATTTGCTTCAAAATCCCGTCGTCTTCACCGAGCATGCCCTGCGCAAAATATTCTTCTCTTTTTTTGTCATCCAGTTCCACAATCGACATCAACGGAACTCGGCGCGCAATCCCGCTGTAACCGCATTTGTCACAGCCCGATGACATGTGAATGACATCGCGGTTCTTCAAACCGAGCTGCTCGATATCCTCGCCCTGATAGATGACGGATGTCTGACAAAATTTGCATTCCTCTCCGACCAAGCGCTGATTGATAATCATCGAGATAGAGCTGAAAATCAGATGTCTGTCGATGCCGAGATTCTCCAAACGCTCGATTGCCAAGCTCGGCGTCTTCGTATGCAGCGTCGTAAACACAAGATGACCCGTAATGCTCGCCTTCATCGCAACCTCCGCGCTGACTTCGTCGCGAATCTCACCGATGAACAAAATGTCGGGGTCCTGTCTTAAAATGGAGCGCACGCCGTCAGCAAAACTGTTTTCGTCCCGATTATCGACTTGAATCTGAGTCACGCCCGGCATCTTGTATTCAACCGGGTCTTCAATCGAAATGATATGCTTCGTGCCGTCGTTGATTTCATTGAGAAAACAGCGGATGCTCGAGCTTTTTCCGCTCCCCGTCGGCCCGGTCACGAGAACGGCTCCCGATTCTTTTGCCAGAGCCTTCTCGATGCGTCCGATATCCGATTCCGATATGCCCAAATTCTTAACAGACTTGGGTACATTCTCATTGCCCAACAGTCGCAGGGAAATTTTTTCGCCCTCCATCGTATTGATGATGGAAACGCGGATATCCAGCTCCTGTTTCTGAAGCTCAATTTGAATTCTCGTGTCAATCGCCCGAAGGCTGCGCGAAATATCGGCATTTCCTTTGACCTTTATGATTCGCCCGAGAATCTGCGCAATCTTTTCCTCGATGGCGCAAAAAGTTTTGAGCTTGCCTTTGAGCCGAAAACGAATCAAGCACAGCCCTTCTTCCTGCGATATATGAATATCGCTCGCTCCAAAGTCCTGTGCTTTTTCCACCACAAAAAGGAACAGCTTTTCAAACTGCTCGTTTTTGATATATTCTCGAATTCTTTTATAAAGTTCTCTGTCCTTTAACTCAATCGTATAATAAGTGTGAATCAGACGATTTACTTCGCTAATCGGATAAGGCTCGAAGTAAAAATCATCGATTTTGCTCTCGAAGAGTCGTTGACGAATCGCCTCCTCGCTCGAAAGATTCGAGACATAAGCGATTTTCAATCGATCCTCTACATATTCGAGCGGAAAACAATAATTCGCTAATGCAAAAGCTTCATCAAAAATGGAATGTATTCCGTAAATCATAGTCCCCCCAAGTTTTTCTGACTTAGTAAATCAATTACTCCCGGTCTGTTTTCATCCCTCCTGATTAGAATATATAAATCTTCCGTTGCGCGTCCCGATGCCGTATAGATGATGTTCAGCATCTTTTGTACTTCCCTGTTCTTCATCGTCGTGTAGCTGTTGTAGAGCGTGTCCAACTGACAAAGTATCACCACTTTCCATTCCAAATTCGTGCAGTTATAGATATTGGTGAGCGTGACACCCGTCGAGTTGAGCAGATTGCTCGATTCATCGTCGGCAAAACTCACAATGATTTCATTGTCGTCCAGCACTTTCTTGATGAGATGTTTTGAATAAACCGCCTTGTTCCCCCGAACAATTTTTTCATTATACGGATAGATAATGCAAATGTCCGAGTAATGATATCCCTTTTCAATATATTTTTTGACAATCGCAATCAGTTCATCCAGCATCTGCGGCGTGTCCTGATACTCAATCACTTCCGTATGCCCGTCTTTGTTGCTCATCGTCGAGAAGGCTTTGAAATAGTCGCCCACCCGCTCCAATTCCAACGCGGAAAAAGCATTGATGTCATTTTGAAAATCCAAGTTGAAATAGCCGACCGCCTGCGAAGAGCGATAGTTTTTACCCAATGAAATCAATTCATCATAAGGATATTCATTGGATGCATCCTTGTCGTTCAGCGGCGTCATCCGCTTCGGCTCATCGTAGGATATATACAAAAAGCTTTTGGATGCATACGAAATATCCCGTAAAAATTTGATTTCATCGTAGCTGAAATTTTCCGCCTCATCCACGAAAATCCCTTTGAAATATCTTTTGCCCTGATAGATTTGGGCAATCTTTTCAAAGACCTTTTCAAATTCTTTGTTGAAACTCTGCTTGCTCTGCTTATTCAACTTGAGATTGAATTTTTTCCCGAGCAGCAAAACGAATTGATGGAAATTGATGATTTTCACATTGGTGATGTCCTCATGAAAATATTCCATAAAGCGATTGATGGCATTGGAAAGCTGTTTGTCGAAAGTGATATATAGGAAATTGTCTTTCGGATAAGTCCTCGCCAGTTTAATCAGCTTCGCAAGCATCAAACTCGACTTGCCCGTTCCCGTCGCCCCTTGTAAAAGCGTCGTTCCGTAATTCAGATTGTTGACCAGCTCGACCTGCTCCGGCTCGAGAAGCGTCGCCTTGATATTCGTTTTTCGATAATCGACATCGAGTACCTTGTCGCCGACGGAAGAATTTTTTTGAAATACAAAATACTCCTTCGCCAAAGTCAACAATATCTCATCCTCTTCCTGCGCATCCTTCGACAGATAATCCTGCAAGGACGAGTCATTGTTGATAAGATTTTCAAATTGGATTTTATCGATTACGATGTCGCTCGCCTTTTGATATTCGCTCAAATCGATATAGGGCATCACAAAATAATACGGAATGCTCTTCAAACGATTGGATATTTCCTTCTCCGCCGCTTCATGCTCTTCGTGAATGACCTCCAAAATTTCATCGGATAAAATCGCAAAAGTGTCTTCATTCGTATCCATGAATTTGAACAATGCCGCCTTGCCGTCTTCGATATAAAGCAAATCGAAATACAGATTGGCAAAAGGTGCAATTTTCGGGATGAGCATTCCCTTCAAACTGTTTTTGAGATATTTGTAGAATAATTTTTCGGCATTTTTCGTCTTGATGGATTCAACATTTGAATTTATATTTTGTACCGTTTTCATCGTACGCTCCTTTTTGAATCTCAAGAAGCTCTCGGATTATTTTTTCTCCGACATCATGCTCTTGAGCTCTTCCATAAAGCTGTCAATATCTTTGAATTCCCGATAAACCGATGCGAAACGCACATAGCTTACCTCGTCCACTTCTTTCAGTTTCGCCATAACCATTTCACCGATTTGAATGCTGCTCACCTCTCTGGTCATCGCGTTGAGCAGGTCGCGCTCAATCTCATCGACCATATGCTCCATCTGCTCCAAAGTGATATGTCTCTTTTCACAGGATTTCATAATCCCTTTCAACACCTTTTCCCGATCGAAATACTCTCTGGATTTATCTTTTTTAATCACCATGATGCTCACCTGCTCGATGCGCTCGTAGGTGGTGAATCGGCGATTGCAGCTTTCACATTCTCTTCGTCTGCGAATGCTGTTTCCCTCTTCCGCCTGTCTTGAGTCGATAACCTTCGAATCGGTTGAGCCGCAGTATTGACATCTCATAGCTTCTCCTTTGTCCCATATCAAAAAAATCATTTCAAAAAAAGAGAATAAAACTATTCTCTTTTACTGTTAGACATATTTACTTCGGGAAGAAAGAAACACCAATCGGAAAATCGGATTGAAGAATCATTCTTTCCACGATGTCTTTCAAAAAGAGCGGACCCTCTTTGCTCTATTTCTTTTTCTTCGGATTCAACCAATCCGGAATTTGGAATGTCGTTTCTTTCGGCTCAAGCTCTTTCGCCTCATCCGACTCGACATCTTCCTGTTGTTCTTCCTGAGCCGGCGCTCCCGCCTCCTGAACTTTTTTCTGCGCAGCCTTGTACTCTTCGCCTTCTTTAAATCCGGTTGCGATAACCGCTACACGAATTTCATCTTCCAAATCCTGAACTTCCGCCGTTCCGATGATGATGTCCACATCTTCAAAGTTTACGCAGTCTTTGACATAGCTTGAAATCTCATTAAATTCGTCCAAAGTAAGACTCTCCTTGGTCGCGGAAATCGAAATCAGCACACGCTCCGCCCCTTCAACAGTCGTTTCGAGCAACGGACTGTGAATCGCTTCCTGCGCAGCCTTCATCGCACGGCCTTCTCCGGTCGCGCTACCGATTCCCAAATGGCCGACGCCTTTGTTATGCATCGTTGCACGAATATCGGCAAAGTCCACATTGACCATACCCGGCGTCTCCACTATGTCGGTGATGCCGTTGACACCTTTTTTGAGAACCTGATTCGCTCTCTCAAATGCATCAAATAATGTCGTGCCCTTTTCAGAGATGTCAAAAATTCTATCGTTCGGAATGACAATCAAGGTATCGACATATTTTTTCAACTCGTCGATTCCCTGCTCCGCTTTTTTTATTTTCTTCGAACCTTCAATTGTAAATGGTTTTGTAACGACAGCAACCGTCAAAATTCCAAGATTTTTTGAAATCTTGGCAACGACAGGCGCCGCTCCCGTTCCCGTTCCACCGCCCATTCCGGCAGTGATGAAGACCATATCCGCTCCTTCAAGCAAAGCCGTGATATCCGCTTCACTCTCCTCAGCCGATTCGCGTCCGATAATAGGGTCCGCTCCCGCACCCCTACCATTTGTGGTTTTCTCTCCTAATTGTAATTTCACCGGCGCTTCGGATTGACGAAGTGCCTGCGCATCAGTGTTCATAACGATGTACTCAACACCGCCTGAGCCGGAACCTATCATTCTGTTTACAGCGTTTCCGCCGCCACCGCCAACTCCAACAACCTTAATTACTTCCGGGCTGACTCCATTATTAACATCCAATTCGAACATGAACTTCCTCCAACATTTCTATAATATTCTAACCAAACGAGTCCGTTTTTAGATGACGAACATTCTAAAAGCACTCATCATTATCTATACTTCGATTCGATAAATCCGCGATTTGTAAGTATTAAAATCCATGGTATTGAAATCCATTCAAAAAATGCTTTTGAAAATAAATTTCGTAGATTTATTTTATACCATAATATAGTTTATCGAATAATACTCCGCTATGTCAAGAGCTTTCAATAATTTTTGACATAATTTACTATCTTTTTTTACTTCAGCAGCAATCTTCGGATGATGGCGATGTTTTGGAACAATCTTCCGCCGAAGACAATAATCGGTGCGTAGAAGAACGGAACGCCCAAACGGTCGCCGATATAGGACAACAATCCCGCCAAAATCGCGTTGAGAAAAAATCCGCTCACGAATAATTTGTTGTTGTATTTGTTCTCCATGCTTGCGCGTATCGCTCCGAACAAAGAATCAAGTGCCGCAAGCATTCCAATCGATATATAAAGCGAAAGACTGTTCGGATATGTGAACGGCAGATATCCGCCCAACAAAATACCCAAGCTGAGTCCAAGAATAGCCCAAATCATTCTTTCGTCGCCTCCTTCAAATAATCTATCTGCTTATTTTTCATTGTCGAGTGAATAAAAATTTCATCTTCTCTGCTCGTGTCGATTCGAATACCGTACAATGTCGAAATCGTATAAGCATAAGAATCTTTGGACTTGATTGCCGCCTCCAAGATATCGGCATTTCCTATCGCACGGATAATGAAGGGCTGCGCAAAAGTTTTTCCGTTGACCGTAATCGTCGCTCCCGAGCATTTCACTTCCGTTCCGAGATGATAAATCTGATTGTTGATGGAAATCACTTCAGCGCCCGAGCTTTTCAAATCGTTTACAATCCGCAACACATCCTGGTCATGTACGATAAAGTCATTCGGATTCTGCGTCGGCAGAATGTCGATATCCGAATCGCGAATCTCCACCTTGAGCCCCGGCCCGCGAAAACTCGTCTTCCCGAGCAGCGATTTGGCATATTGATTTTGCTTCTCCATAATCTCCCAAAGGTTCTGTGGATTTTCCACCGCCTCCAGCTCCGACAATTCCGCTCTTTTTCTGTCTCGATACTCATCCAATTTCTGCATTTCGGTATTTTCCATCTCGATTTGGATTTCCATATCCCGAATGGTTTCGCGATTGAAGAAAATCGTATTTTCTTTGATGCTGCGTATTTGTAAAACCGCTATCAATCCGATGGAAAAACAAATCAGAAAGATGATGTTGCGAATCGTGTTTTTTGACTTTCCCATAATCACTCTTCTATCTGTGCAAATTTGAACGCAATCTCCTGCGTATATCTCGGCAATTCGATTTGCTCCTTTTTTTGAACTTTGGAATCGATGTTGAAATTATTTTTCATCTCCCACAAAATGCCGTATTTCATATTGAGGGTCGCATCCAAAGTATCGGGGTCGCCGATTGCCCGGATTTGTAAATTTCGTCCGACCGGATTGTCGTTGACCAGCAAAGTTCCCTGCTCATAGCGAAAATCCGTCGAAAATACAAATCGCTCTTCGTTGATGGCAATCCCTTCGGCACCGGATGCATTCAATTTGTTGATGACCGACAGCAAAAGGTCGAAGTTCGCCATCAGCAATTCAAACTTTCCCGAATCGCTCACATCAAAATCAATGACGATGCCCGGCCCCACCGCCTTGGTCAAACCGGATTGCAATTCATAATTATCGATTTCGGACTTGATATCCCGAAAGCGTTGGTCATATTTGATTTGGTCGTCTTTGAGCAAACGAATTTTTTCTTCCAGCTCCACGATTTCTTTTTCGGTCTTGGTTTTCCGCTCTCGAATATTGGCAAGCTCCACTTGAAGATGCGCCGCCGTATCCGATAGCGATTGTCCGTTGTTTTCATCATTGAGCGAAAGCTGTTTTGACAAGGCGATGCCTATGATTAAACTCAATGCAAAAAAGACGAATTTCTCCTTCACATTTCTCATTCTTCTCATTTCTTACTCCTGTAAACCGGATAGGAATCGTATCGCATATCGACATAGCCCGAATAGATTTTGCGCTCAAACAAATTGATCAGAATTTTATTCAGCACCAACATTTTTTCGTTCAAATCTTTTCCTTCGCCGAGCAGGACATTGATACCCTGCGGTGTAATCAGATGGATGTCCTGAACATTGCTGATGTCAATAAGCGAAATATTGTTGAGCAATTTCGCACTCTTGATATTGGATACGATGCTGATACCGAGCGCCAGATTGTTGTCGGATTTGATTTGCTCACCGATGATGATGTCCTTCGGCTCGATGCCGCTTATCATCGGCTTGACGATTTTCATAATATCCTGCGTCGTTTCCAATACGGTTCCCGAATCGTCGATGATGGCAAAGCCGCCCGAAAACTTGACGGTCGCAACCGGTTTTCGTTCGGTGATATACAGCACCAATGTTCTCGGAAACTTCGGTTTGATTTCAATTTTTTTAATATAGGGACTCGCTAAAAAGTCCTCCTGTATTTTTTTCTTGCGCAGCAGGTAGATATTACGATGCAAATTTTCCTGCGTGTATTTTGAAATATCCTCCTGCTTGATTGCGGAATTTCCCAAAATCACAAAATGCTTCACATGAAAAATCGGTAGGAACAAATAGCTGATAAAAAGCAAAAAAACAATCGCTCCCGCAATAAAGATATTTCGTTTTGTAAAAATTCTTTTGATTTGCTCCATATCTTCTCCTTAAAGCATTTTGGAAATTTCAGTTACGATGGTTTCGCAAGGGTCGATATTGTATAAATCCTTGCTCTTTCTCTCCATCTGTTCGCGCAAAGCATCGTTTTGCAAAATCTCATTCATCAGTCCCAGCATCGCTTCCGGCTTCAAGTCATTTTCCTTGATATAGTAGCCCGCACCGTTGTCCTGAATATTTTTGGCATTGACTTCCTGATGATTTTCAGCCGAATATGCCTTCGGAATGATGATCGCCGCTCGCCCGACCGCATTGACTTCGGCAATCGTCGTCGCCCCCGCGCTGACGATGCACAAATCGCTGGATGCGATATAGTTCGGCATATCGTCGATATAATCCACAATCATATATTTGTCGGCTTTGACATAATGTCCGTAATCCTGCATTATTTTTTCGTAATGCCTTTTGCCCGTAGAAAAAATGAATCCGATTTCGCGCTCCACAAGCTCCGGAATCAGTTGCACAAAGGTATTGTTGATGGCATCGTATCCGCCCGAGCCGCCCGTTACGAGAATGAAAGGCTTATTCTTCGGCAAATTTACATTTCGGCGCGCCTCTTCTTTTGCGCTTGCATGCAGAATATTGTAGCGAACGGGATTTCCGACCGTTCGAATATCAATCTTCGTCTTGAAAAAATTTCTCGCCGTTTCAAAACCCAAAAAAATCTTATCGACTTTTTTCGATAGGATTTTATTGGTCAGACCCGGATAGGCATTTTGCTCGTGAATAATTGTCAATGCTTTACTGCGACTTCCGGCATAGACCACCGGTCCGGAAACATAGCCCCCCGTACCGATGACGACATCGGGCTCGAATTCACGAATGATTTTTTCCGCATCCCTGATTGCCTTGCTCGCCAAAAAAATTCTTTTGACATTCTCAAAGCTGATGCGTCTTTGAAACCACTTGACTTCAATTGATTTGAAATTGTAGCCGTGCTTGGCGACAATTCTCTCTTCCAGACTGTTCGGCGTGCCGACATACAAAATTTCGGAGCCCGGATATTTTTCTACAATCTTGTCAGCGATTGCCAACGCCGGATAGATATGTCCGCCGGTGCCGCCGCCTGATACAATAGCTCGCATTATGCTCTATTTCGCCTTTCTAATGAATGGTAATTTTTATTTTCCACATTATCAAATGCTTTCTGCGTTTTTTGCTCCCATCTGGAAATGCCAAGCACCAATCCGATTGCGCCCAGCGTCATGACCAAAGAGGTTCCGCCGTAGCTGATGATGGGAAACGGAATTCCCGTACTCGGAATCATATTGGTGGAAACATACATATTCATAATCGACTGAATCGCAAGCTGAGATGAAATTCCCGCCGCAATCAATGTCGAAAATTTATCCGGCGCATTGGACGCCACTTTGAAACCTCGAAGCACAAGTGCCGACAAGAGTACAATCAAAACAACGCAACCCAAAAAGCCGAGTTCTTCTGCAAAAATCGAAAAAATATAATCATTGTACGCATAGGGAAGATAAATCATTTTCTGCTTTCCGCTTCCGATTCCCGTTCCGACCAATCCGCCCGATGCAATCGCATAGAGCGATTGAACAATCTGATAGCCTTTGTTCTGCGGGTCGATGAAAGGGTCGAAAAACACTTCCACTCGCTGCATCTTTTCCTTACTCGACATAATGACCATAATGGTGCCCAATATACCGAGCCCGCTCATCCCCAAAGCGACCGTCGTCTTCAATCCGCCGAAGAAGAGCACCGCCATCATCGTAGATGCCAAAACCAATGTCGTTGAAAGGTCGGGCTGTCTCAATGTCAAAACAATATAGGCAGTCAGCGAGACACCTAGAAATATATTCCTGGACCTATTTTTCTCACTTTTTTTCTGCGACAACAGATAGGCAACCGTAATGACCGAAACATATTTCGCCAGCTCCGACGGCATGAAGGTCACTCGCCCGCCGAGCAATTCAACCCAGCGCACACTGTTGTGTCGCTCGACCGCCAATGAAGTGTAGAGCAACGAATAAGTGCCCAGCGTGATGACATTCAGCGGAACGACCAAGGCTCTGAGCTTTCGAAAATTCATTCGGCTGCAGACCCATAAAACAAATGTGCCGACAACCACGAAGAAAATTTCCCGGTTCAGCAATGCATTCGGATCCTTACGCTCATAGCCCATGACAAAATAGCTCGAGCTGTAAACCATAATGATGCCGACAATAACCATGCCTATGGTTGCTAAAAAAAGTAGATAATCCCATTTTCCTTTAACTAAAATTTTATTTGACATTCTCTGCTTCCAATTCGTTTACAATTTTTTTGAAATGCTCGCCCCGCTCTTCAAAGCTCTTGTACATATCCCAAGATGCACAAGCCGGCGAAAGCAACACCGTATCTCCCGCCTTCGCCATCGCAAAAGCCGTTCGTACCGCCTCATCCATATCCGAAACCAATTCAAATTCTGAAAAACCGAATCGAATCATCGTCTCCGCCAATTTGTTTTTGGTTTCTCCTAAAAGTATAGCACTTTTTACTCTGTTTGCAAATGCTTGAATAAAGTCGTCAAACACCGAATACTTGTCCATACCGCCGGCGATGAGCAGGATATTTTTTTCAATCGCCTCCAGCGCCTTGACGGATGCATCGGGATTGGTTCCCTTCGAGTCGTTCACGAAATGAATTCCGTTTATATCCTTGACCCATTCCAAACGATGCGCCACGCCGCGAAATGCCCGAAGCGTGTCGGTGATTACCGAAAGCTCGATACCGTAGCAAATCGCCATGGCGGATGCAATCAACACATTCTCATAATTGTGATTGCCTTTCAGAAAAATTTCTCGCGTTTCAATCAACACTTGCTCCGTTTCCTGATCTCGATAAAAAATTTTGCCTTCTTTTATATACAGAGCCGGCGAAAATTCTTTTTTCGGCTCCTCATGTACCGAAGTGTAGAATTTTTTGCCCTTGCTTCTTTGAGCAAGAGAGATACCGTATTCATCATCCAAGTTGACGATGGCGAAGTCGTCAGGCTCCTGGTTCTCAAAAATTCTCGATTTGATTTCGGCATAATTTTCCATCGTCTTGTGACGATTGAGATGATCCTCCGTCAAGTTGATAATCGTCGCCAGATGAGATCTGAAATCCCGAATCGTCTCAAGCTGGAAACTGCTGAGCTCGGTTACAAAAACGGTTTTTTCATTCGAATCGGAAACCTCGGATATAATCGGCTTGCCGATATTACCCACCACTCTGGTGTCAAAGCCCGCATTTTTGAAAAGCTCCCCGACCAATGCGGTCGTCGTCGTCTTGCCGTTGGTTCCGGTGATTCCGACAAATACTCCCTTCGTTGAGCGATAGGCGAGCTCCACTTCGCCGATGATTTCCACATGACGACTTTTCAATCGCTGAACAAAGTCGAGCTCGAGAGGAATTCCCGGTGAAATGACCGCCAAATCGATCTCCTCCTCACCCGTCGGATTGCTCCCGAAATGAAATTCCACTTTATCCAAACCTTCGTGCTCATAATGCTCCCGAACGGAAGCATTGGAATCGAAGGCGATCGTCTTCTTCGCTTTTTGATTCAAAAAAGCCACCAAGTCAAAACCGCTTTTTCCAAGTCCGATTACCATGACCGTCTTATTCGTTAAGTCCATCTCTCCTCCAGCTATATCGAATATACTCCTATGATGCACATTATTACGGTAATCACAACAAAAAGTGTAACCACCTTGGTCTCATGCCAGCCCATTTTTTCAAAATGATGATGAATCGGCGCCATTCTGAAAAACCGCTTGCCCGTCTTTCTGAAATATGTCACCTGAATGATGACCGACAGACTCTCCATAAAATAAACAAAGCACAGAATCGGCACGACCAACTCCACATTCATAATGACCGCCGCCGCCGCGACCGCTCCACCGAGTGCCATCGAGCCGGTGTCGCCCATGAATACTTTTGCCGGGAATTTGTTCACGCGCAGAAAGCCGATGCATCCGCCGATGACCGCCGCCAAAAAGATGAGCAGTCCGTTGTGAGTCATTTGATTCGCCAGCACTGCAAAGCCGACGCCGACGATGACGGTTACGGTACTTGCGAGCCCATCCAAACCGTCCGTCAGATTGACCGAGTTGACCAATGCGATAATGACGAACATGATAAATGGAATATAGAATATCCCGATATTGATTGTAATTTTTGCAAAAGGAATATAAATCGCGCTTCCGATTGCCGACAGCTTCCACTGGATAATCGCGATAATCAGCGAAAACACCACCTGCATCACGATTTTTTGCTTCGCTCTGAGTCCGAGCGATTGCTTTTTTATCACCTTGATATAGTCATCGACGAAGCCGACGAAGCCGAACAGCACCATCGACAGAAGCGCAAAAGCAATCTCCGTCGCGTCGCCCCCCATCGCAATCCCTAAAACCGATGCGATGAGTATCGCGATGATGAAAATGAATCCGCCCATCGTCGGCGTTCCGTTTTTCTGCAAATGCGTCTCCGGTCCGTCGTCCCTTACGGTTTGACCGAATTTCAATCGTTCCAGCAAAGGAATCAGCACCGGCCCCAGAAAGAACGCTATCAAAAGCGATGCCAATCCTACCACAATAATCTTTTCCATAGCTTCAGCAGATTGAATCTGCAACCTCCTCCAATTTCATACCGCGCGAGCCTTTGATAATCACTGCGTCTTTCTCTTGAAGAATATCGTTGATTCGCGCCTTCGCCTGCTCATTATTCTCAAAATGATACAGACAGTCCTCGTTCATACCCGATTTTTTTGCACCCTCGACAATGTACTTCGCCATCTCGCCGATTGCTATCAGCACATCGACGCGCCGATGTGCAAACTCGCCGACCTCAAAATGATATTGCGCGGAGCCTTCGCCAAGCTCGAGCATGTCCGCCAAAATTGCGACCTTGCGCTCACCGCTGACATAGTCCAAAGTCGAAAGCGCAGCCCGCATCGAATCGGGATTCGCATTGTAGCTGTCGTCGATGATGATTTTGTTGCCGATTTCACTTTTTTCCATTCGATGCTTGGACGGCTGATACTTTTCCAAGCCCGCCGCCGATTTTTTCAAATCGAGTCCAAGCAATTTACAGACTCCGAGTGCACTGAGCGCATTCCCGACATTGTGCTCACCAATCGTCGGAAGAATAAGCTCCACTTCTTCATCCAGCACCTTTGCCGCAAGCTTCGTCTTTCCCGATACGAATTCCCAACGAATCGGATGAATGTCATTGTGCTCGCCGAGTCCGAAAGTAAAGACCTCGGGCACGATGGTCTTCTTATCCAATGCCGCCAGCATATCATTATCGCCGTTGATGAGCAAAAAGTCGCGCTCATTCATGTAATTGGTAATTTCCATTTTTGCAAGACGGATATTCTCTCTGGTTTTCAAATTGAGAATATGCGCCGTTCCGACATTGGTGATGACGGCGATATGAGGTCTTGCAATCTCCGCCAGATAGTCGATTTCGCCCAAATGATACATGCCCATCTCCAGCACACAACATTCATGCTCTTTGCTGAGATTGAGCACCGTCATCGGCAATCCGATTTCGCTGTTGAGATTTCCCTCATTGCGCAAAGTGTTTTTGCTTTCTGAAAGCGCAAAGTAAATCATATCCTTGGTCGTCGTCTTGCCGGAGCTTCCGGTCACACCGACACAGGGAATATCATAACGCTTTTTGTAACCGATGGCAATATCCTTAAGCGCTTTGTAGCTGTCTTTTACAAGAATTCCTTTTGCAAAATCTCTTTCGACGATGGCGGCAATCGCACCGTTTTGGTAAGCCCCTTCAACAAATTGATGTCCGTCGAGCCGCTCTCCGCGCAGCGCGAGATACACCCAATTTTCGCCTTGGGTTCTGCTGTCGTTCGAAATAAAGGAAACTTTCGTTTCAGGCGCAAGTCCTTCGCCGATTTTCCCATTTGTAAAAGTTGACAAATCCTGTATTGTAATATTTTCCATGCTTTACTCCGCTAAATCCAAACTGATGATGGAGCCGACTTTGGCTTTTTGTCCCGCCTTCGGACTTTGTCCTTTGACGATTCCGACTCCGTTGAAGCTCGGCTTGAGTCCCAAAGCTTCCAAAATGATACTGGCTTCGTCCAAGGTCTTACCTGACAAATCCGGCACTTCCACTTCTTCATTATTGTTGCGTAAATATAAAATAATCTCCGAGCCCTGCGCAATCTTCTCGCCCGGTTTCGGGAAGCAATCCAATACGATTTGGTTGTCCTCCACCGGCACCGCCGTCGTAGCGGAGCGATATTTCAGATTTTTGGAATCGAGCAATTTGCTCGCTTCTTTGACGCTCAGATTTCGAATTTCCGGAATCGTAATCTTTTGCTTTTCATATTCTTCTTCCGCACCGTCGGGATTGATGCCGAGATAGCGCAAAGAATATTCCATAATATTTTTCACGACCGGCGCCGCAATCGCTCCACCGTAAATCGTTCCCGAGCGCGGCTGATCCACAATCGTCATCACTACGAGCTGCGGGTCCTCCACCGGAACGATGCCGACAAAGGAGCCGATGTACGCTCCGCCGTATTTTCCGTTGATAGGCTTCTGCGCCGTTCCCGATTTTCCCGCCACGCGATAGCCGTCGATTTGCGCGCGCACCGCCGCCTGACCGACGGATTCCATAATGTCCATCACTTTGTTTGCGGTATCCGCGGAAATCGGATTTTTCACCACTTCAATCTCATGGCGTTTGACGATTTCACCGTCCGCCGTTCGCATTTCTTTAATCAAAGTCGGACGGATGAGCTTTCCGTCATTGGCAATGACCGATGCCGCCGTCACCATCTGAATCGGCGTGACCGCAATTCCTTGTCCGAAAGATACATTGGCAAGCTCCACCGGTCGCAGATTCTGCTCGCTGTAGATGATGCCCGTCGCCTCTCCCGGAATCTCAATGCCCGTTTTCTCTCCGAAACCGAAGGCATGAATATATTTCAAAAATTCGGGGCCGCCGATACGCTTGCCGACTTCGACAAAGACCGTATTGATGGATTCCACCGTCGCCTTTCGAAAATCCACTCGACCGTAAGGCACCGATGTCCAGTTCTTAATCGTTCGGTCGTGAACCACCACTGAGCCGCTGTCATAAAAAGCTTCGTCACTGCGCACCAGATTTTTCTCCAGTGCGGTCGCCGCCGTGATCACCTTGAAGGTCGAGCCCGGCTCATACACATTGTTGACCGCGGGATTACGCCACATATTGCTGATGACCACTGAGCGCTCTTCCTGCGTCTTGGCATTCCCGTATTGTCTTTTCAACTCGTCGAATAAAATAGTATGCGGGTCATTCGGATTGAAGTCCGGCTTGGATGCCATCGCCAAAATCTCCCCCGTCTTCGGATTCATGACAATCGAAGTAACCGATACGGCATTGTTGTCAATCAAAGCCTGATTGGTCGCCTTCTCGACATAGCGCTGAATGACCTCGTCGATTGTCAGCGTTACTTCATAGCCGTCGATGGGCTCGTTGAAACGAATTTCGGAGTCCGGCACCGCTCGATTCGCACCGTCACGAAGAACGATTCGTCGTCCGTACACGCCGCGCAACTCTTTATCCAAATAAGATTCAATGCCCGAGAGTCCGTGGTTGTCTTTGGATACATGACCTAAGATATGTGAGGCAAACTGACCGTAAGGATAGTCCCGATGCGAGTTGGATTCAAAGTAAACGCCCTTGAGCCCCTTGTCGCCGATTTTCATTTCCTTCATCTCATCGACTTTCTCCTGCGGAACATTTTTGGCGATGCCGAATCGCTTCTTGTCGCTGTTGAATTCTTTCATAAATACTTCAGTGTCGATGCCGAGCACTTTGTTCAGAATCTCCGCATTGACCTTGGCATTTTCTTCATTTTCAACATACAGTTTTTCAACCCATACATCATGTGTACGAATGCTGACCGCAAGCACTTTCCCGTTACGGTCGGTAATCGTTCCGCGCTTCGGCATGATGATTTCGTTTTTTTGTTGCTGCAAAATCGCCTTGTCCGTATATTTTTCCGGATGTAAAATTTGCAGATTGCCCAACCGAAAAATCAGTCCGACAACCAAAAGAATATAGACGAAACTCGCAATTTTTATTCGCTTGACGGCGAGTTTTTTGAACTTCTCTCCTGCCACAATACACCTCTAATCCAAATTTATATAGATTGTCTGCTCCTTCGTCGGATAAACCATTCCCAATTTATATCTTGCAAGATTTTCAATCGTCTCGCTTTTGTAGGCGGCTTCCTTTTCGGTGTTGAGCTCCTTGACAATCTCTTTCTTTCTGTCCAATTCCTTGTCCAAGTCGTTGATTTCAAACTGAATCATATCAATTTTCGCATTGAGATTGATCATCAAAATGATTTCGCCGATGATGATGCCGAGCAACATCAATTTGCCGAGCAGCTTCCCGAAAAAAAGCGCCGAATCCGCCAGCGATGTCATTTTTTCTTTTCTCGCCCTCGCTCGCTCTTCCTTCAAACGCGCTTTCTCCAGTTTGCGCTCTTTCTTAATTTGCTCTTTGTCAATCTTCTTTTTTTGTTTACGACTCGGCTCCGATGGTTGCACCGCTCTTTTTTTCGGCCTCGTTCGCTTTTCAGGCGTCTTTTCTCGACTTCTTTCATTCGCCTGAGCACGACTTTTTTTGTAATCGGAATAAGAATTAAAATTATCGTTCATATCATATCCTCATTGCACATCGTAGCTTTGCACTTCGGGAGCGCGGATTTTCTTCCAGCTCCTCCTTGCCGGCAACGATCGGTTTTTTATTTACCAATTTGGCTATTTTTTCTTTGTGACAGACACAGACCGGAAACTCCGGCGGACAAATGCAGTCCGTCGATAAATCTTTGAAGCAGTTTTTGACAATCCGATCCTCTAAAGAATGGAAGGTGATAATTGCCGCCACCGCCCCTTTATTCATCATTGCAAATGCATCCCGAATCGTCTTCTCAATCACATCGAGTTCTCCGTTGACCTCGATGCGTATCGCTTGAAAAGTTCGCTTGGCGGGATGCAGATTTTCATCGCGCGCCGCCTTGGGCACCGCCGCCTTGATAATATCCACCAGCTCGCCGGTCGTCTCAATCGGTTTTTGCGCTCTTTTCTCCACGATGAATTCAGCGATGCGCTTATGCCAATTCTCTTCTCCGTAATCTTTGATGATGCGCGAAAGTTCCTCCGCCGAATACGAATTGATTACATCGTATGCGCTGAAATCCTGCATCGCATTCATCCGCATATCCAGCGGCGCATCATGCATATAGGAAAAACCGCGCTCGGCATTGTCCAACTGATAGGATGACACGCCTAAGTCCAACAGCAATCCGTCGATTTTCTCCACGCCGATTTTCTCCAGCTCCAATCTCAGATTTTCAAAATTGGAATGAATCAAAATCATGCTGTCCATGTAGGCTTCGAGAACTTTCTTCGCATGCTCAATCGCCTCGATGTCCTGATCGAAGGCAATCAGCTTTCCGCCGTCGAGCCTTTTGACAATCTCCAAAGAATGTCCCGCTCCGCCGAGCGTTCCATCGACATAGATGCCGTCGGGTTTGATATTCAAATTCTCTATACATTCATCCGGCAATACGGATTTATGCTCAAATTCCATTTCATTTTCCGCCTTTTGATTTTTCATTTTTGCTCTCGCTCAGCTGTTTTGCAAAACTGTAATTGCTGCGTCCTTTGCCGATGCCGAGATAAGCGGGGCCAACGCCCTTGTCTTTGCGAATCAAAATCACCAAAATCCCCAAAACAATCATCACGATGCTTACAATCTGCGCCGCGCGAAGATTGCCGAGCATCAGCGAATCCGTACGCAGACCCTCGATGAAGAATCTGCCGAGCGAATATAAAATCATATAATGCGCGGTAATTTGACCGTCGTAATCCTTGTTCTGACTTTTTCTATATAGAAGCGCACAAATCAGCACATCCCAAATCGATTCATACAAAAAGGTCGGATGTACTTTCATCCCGTTGACCGTAATCGCCCAAGGCAGAGTCGTCTCTCTGCCGAAAGCTTCCTGATTGATGAAATTTCCCCATCGTCCGATGCCCTGAGCCAATGCCAAAAAAGGCGCAATCGTATCCATCGCCTTGATGACATTCATCTTTTTGGATTTCGCCACGAGTACACCGCCGAGCACACCGCCGATTAAGCCGCCGTGAATCGCAAGCCCGCCCAGGCGGATATTGACCATTTCCCAAATGCTCGAATAGCTCGAAAGATTGAAAAGCACATAGTAAGCTCTTGCAAAAATTATCGCCGTCGGCAACGCAACGATGCTGATGTCCAAAAAATCATCTTCCACAAAGCCTTGCTTCTTTCCGCTCTTCATCGACAGCATCACCGCCAACACCATGGCGCAGGTGATGATAATTCCATACCATTGAACTTCCAGTCCGAAAATTGTAAATGCCGTTGCGTTCATCTTTACCTACTCTCTATCGGATTCACGATGGAAATCACTTCCATCTCCTCATCAAAATGTTCCTGCAATCTTTTGTTCACATCTTCCAAAGTCACCGAACGGATGGCTTCATAGATGTCAAATGAATGAATATCGGAAAAATAATAATTCAAAAAAGAATTGGCGACGCCTTCAATCGAGTCGAATCCGCGCACGAAACTTCCGAGCTTCGCCTTTTTAATACGCTCAAAAACTTCTTTGTCAATCCCGTTGCGCTTCGCTTCTTCGATACATTCTCTGATTTTTTGATGCACTTTGTCAATCTCTCTGGACTCGCCTGAAATAATACTGTATCCGTGGTCATTGTGCGCATTGTATTCACAGTTCAGCGCTTCAAAAATCAGCTGATTCTCATAAAGATACTCATTCAAATCGCTTCCCTTGCGGAACAGACAGCTCATAATGATGTCCGTTTCCACATTCTTTTTAAGCAATGGCGCGCCGCCGATTTCTCCATACCAACGATCCTTGTGGCCGATGGAAAACATCGGAATCGACACTTCCATCTCATTGACAACTCGTTTTTCCGCGACACGATTGGGCTCCTCCACCGTCAAGCGCTCGATTTTCTTGCCCTGCATATAATCCGGCATCGGCACTTTTTTTATCGTTTCAAGAATCTCATCCCAATCCAAGTCGCCAATCACGAACATCGCCATATTCGACGGCGAATAAAATGCCCGATAGCATTCATAGAGTTCTTCCTTCGTAATGCGATTGATGGTCTCCACCGTTCCGGCGATATCGATTCGGTTCGGATGGTTGACATACATGGCTTTCAGCGTGTTGAAAAACAATCGCCAATCGCTGTTATCGTCATACATTTTAATTTCCTGACCGATGATGCCCTGCTCTTTTTTTACATTCTCATCCGTAAAATGCGGCTGGCTCACATAGGAAACCAAATGCTCCAGCGCTTCATAAAAATTATCCGTCGTCGAAAACAGATAGGATGTGATGTTGAAATTCGTGTATGCATTCGCATTCGCCCCGAATTGCGCAAACACCCCGAAAGCATCGCTCTCGTCGGGCTGCTCGAACATCTTATGCTCCAAAAAATGCGCTATCCCGTGGTTGAGATGAATCGTTCTGCCGTCCGCCGTCACGAAAGACAAATCATTGGAGCCGTAGTTGGTTGATAAAACCGCAAACTTTTTGGTAAAGCCTTTTTTCGGCATGTAAAACACATCCAAATTATTCTCCAGTTTTGTATATAAAATTTCTTCTCCGAACAGAGATTTGTTATTGTTCATCCGTCACCTCGTCATTTGTCAAAAAGTAAATCGTATCGAGCTTTAGTTTCTGCGCTGCGGACACCACCTGCTCAATCGTCACATTCATCACCCGCTCCATTACCGACTCCGGCGTTCTGTTCACGCCCTGCAATTTGAGAGAATAAATATAGTCCGAAATTCCCCAAATCGAATCGCTGACCGAGCGGATTCCGTTCACTAAATACATTTTGGCATGAGCAAGCTCCGTTTCGCTGATTTTTCCGCTCTTCATATCATCCACTTCGGCAAAAATCAGTTTTTTCGCACGCTCAAAATCCGTCACCTCAATGCCGGCGCGGATAAAGAGCAACGACTTGAGCGGCTCCATGCCCGAGCCGATGGAATAGCTGAGCGAATGTTTTTCACGAACATTCATAAACAGCTTGGAGCTCACGCCGCCTCCCAGGATGACATTGTAAACCATCATCGGAATATAAAGCTCATCTTCCACCGCAATATTCGTACGATAGCCCAAAGCGATTTTGCCCTGCACCACATTCATCTTTTCAATCACTTCCCGTACTTCCGACGGCTCTTTGTAAATTTCTTCGCGCGAAAGCTTGTGCATATCGCCGCGAAGCGCGGTAATTTTTTCCTGAATCATGCGAGCGACCGTTTCCTTGTCCACATTTCCCGCTAGCGAAAAATCAATCTCCGACTCCGCAATCACCTTTTGATAATGCGCATACAGATTTTTTTCATCAATCTGCTCAAGATCCTGTGCATAGCCGTCTTCCGAAATGCTGAACGGCTCATCCTGACACATCGCCTGAACCATTCGCTCCATCGCATAGGAGCCTTTGTTGTTCATCTTCGCCAAAATCGCCTCGCCAAGAATCTCCTTCTCGATTTTGACAATCGACGGCTTGAACGCACCGTTTTCTATATAAGGGTCAAATACCATTTCCAGCAAAATCGTGATAACGCGCTCGGCAATCTTCTCGTCCAAATACTTTTCATCGGTATAGGCGAGCTTAAAGCTGAGAATTTGTTTTTCTCCGACCTTGCTCACATTCACGCCGACGGAACTTCCGTATAAAGCCTGCAATTCTTTGACAATCGACGATTGCGTCGGCAAATTTCGGCTGCCCGCACGCAACACATACGGAATCAGCGAGTTCATCGTCGCCTCCGATTTTGACAAAGGTCTTTTGATATACAGTGATATCAGATTGGTTTTGTACTGCGTCGCCGGAATCGTAATGATATTCACGCCGTTTAATATTTCTTCTGTGGTTGTTTTCAAATTTTCCTCCAATTCGTTGCACTCTTTTGTTTTTGTATTTCAAGTTTTAGATTTTTATTTTAGAATCCCGATTCGAATTTCAATGCTTCAATCTGAATTTTCCATTTCAGTTTTTCGATTTCGAATTGCGGATTTCTTTTTCAAATTTTGATCTCGGATTTCGAATCGCAAATTTTTCAATGTCGAATGTCAAATCTTAAATTTCACCACTTTGTTTTGATTTTCATTTTTCGATTTGCCCATTCCTTCAACTTATAATTGTACCATAAAAGCCCGTAGAATAATAGACTTCCAATGAAAAAGAACAAAAAAAGCTTGACGAGATAAGCGCCAAGCAAAATTTTTGAAAATGCATCCGAATTTATTTCATTTTTTTCCACCTGTCAGGCAATTTCTGTTCAACACAAAGATAACGAATGAAGATTTTTACCCTTGCGCTTTGTCCGAAATATTTTTCTTAAGAATTATTACATACCAAATAATCCCTCCGAGCATCATTGCCGTTACCAAATAACTCGCCTCAAATCCGTACAATCCTCCATTAAGAAAAATTCGATTCTCAACAATTCCGGTCTCTAAAAGCGATGTCGGCATCTTAAATCCACTGACTGTAACCCCAAGCACTCCGCCGAGAATAAAATTCCAACCGGAATGAAGCCCGCTGATAATCCAAATATTTTCATGATAGTAGAACATGAGGCTGAGCAGCACAGCCATTAAAAAAGTATTCACCGTGCTGATGAAGGATGCATTCGAATTGGATGTATGCCCGAGAGCAAACCAGACGGAATTGATAATAATCGCCGAAATCACACCCCACTTTACGGATATCTGTGTAAAAATCAAACCTCTGAGCAGGAATTCTTCCATAAAGCCCTGTACGGTAAAGCCGACAAACAGAAGTAAAAATAATAAAATATTAAAATTCGAATTAAAATCGAATCGAACTCCACCGAACAACCAATTGATTCCCCAAATGAGCAATAGAGAAATCGCGCCTATCAGCCATCCCAGAAAGAGATTTTTCAATACATTTTGATTCTGCATACCCAATGATTTCAACGAGCGCTTGCCAACCCTCATTACGAACAACAAAAGTATCGAGGTGGTAATCACACAAGCGCCGAGCAATGATAAAATTCTATCCGTTGTGACAAAACGCATCATTATCATTTGACCGGCGACAAAGCTGAGCAAATAAATTACATAGTATAAAATCAAAAGTCCCCACGGCATTTTTAAAGTTTTTGCCTCACGAATAATCTGATTATCTTTTAAAGTCAAAACATCCTCCAATCGTCACACTTTCAGTTTATGATGAGTCACAAGCCGATTCAAAATCGTCATCTTCATCCATTTTTCCAAAATACTACACATTATAGCATATTCATATACGAAATTCAATCAATGCGCGTTGCGCCGACATAATTGACATGAAAAAACGACCGCAAAGCATCACTTCAAGGTCGCCGGATTCAAAATGCCGTTGCAGAAAATTTCATTCCACAACGGCACATTAACTCTATTTTTTCGATTCGCTCACATATTGCTGAATCGCATCGCAAACATATTGCGCCGTACCCTCTCCGAATTTGTCAAGATTCTCTTTGAATTCATTATTTTGAACATAACCGCGCCCGATGGATGAAAACACTTCCAAAGAGCAATCGAAAGAATATCGGCAAAGATGCTCATGCAGCGCTTTTGCCAAATTTACATTCTCTTTGGAAACCGCCGGCATCTTGTCAGACAGATTTTTTGCAAAGGCAAAGAAAATCCGGTTAAAGCCATCGGCAATTTCCTCCTCTTTTCCCTTGTGTCTCTCAATCGACTCCTCAATAACTTCCTTTCCGTACATCTCAATCGCAGCCTGCTTATACTTTTCGTTATTCTCGTAGCGGAATCCTTCAAATTTTTCCCTGGTTGACATTTCAATTCTCCTTTCATAAGAACTTATCGTTTTTTCCAATGTGTCTATCAATGTCAGGAGTCTGTCCTTCTGATTTTGCATCAGAGTCAGTTGTTTCTGCAGATGGATGAGCAGATTTTTATCTTCCGTCGTCAGCAACGATTTGATTTGCTTCAATGAAAAGCCGAGATATTTGTAGAACAATATCGTCTGCAAAAGTGACATATCTTCCTCTGAATAATACCTGTAGCCGTTTTCATTTTTCTGCGGCGTCAAAAGTCCAATCTCGTCATAATGGTGTAAAGTGCGCACCGATACACCGCTGATTTCACTCACTTTTTTTATTAAATACATCTCTCGCCTCCTAACAAGCTCAAGTTTAAACTATCACATCGCGTCATAGTCAAGCCTTTTTTGCAAAAATTTTTTCCGGATTCAAAAATTCTCTAAGACAAGTATTTTGCAAATCGTGCATTTTATAAATCATCTTATAAAACATTCGTTCCGCACAAAAAAGATTACCTGCGCCGACAGATAATCTCTTACTTCAACAGCTATACTAAATTATTGAAAAAACATGCCAACAATTTATATTTTGAATAACCGCTCTTTGATTCCCACTTTGTATGGAACGGTGGCAGGTTGTTACGGATACGCAATCTCTCTGCGGTCGTTGTATATCCCGACAACCCATGCATGTGACCTACCAAAAATTTTCATCGCTTTGCTTGAAAATCAGGTTAGGTCTAGAGTTCCATCATTCCGCCGTTCCATCGGAACGGAACAATCATGATTTCTCTGTACAGTTTTTTAGCTTTCAGTATAAAATACCACATCGCTAAACGATTTTCCAAATCAAATTCGCAAGATGCCCCACGATAACGATAATAAACAGGCTGAGTAAATTTACCGCATTGTTGGACATCCAGGAAAAACCCCGAATCGGATTTTGTTTTGCATGGATTTTTCGATCGCTCATAATGCCTTCATCCGTCAAATATTTTCGCTGAAACAATGCGCCTAAAACACTGTCAATCAAAGTGCCCGCAAAAGCC
Organism: Peptostreptococcaceae bacterium; assembly: GCA_030532905.1. Taxonomy (GTDB): domain Bacteria; phylum Bacillota; class Clostridia; order Peptostreptococcales; family Filifactoraceae; genus JAUNKE01. The sequence goes on from JAUNKE010000018.1 coordinate 35,446, forward strand.
ATCAGCGTGACGAATAAGACTCCCTGATATCCGAACTGCGGAAAAGCAAGCCATGCCGACAAAAAGCCGCCGCTCAATCCCGCCAACAATCCGCCCCAGCTGATTCCACCCGAAACGCCCCGCTGAACATCTTTTCCGGTGATGATACTGAATACCCTGCCTTTGCCGAGCACACCGATTTCCGAAGAAAAAGTATCGGCGGTCGCCGCGGCAAAAACCACAAAACTCAGCAAAGAAAACACCGTATTGTCCGGCGAAAAATATTTGCACCATACCAATATGCAGGCTGGCAAAGAATTGCATACCACTTGATGCCAAGTTCTCGCGCCGCCGGATTCCTGAAAGCGATCCGCTTCCAACTTCCGCTCATTTTTAATTTTGCTGACGCCGCTTCCCAACAAATAAAAAGCGTACAGACTCAGCGCAATCCAAACGCCGCCCAAGAGATAGAGCGTTATCGCCGTCAAAATCGCAGCCACCACCCCGTCCGGCGTCAGCAATCTGAGTTTGAGACTCGCCAACAGAACGCAGACGGAGAATATGAAGTAGATGAAAAAGAAAATATCGCCATAATAAAATGCCAAGGTTGCAAAGAGCGCCGAGCCGATCGGCAGCGTCAAATTATCCGAGCCTTTGGTTCCCGCCGCTTCGATAAATGCGGACAAAAATCCGTTGCACAGAGCGATTAGAACAATCATGCCCATGCCGACTCGCGCAATCCGCTCTGCCTCCCCGACAGTCAGCAGCGTGATGACGGTGACTGCCGTCGCTACGACAAAGACCGTCACACTTCCCGCCAAAGTTTTATTCGGCGCAAAATAATAAGGCTTTCTCTTTCCGAATCTCGCTCCGATCAATGCCGCCAAACCGTCGCCATAAGCCATAATCAAGATTCCGATTATCGGAAACATATTCCATCCGGTAGCAAAACGAATCGCCACCGCCACACAAAGACTGATGGAATAATATACCGTTCCCCAACTGTCGTCCTGCCTTTCCATCGAAGAAATCAAATTGTATTTTCGGCTCAATGCATTGATGATGATAAACACCGCCGGAACGAAGACGGCCGCTTTGACATCGGTAAAGAACATGGAGATAAAAATCCAATTCCCGACCATAATATGAATAAATTTACGGCTCAGCTCGCCTTGATTTTTTCTAAAAATAATCGTTGAAAACCCGATTACCGCAAAAATATATACAAAAGATATTCCTATCAACAAAATATTCATAGATTTTCCTTATTCTGAACCCGTCGGTTCAACCTTCCTTTCTCCGCATTCCCATTGCTCGTTACGATTGGAGTTTCCGCTCATCTTCTCAACGCGGCTCGTCACAATTTTCATCAAATCGCTCTTGGTCTTGGCACTCGTGTAGCATCTTTTGGTAAAGTCGAACAATTCTTGTGATAAAATGCTCCAAGGCAATCTGATAGCGCTTGTAAATCGAGCTGAGATAATCATAAAATCCCATCGAATTGACAAAGCCCTTGCTTTCAAAAATATGATGCAGTTTTTCCAAATCATTGCAATATGAAAATCATACTCAAAAAAGTTGTGAATGTCAAGAACTTTAGCAAATTGACTTAACCGCTCAAAATATTTCTTACAAACCAACACTTTCAGCAATTTCATCATAATGAATAGTAAAAAGTGCGATGGAGCATCGAATTCAAACGGAATGTTGCAAAAACAGTTATCAAGAGTTTGATTTTGAAAACCGTTCTTCGCTTCCCGTCATCGTGCCTTTCCGTCGGAACGGAATATAATCTTACAGTTATTGGCTTTTCGCATCCAATCAATTAATCGAGTAGGAGGCTACCCATTATTTGAGTAGCCGACCTCTCACACCACCG
>JAUNKE010000096.1 GCA_030532905.1 Peptostreptococcaceae bacterium
ACGGGCTTGGAACATTTCAAAATGTATTTTTAACGGCAGAAGATATATCCGATTTACAAATCATAATGAACTCACAGCTTGATAATTACATCGAACGCTTATCCGCATATATCAAAAGCACCGGAAAGACATATAAAGACCATAAGGCAACAATCCTTTCTTGGTTCTATAAAGATCAAGGAGGAAGAAAAGAAGCGAAAACATCAAATATCCCGACATGGGAAGAATATGACAAAGGAGAACACCTATGATGAAAGAATTAGAAAAAATAATGATAGAGGATGTAGAGTATTCTTACGATCCTGAAAAAGAGTATATCAAGGAGGGACACGCCTATTGTAAGGTCTGCCACGAACGAAAAGATGGAAAGCCAATCCAAATGTTAAATAAGCCGATGATTTTCAAAATGGCTTGTAGGTGCGACAGAGATAGAGAAGTCAAAGAAAAGGAACGAGAAAAGCAGATGGAAATAGAACGATTAAAAAGGAACTGCTTTAATTCCATTATCCAGTGGGCATATACCTTTGAGAATTATAAGGGAGAAGAAAATCAAAGTCTTATCATCGCTAAAAACTTTGTAAAAGACTATGAGGAGATGAAAAAAGAAAATATCGGACTGTTATTCTATGGCTCAGTAGGAAGTGGTAAGACATACCTTGCTTGTTCCATCGCCAATGCTCTAATTGAACAGTATCAGATAAGTGTTAAGATAAGAAACTTTGCTCAAATCATAAATGAGCTACAAAAAAGCAGTTTTGACTTGGATAAGAACGCATATATTGAATCCCTTGTAAATACTTCCGTCCTTATCTTAGATGATTTAGGAATTGAAAGAGATACAAGCTATGCCAAAGAGCAGGTATATAACATTGTTAACAACAGGTACTTAAAACAAAAACCGACCATCTTTACCACTAATCTTTCCTACGACACCATTTCAAACTGCACAGAAAGTGTGGAATATCAAAGGATTTACTCAAGAATTATAGAGATGTGTATTCCCGTTATGGTTGTAGGTGAGGATTTCAGAAAGATTATTCAAAGAGATAAACTGAATCGTAATAAAGACAGACTGCTGAATGGAGGTGTGAGAATTTGATCAATGAAGAAATTGCAAGAAAAACGCTGAATATGGAAATCAAGGCTGCTAAGGTAACGGGAAAACTTCTTTTTACATTACTAAAGAAACTGATGAAAGAGGCAGAAAAACTTGGCGGACTTGAAAAACTCGTAAGTAGCAAAGGAAACGAAGTAAAGCTTAAAGATATAGTTAAAAAGGGACAGCTTGAAGAAATTCCGGTAGAAGAAGCGGAACTTAAGGAACTGAAAAAAGAGCTGAACAGATATGGTGTTAAGTTTTCGGTGATGAAAGATAAGGAAAGTGGGAAATACTCAGTATTCTTTCAAGCTAAAGATATGAAAGTTATGGATAAAGCCTTTAAGCATGCTTTGTCAGAATCAGAAAAGAAAACGGAAAGGAAAGAGTCCATTCATAAGAACATAGAGAAGTTTAAGGAGATGGCTAAAAATTCTATTTCAAAAGATAAAATCAAGAATAAACAAAAGGAGCAGAGCCTATGAATAAGTTAATAACATTTGAAAATATGGAATTTGGGAAACTCACTGTAATCGAAAAAGACGGTGAGTTTTTCTTTATTGGGAAAGAAGTAGCTGAAAAATTAGGATATATCAATCCACAAAAAGCTATACGAGATCATATTGAAGATGAGGACAAGCTGACCGAACGATTCGTTCAGTCAGGTCAAGGTAGAAATATGTACATCATCAACGAGTCCGGTCTTTATTCTCTTATCCTCTCTTCCAAGCTACCACAGGCAAAAGAGTTTAAGAGGTGGATTACCAAAGATGTACTTCCGAGTATTCGTAAAAACGGCGGATATATAAGAAATCAAGAGAATTTATCAAAAGAAGAGATACTCGCCAATGCGGTGCTTCTTGCTAATAATCTTATCGCTGAAAAGGAGAAAATGATTGAGGATTTAGAGCTGAAAGCCAAGTATTTCGATGAACTGGTAGATAATAACTTGCTTACTAATTTTAGAAATACGGCAAAGGAGCTTCATCTTCCGCAGAAAGTATTCATTCAATTTCTTATAGACAAAGAACTTATCTATCGGGATAAGAAAAATAGGCTTCTTCCTTACGCCAAGAATAACAAGGGATATTTTGAGATTAAGGAATGGTGTAGAAATGATAATGATGCGGTAGGTATTCAAACCTTTGTAACACCTAAAGGCAGACACTTTCTTTTACTCCTAATTGGAGGTGATGATACTTGTGATAGATAAGATACTAAAAGACATAAAAGGCTTGTTCAAAGTGCAGGATAAGGCAAAGTTTCTAAAGCAGAATGTTCCCTATCTTGCATTTTTCTATGTGGGCAATATCTTCTCACACCATGTAAGAGCCTATGTGGGTGGAGATATTATTGACAAAATCTTTCAAGGAATATTGGAGCTTAATACGATGAGTTTTCTTCCGAGTATTCATGTGGCTGATATTCTAATAGGTGTAGGAGTAGCTGCCTTAATCAAATTCATTGTATATACCAAAGGTAAAAATGCGAAAAAGTTTAGACAGGGGAAAGAGTATGGCTCGGCAAGATGGGGAAATAAAAAAGATATTGAGCCGTATATGGATGAGAAGTTCCAAAACAATATCTTGCTGACACAAACCGAACGACTGACAATGAACGGCAGACCGGCGAATCCAAAATATGCTCGAAACAAAAATGTTTTGGTCATAGGAGGATCAGGAAGTGGAAAAACCCGATTTTATGTCAAACCTAATCTTATGCAAATGCACTCATCATATTGCGTAACCGATCCGAAAGGAACGATAGTCCTTGAGTGCGGTAAGATGCTTGAAGATAACGGGTATGAGATAAAAATCTTAAATACAATTAACTTCAAAAAGAGCATGAAGTACAATCCCTTTGCTTATCTTAGAAGTGAAAAAGACATACTGAAATTAGTGCAGACAATCATTGCAAATACTAAGGGAGAGGGAGAAAAATCAGGCGAAGATTTTTGGGTGAAAGCCGAAAAACTTTACTACACAGCACTTATTGGCTATATCTTCTATGAAGCTCCAAGAGAAGAAAAGAACTTTGCAACGCTTCTTGATATGATAGATGCTTCAGAAGTAAGAGAAGATGATGAAACCTATATGAATCCGATAGATAGGCTCTTTGAAGCACTTGAGAAAAGAGAGCCTACACACTTTGCAGTCAAGCAATATAAAAAGTACAAATTGGCTGCGGGGAAAACAGCGAAGTCTATTCTTATTTCTTGTGGTGCAAGGCTTGCTCCCTTTGATATTCAGGAACTTAGGGACTTGATGAAAGAAGATGAACTTGAGCTTGATACACTGGGAGATAGAAAGACAGCACTCTTTGTTATTATCTCTGATACTGATGATACCTTTAACTTTGTAGTGTCTATTATGTATTCTCAGCTATTTAACTTGCTTTGTGATAAGGCAGATGATGCGTATGGAGGAAGATTACCTGTTCATGTAAGATGCTTACTGGATGAGTTTGCAAACATCGGCTTAATTCCAAAGTTTGAGAAGCTGATTGCAACCATCAGAAGTAGAGAAATTTCAGCAAGTATTATCTTACAGGCACAATCTCAGCTAAAGGCGATATATAAAGATAATGCCGATACCATTGTAGGTAACTGTGATAGTACCCTATTCTTAGGTGGAAAGGAGAAAACAACATTAAAGGAACTTTCGGAAACGCTTGGAAAAGAAACAATAGATCTATACAACACATCGGAAACAAGGAGCAATCAAAAGAGCTTTGGACTTAACTATCAAAAGACAGGTAAGGAGTTGATGAGCCAAGATGAGATAACGGTTATGGACGGCGGAAAGTGTATATTTCAGCTTAGAGGCGTCAGACCGTTTTTATCGGATAAATTCGATATAACAAAGCACAAAAATTACAAGCTGCTTGAGGACTATGATAAGAAGAATTTGTTCGACATAGAAAGCTACATTAAACGAAAAGGAAAAGCAAAGCTAAATGGAAACACAGTAATTACAAGAGTATAAAATCTATAACTGTTTAGGTATATCTTCATTTGGTATAATTATAGTTAAAGATACTAAATACAGCTTGATAATGAAAGAATGGAGGTTAATATATGCAGCCGATTTCAATAAAGGAATTTGCTGAATCAACAGCAAAAAATAATAAAGATATAGACCAAAAAGAACTTGAAGAAACACTTAGGGAAGTTCTTGAGGATAAGAAAAATGGAGCAAAGTGTATGATTTGCGGTTCTCCTATTTGGGCAGCAGGTAGCGCAATAACGGGAAGTTATATGTGCTTTACTTGTATAACAGGTGAAGCCGATGATAGCGAAGACTATGAGGTAGTTGATTAGGATAACGGAGCTTAAAGAAGAAAAACAAATAGGGGGAATAATGACGAAAAGCAGTAAGTCTAAAAATAGATTTGCTGCTTTTTTATTACTAAAATTAGGAGGTAAGATGATAAGGATTAGAAATCCCACTAAGAAAAAACTAAATAGCAAGAGTATCAGCGATTGGAAAAGAAAAATTCCGATCGCTTTTTTTATTGAAATGAAAAGGAGAAATTTTTAATGAAGCAAGAAATGATTAACATCAATGCCAACTTAGTGGCAGAGCCTACTTTCTCAAGTTTTGAAAAAGAGGGAGAAGAAGTAGAAGTTGTAAACTTTACGCTTGTAAAGAAGTACGGAAAAGGCAAGGAGTACATTAACTGTGCAGCCTATGGAGAAAAAGCGGATAAAGCAAAATCTTTTGAAAAAGGCGATTTGATTCATGTATTCGGCTACTTTAAGAAGCGTGAAAAAGAGGGAAAGACTTACAAAAATTTTGTAGTGAAGTCATACAACAAGATTGAAAAGAAAGAAGAAAATGAGGAGGAATAAATTATGGAATTTTTCGCACAGGCAGTAAATGTATTAAAAATTTTAGTTATGGCAGTAGGAGCAGGACTTGGAGCATGGGGCGTTATCAACCTAATGGAGGGATATGGTAATGACAATCCCGGAGCGAAATCGCAAGGGATCAAGCAGTTGATGGCGGGAGGAGGTATTGTCCTTATCGGCTTAAAACTCATTCCGCTTCTTGCAAATGTACTCAAGTAAGAAGAAAAGGAGAGCTTAGATGTTTGGAATATTCGACAAGATAGAAGAATTCTTTAAAGAGCTTCTACTGGGCGGTATCCAAGCAAACTTAGAGTCCATGTTTCTTGACATCAACGA
>JAUNKE010000097.1 GCA_030532905.1 Peptostreptococcaceae bacterium
AAGAGAAACAAGAGTAACAAGAGATGAAGAAATGTGAAGCGGAAGATTTTGGAGAAATTCGAAAGTGAATTCAAAAAAGTTTCTGCGGAAAAAATGGAGAATTAGTTAAGAAAAATAAGATTGGAAAAAAGAAGAGGAGAAATGAAGATGAAAAGTGTAAAGATGGCGATGATTTTGGGAGTATCCGTATTGGCGTTGACGGCATGTGGAGCGAAAGCGGAGTCCAAGGCACAAGACAATATGGAGATGGCAAAGACCGAGCAAACACAGATGATGGACGATAAATCCAACGAGAATATGTCCGACGAAGAAATGACCGATGATAAAATGATGGATGATAAATCCGAAGACAAAATGTCGGGTGACAAGATGAAAGACAATATGTCGGACAAGAAAATGGACGATAAGATGATGGACGACAAAAAAGGTCATGACAAAATGTCGGGCGACAAGATGAAAGACAATATGTCGGACAAGAAAATGGACGATAAGATGATGGACGACAAAAAAGGTCATGATAAAATGTCGGGTGACAAGATGAAAGATAATATGTCGGACAAGAAAATGGACGATAAAAAAGCGACCAAGTCCGTTGAAAAAATGAATGACGGAGATATTGCTCCGGATATGATTTTGAAAGATAAAGACGGCAAAGAAGTCAAGTTGAGTCAGATGACCGGGAAAAAAGTTTATGTAAAATTCTGGGCGTCATGGTGTCCGGTTTGTTTGTCGGGGCTTGAAGAGCTGAATGAATTGGCGGGACAAAACAATGACTTTGAAATCGTGACGGTGGTTGCGCCGGGCATCAACGGAGAGAAAAGCAAAGCGGACTTTATCCAATGGTTTGACAGTCTTGGACACAAAAACATCAAAGTGCTTTACGATGAAAGCGGAGACGCGATTAAAACTTACGGCGTAAGAGCGTATCCGACTTCCGTAGCGGTAGGTTCCGACGGCGTGCTCATCGGGGTTCAGCCGGGACATTTATCCGCGGATATGATTAAAGATATATTTACAAAAGTAAAATAGAGAATGGAGGTTGTTTATGAGATTACCGATAATACTGGGGGCTGTCGTGGTTGCGCTGGGAATTTTTACAGCGTGCACGCAAGCTGCGACAAAAAAAGAAGATCCCGTAAGCAATGCAGAAAACAAAATTCAATTCAAACCGCTCATTACCGAAACCAAAAAATCGGGACTTCCGGAGAATCCGAATGACAAGATTGATTACAGCAAGGCGAATTTGAAAGAAATTTATCTTGCCGGCGGATGTTTCTGGGGACTGGAAGCATATCTTGAAAGAGTGTACGGCGTCGCGGACGCAGTGAGCGGATATGCGAACGGAAATACCGAAAATCCGAAGTATGAGGATTTAATTTACAAAGGCAGTGGCCATGCCGAAACGGTCAAAGTGCTTTATGACCCAAGCAAAGTGACACTTGAAACCTTGCTCTCCTACTACCTGAAAGTTGTCGACCCCACAAGTCTGAACAAGCAAGGAAATGACCGCGGCACTCAATATAGAACCGGTATTTATTTTACCGACCCGCAAGAAGAACAACTTGCACAAAAAGTTTTGAAAGAAGAACAAAAAAAATATGACAAACCCATCGTAGTCGAGGTCCTCCCACTGAAAGACTTTACGATGGCGGAGGAATATCATCAGGACTATCTTGAGAAAAATCCGAATGGCTACTGTCATATTGATGTTCATCAAGCAACAGAGGTAATCATCGACCCGATGAAATATCCGAAACCATCCGATGAAGAGTTGCGAAAAAAATTGACGGATATTCAGTACAAAGTGACCCAAGAAAATGATACTGAAAGAGCTTTTTCAAATGAATATTGGGATAACAAAGCACCGGGGATTTATGTCGATGTTGCAACAGGCGAACCGCTATTTACATCAACGGACAAATTTGACTCAGGATGCGGTTGGCCGAGTTTTGCGAAGCCGATTGAAAAAAATGTCGTGACATATCACGAGGACACTAGCTATAATATGGTTAGAGTCGAAGTGAGAGGTCGTACGGGACAATCCCATTTGGGCCATGTATTTGAAGACGGTCCGAAGGAGCTTGGCGGATTGCGATACTGTATCAACAGCGCAGCCATCCGATTCATCCCGTTAGAAGAAATGAAAGAACAAGGGTATGAATACTTGATGTATTTAATCCGATAGGAGAAACACGGAATGTATAAATTGCTAATTGTTGATGATGAACCATTGATTCGGCGAGGGATAAAATCTCTCGCCAATTTGTCCGATATCGGAATTGGAGAAATAATCGAAGCGCAAAGCGGTGAAGAAGCGATTGAAATGGTGGAAGCGCACAAACCCGATTTAATTATTATGGATATCAATATGCCGCAGATGGACGGGTTGACCGCCTCCGCGACCATTAAGGAGCGCTATCCCGAAATTTTTATCATCATCCTGACGGGTTATGATTATTTTGAATATGCCCAAACCGCGATTCGCGCAAAAGTGGACGACTACATCCTCAAGCCGATTTCCAAAACCGATATTGAAATCGTGCTGACCAAAATCGTCAAACTACTTAATGAGAGAAACAAACAGAATGAATTTGAAAAATTATCCGTAAGCGAAGAGCTTATCATAGAAGAAGGAGCGAACAATATGACAGACCTAGTAACCACGATTACCGAATATATGAAACAAAATATGTACTCACCGGATCATTCGCTTTCCAAAATGGCGAACGACATCGGTTTTAACAGCAGCTATCTGAGCGGAATCGTCAAGCAGATTTACGGCGTGCCGTTTCAGGATTATGTGAACAAAAAGCGAATGGAGAGAGCGAAGTTGCTGTTGCTTTCCACACCGATGAAAAATTATGAAGTGGCGGAGTCCATCGGAATTGAGGATGTCAATTACTTTGTAACCAAATTCAAAAAAGCATGGGGAATCACCCCGAAACAATATCGACAAGGTGCTCAATCCAATGAAAACTAAAGGTTTTTTTTCAAGACTCAATGTCCGAATTGCACTTTACTTTTTTGTGATATCTTCGCTGATTGTCATTCTTTTTTCGGTGGTGGCGTATTATTCCGCGTCCAAAATCATGTTGGAGAATCGCCAAAAGCAAACCAATGACTCCATCGTGCAGGCGAGCGACTATATTTCATCATACTTGGATAAGATAAAGTTGTTGAGCGATTTGATAGCCATGCACCCCAACACGAAGGATGCGCTTCGTCAAGATGACAAAGAAGCCATCGAATCCTTGGCGGGCATGGTCAATATCACTGCCGAAAGCGACCCGCGAATTCAATCCATCGCCGTCATTTCAAAAAACGGTTTTGCCATCACGAGCGACAGCAATATGGCGATTCCGCTATCCGACAATATGATGGAAGAATCATGGTACAAAGGTGCGCTCAAAAACAAACAAATGCCGACCATCACATCGATAAGACGCGGGCATTTTACGATGGATAAATCCAATTGGGTCATTTCCATCAGTCATGAAATCATCGACGAAGACAGAAATCATCTCGGCGTGGTGCTGATTGACATTTCCTATCGCTTCATCGAAGACTATATTTTGACATTGAATCTTGGAGAAAAAGGCTACACCTATATTTTGGATTCCGGCAACAAGGTGCTTTATCATCCCGACGAAGAAATATTCGCCGATGAAAAGCGCGCGCGGGATTTTGTCGATTTGACCAATGAGACCAATATTATCAGCAGTCATGATTATGTGGTAACCAAACATCGTATTCCGCATTCGGATTGGCTGATGGTCGGCGTATCGTCGATGGAAGATGTGGATGCGCTCAAGACGAAGCTCATCAACACGATTCTTTGGCTCAACGGACTCATCATTCTATCGAGTATCGTCATCAGCTTCTTGGTATCCCGACGATTGACCCGTCCGATTGTCGAACTTCAAAATGCGATGAAGGAATTGGACGAAAGCTGGGGACATATTCGGGTCGAGCGACACACGCCGCTTGAAATTTCGGAGCTTGCCAAAGAATACAATGCCTTGCTCGATAGAATTCAGATGCTCACGCAGGATATTTCGCAAAAAGAAAATGCCAAGCGGATTTTTGAGCTAAAAGCCTTACAGAGTCAAATCAATCCACATTTCTTATACAATACCTTGGACACGATTTTGTGGCTGGCGGAGTTCGGCGAAAATGAAAAAGTGGTCGAGGTCAGCAAGGCGCTTGGCGAAATGCTTCGACTCTCGCTCAACATCAACCAAAATGCCGTACCGCTCGAGCAGGAAATCGCGCATGTCAAAAATTATTTGCGCATTCAGCAGCAGCGTTACGAAGATAAAATCAACTACACGATTGAAGGAAACGAAGAGCTTCTCATCGCATCGGTGCCGAAGCTCATACTCCAGCCCATTGTCGAAAATTCCATCTATCATGGCATTCGTCCGAAAAAAGGGAAGGGACATATCGACATCAAATATTGGCGCGAGGAAGACGATTTGATTATAACGGTGGAAGACGACGGTTTGGGATACAATCCGTCTCGTGAAGAAGAAGACCACAATTTAATCAAGACCAAGCTGGGCGGCATCGGGATGACGAATGTTGACCAGCGCATCCGGATTTTGTGCGGTGAAGATTACGGAATCGAAGTGAAAAATCGGGAGAGCGGCGGAACCGTCGTGCGTTATCGCATTTTGCTCTGTCCGAAAATCATGGAGCAGGATAAAATCCAAAATCGCAAAATCGGACTTTGTCATCAAAGTCAGGAATAATAAAGCACAGTTGCAAAAATTTGTAAAAAATGGCAAGCTCGAAGGAGTAAGCCGTTTTTTTGTTTGCTTCTTTCCGAAACCGTCATCTGTACGAAAAACTAATAAACTATGGAGGAAACACTCTTTTTCCGTTCCGATGGAAGTGCGGAACGAAGAGGTTACAAACCTAATACTAATATCCTATTAAAAATTCACATATAACCAACTTCTATAAGTTATTT
>JAUNKE010000019.1 GCA_030532905.1 Peptostreptococcaceae bacterium
ATTCAAATCCAGATTGAAAATGTTTCAGACAAAAACAAAATCCAAAACAAAACTAAAAACAGACTTCAACAATTCGTTATTTTGCTATTAACAATGATATTGCTACTGACGGGATGCGGTGGAAGTTCGTCCGAAACGCTTTACGGAAAAGATATGCTGGATGAGGCAAAAGCTCGTGATGAACAAGTAATCGTGGATCTAGTTGCAGAGCAAAAGAAAAAATATGAGCGACATTATCAAAATGGACTATATTTTGAAGATTTATCCGTTTATCAAAAAGAGCTGAACGAAAAGTTCATGGAGCTTTGGACAAAAAAAGTTGAAGCGTATATTCTCACGAAAGCACCTATACTTAAAGAAATGACTTGGTTTTTTCATGGGAATGTGGAATATGTCAATGCCGATGTCAAAGAATATGCTCAAGGCAAAAAAACAGCGGAGGAAATTATTACCAACCCAAATTCTATTATGAGTATGGAAGTTGTTTTTAGAGAAGTGAAGGAACAAGGATATACAATTATTGCCTATGAAGGAAAGAATGCTGAGTATGGAGAAGAAGTAGTGCATTTGGAAGATTACCTTGAAAAATCTTTTGAAAGAAATTATAAAAACAAAGGTGTTGATTTTTGCAACTTCCATGTAGTGGTATTGAATCAGTCGATCTTAGAAAATCATTCTATTGAAGAATTAAAACAAGTTAAAGATATCGATTTATTGGCAAAACAAGAAGGATTAGAATTTAAATCCTCAAGAGAAGTTGGATTGGTGTTAAAACAAAAATATGGAATAGATTTTTTCTTTGGCTACAGAGAGGTATCTCCTCTGAACTATCCGGAAGTTAAATTTCATTCATCTTACTCTTATCTTAGAGGGGAAATATCCGAAAGTGACGGCGATCATTTTTTAAGTAGTATGTACCAATATGTCGCCAATCAATATGTACGAAAAATTATTGATGAGGCGGGATTGAGTGAGCGCGTAGTATTTTTGGTTTCAACGGAGCCTTATGGTGGGGAATATGATTTAGACAATACAAATCGTCAAAGCTATAACTTTGGAAAAGGCTACGATGAAAGACATTTTATCAAAAAAGGATATACGGGCTCGGTTGATGTCACTTTAATCTATTTGAAAACTGAAGGAGAAGAAATAAATTACAAAGCGCTTCAGGATGTTATTTTCAAAATCGATGAGCAAATCGGATTAGGACTTTATACGGACATCGCACCCGAAGCAAAGAAAGACGGAAGTCGAAAAACCGTATATGTTTACAGTTATGACATTGACGAATACGGAAGAAAAGTAGTTGTGGACTTGTTCAAGAAACATCCGTTGACGGAGTATGATCGAAACGAAGACCAAGAAGGATTCAGCGATGTGTTTTCTTTGGATCAGGTAACGAGAGCAGAGACACCGGGCTTTCACTATTTGAATATATTTGGGAAACCCGTATTGGAAACGGGCAGCAGTTTATCGAGCAGCGACTTCTACCGATTTGAAGAAAATCCGAAAGAATATTTGAATGAAGAAAGCGGCTTGATTTTCAGATTACAAGAGTAGGAGTTTATTTTGAGAATAGGAAGAGTCAAGCGGCTCTTCTTTTTTTGTAAAAAGCCTTGTTGAAAGCATCGGGACTGATTTTTCTTGCAAAAAATCAACAAAAATTTTACATATTTTGTTAAGCATTGTTTTTTACAGTGAGGATATTAAAAAAATTGAATGATTGCGATGTTTTTTGTGGAAATCGTTAAAGTTGCGTGTTATACTATAAAATGGATGCGACTATGATTGAGTATGGAATATGATTGAGGGGAATCTTATGAAAATAAAAGAAATCTTTCTACAGGATCGTCCACGAGAAAAGCTGATGACTTACGGAGCGAGTTTGCTCGGCGAAGAGGAGTTGTTGGCGATTATTATCAATTCGGGAACGGCGAAATGTTCGGCGATTGATTTAGGGAAACAAATTATTGAAAAAGCAAATGGGATACGAGGGCTTGCGGATATTACGCTCGAGCAACTGATGAGTATAAAAGGAATCGGAGCGGGTAAGGCAACCAAAATTTATGCGGCGCTGGAGCTGAGCAAACGGATTTCAAAAACGAAGGCGGCAGAGCGTTATCGTGTCGATTCGCCTGAAACGGTGGCGGATATTTTTATGGAAGAGCTTCGCTATCAGAAAAAGGAAATCGTCAAATTGCTTTTGCTTGATACCAAAGGGGGTATCGTCGGTGATGTGCAGTTGTCGGAGGGGAGTTTGAATTCGTCAATCGTGCATCCGAGGGAAGTGTTTCGAGAGGCGGTGGTGCGATGTGCAAACACGCTGGTGTTGGTACATAATCATCCGTCGGGCGACCCGACGCCGAGCGAGCAGGATATTTTACTTACGAGAAGAATCGTTGATGCGGGCAAAATAATGGGAATAGAGCTGGTAGACCATATCATTATAGGAGATGGAACATATTCAAGTATCAAAAAGCTTGGATATATTTAATGAGATGAAAAATAGAAATTTAAAATCAAAGAGGGTGCTGGGCATATTGCTTGGAGTAGTTGCCGTCATCTTTGTCTTTAATGAGGTTTTCGGAAATTCGATTTTGCGAATGGCGCTGAGTCCGATTCTTGAAAAAGTTTCCAAAACGACGGATACCGCAATCAATTTTGTGGACGAGAAATATATTCATGACGAAAAAGACATCAAGATTCGTGAGCTCGAGTCGGAAAATGCGAAGTTGCGTAAGCAGTTGATAGACAATGTGATTTCGGAAAAGGAATTGAGTGAGCTCAATGATTTGAAAAAAATGCTCAATCATAAGGAAGAGCAAATTTATGATAAACATATCGCTGCCGATTTGATTGCAAAGGACGGCAATGATTTTTACACGACTTTTTTGATTTCGGCGGGCTCAAACGACGGGGTCAAGAAAGGCAATTTGGTGCTCAGCGGCAATGGGCTGGCGGGCATTGTTCAGGATGCGCAAAAGGATTACAGCAAGGTGTTGTCGATTTTGGATTCGCAGGTTTCCATCAGTTTCAAAGCGGTGCGCGGCGATACCATCAACGGAATTGCGAGTCAGAATATCAACTCCGATGTGTTTGACGATATGCCGCAGGATATGCTCAAGGGCTATGTTTTTGAAAATCAGGATGTGCTCGTCGGGGATATTTTGATTACATCGGGCATGGGAATTTATCCGTCGGGCATTGAGATTGGCGAAGTGTATCAGGTGATTGAGGATCAATCCAACTTACTCAAATATATCGTGATAAAACCTTATACCGACTATAATGATTTGAACAAACTTTTGGTAGTGAATACAAGGACTTTGGATTAGTATGAAGCGAATTGTTTTAACCTTAATCGGCTTGTCGGTCATTATTTTCGAATTGACGCTGAGCAATAAATTTCAAATTCTCGGCACTAATTTGAATCTGTTGTTCGTATATGCAATCGCATTGGCGCTCAATGTGGATACAAAGACCGATTACACCTGTATCGTCATTTTGGGCTTCGTCTATGATTTGCTCATCAGCAGATATTTCGGTGTCAATTTGGTAATTTTGTTGGCGTTGACGGCTTTGGCAAGAGTGTTGATTGATAAATTGTATGAGGAGAAACTGTGGAGCGTGGTTGTCATTTTGATAATCAGCTCGGCGATTTTTTTCACCTATCAATTTTTAATCAATCAGATTCTGTTTGTGCCGCAAGAGATTGCCGTTTTTCCACAACTGTTATGGAGAAATGTTTTGACCAATACGGTGGCGGGCATTTTGCTCAACGCGGTGCTTAGACCGATTTCCAAACATATCATGAAAAACTGGTGGTAGAATGAATAGAATAAAAGAGCAGAACGAGAGCCGCGTTGAGATTCGCAGCAAAATTATGTATGCGGTGATGTGCATCTTCTTCGTGATGATGATGCTCAAGGCGGTTCATGTTTCGATTATAAAGGGAAATATCTATGCGGATATTGCCAAGAATACGGTGTATCGTAAAATTATCATCGATGCGCCTCGCGGAGAGATTCGAGACCGTCACGGTACTTTGTTGGCGGGCAACCGAGAGGCTTTTTCGGTTGAAATTTATCCGGGCAATATGCAGTCGCAGGATTTGAACCGAGTGATTTCTTCGACGATTGATATTTTGAAGAAAAATAAAGAAGAAATTATTGACGAATTTCCAATCGTCATCGAGAACGGACAATATGAATTTACCTATGACCAAAATGTCGCGAAATGGAAAAAATCCAATGAGATTCCTTTGGATTTCACGGCGGAGCAGACTTTTGATTATATTGTAGAAATTCTGGCGAGAGACGGCGCGATTTCGGTCGAGCCGGGCGAGGATAAGAACAGCATTCAGTCGAAGATTATCGATGCGGGATATTATCCGCCGATTTCCGTAAAGCATAATGAGTTTACCGAAATCGTCAAAAAGCGCGAGTTTATCGATAAATATCTCTATCGCTTCAAGGAAGATTTCGGCGGCGATAAGGAAAAGATGTATCAGGCATCCGCAAAGGATGTGTTCGGCTACATGCGTAAATATTATGATATCGACGAGTCGATGAATGATTCGGATGCGAGACGGATACTCAATATTCGAACATCCATCAGCCAAAAAGGATATTATCAATACGAGCCGACCTTGATAGCCAAGGATATCAAAAAAGATACCGTAGCCAAGATTGAGGAAAACTCCATCAATCTTCGCGGTGTGGGTATCGTGGCAAGCTCGGTGCGCTACTATCCGATGAATAATCATGCGTCTCATATTTTGGGACAGCTCGGAAAAATTTCTTCGCAGGCGGAAATCGATAAATATGTCAAAGAGCAGAATTATTTGCTCAGCGACATCATCGGGAAGACCGGCGTGGAGAAAAGTTTTGAAAAAGAGCTCAACGGGAAGAAGGGCTTTACCCAAGTGCGCGTGGATGTCGGCGGTCGTTTGATTGAAACGCTCGGTCGGGAAGATTCCAAAGCGGGCGATACGCTCTATCTTACGATTGATTCGAAATTGCAGAAAGTGGCGGAAGACTCGCTCAAAAAGACGCTCACGACGATTCAAAACGGCGGATATTATGACTCGGTTTGGGGAAATATGCGTATGCGTGACAATCGTCGCGTTTACAGCAAGGCGCAATCGGGCGCGGTGGTCGTGATGGATGTGAAGACGGGCGATATTTTGGCGATGGCGAGCTATCCGGATTTTAATCCGAATCTTTTTGTGCAGGGAATCAGCAGCAAGGATTTTGCGAGCTTGACGCCGGCAAATCTCAATGACCAGCTTGCACCGAAGCCTTTGTATAATATTGCGACGATGACGACGGTCGCACCGGGTTCGACTTTCAAAATGATTACCGGTTTGACGGGAATCGAGCTTGGGCTGAGTCCTCATCATGCGATTTATGACAAAGGTTATATCGAGATGGGCGGCAAGTATTTCGGATGTTGGTTATGGAATCAACAACGCGGCAGTCACGGGCCGGAAAATCTGATGGATGCGCTTCGGGACTCCTGCAACTTTTATTTTTATTCGGTGGCGACCGGCTATGATTATGCCGCTGAAAAAAATCTTCCAATCAATATCAAAGCACAGGATATTTTGGATTACTCCGAGCGTTTCGGGCTGAACGAAAAATCCGGTGTCGAGATTGAGGAAATTGCGGGAGAAGTACCGAGCATTGAAGAAAAAATACAATCCAAAAAGCGTGAGCTCAAATCGGTTCTTTTACGATTGATGAAAAACTATTTTGAAGGCATCACGCCGGAATCCGATAAATACGAAGAAAAAGTGGACACCATCATCAGTTGGATGGAGGAGAATCCGAGTCGCTCGGAAATTGTGACTCGACTGGAGAATCTCGGTGTCAAAAGCGAATATGTCAACAAGGTGACGGATTTGGTAAAGTATTCGTATTTCAATTTGGCAAAATGGCAAACGGGAGACAGTTTCAACATGTCGATCGGGCAGGGTTATCACAAATATTCTCCGATTCAGATGGCGCGCTATGTTTCGGCGATTGCCAATGACGGTTATCTCAACAAGGCGAATATCGTGAGCAGTATTGAATCGGCGGACAAATTGACGAGCAAATCCGTCGAAAAGGTTTCAAAAAAGATTGAGCTTCGAAATCATGCGAATCTTACCTTCATTCGTCAAGGGATGGAGGATGTAACTGATGAAGGTTCGGCGAGCAACTATTTCAAAAGTTTCCCGATAAAAGTCGCTTCCAAAACGGGAACGGCGCAAAAAACGGGTAGAATTCCTGTTGCTGATGAGGAGGCATATCTGTTACAATATATGGGGAACTACGGTGTGGATAAAGAGGAAGTGATTGCGCTGACCGACAAATTGGAAAAGGAAGACAAGAACCGACTCAAAAGACATATCTACATGCAACGGGCAATTTTGGAACTCAATCCCAATATGACGCCGGAGCGTATTCATCAGTACAAGGATGAATATGATCCGTTCGCCTGGTTCGTGTCATACGCGCCGGCGGAAAAACCGGAAATCGCGGTCGTGACTTTGCTGTTCCAAGGAGGGCATGGCGGATTCGGCTCGGCGATTGCCAGAGATGTTTATGCGGAATATTTTAATTTAGAGGGGAAAGAGGCAACGGATAATAACTTCACTTTCAATGATTATATTGGGTAGGAAGGAAAATATGGGAATAGAAATCAAGGGTCAAAAAGACGGGTTTTACATTGTGATCGATGAGGGTTTGCCTTTTATCGAAGCAAGAGAAAAACTGATACAAAAATTTGAGGAGTCGGGGACATTTTTCAAAGGAGCGAAATTTTTCAGATTGGACGCTCCGGGACTCAAAAAAGCGGATATCCACTATTTGATGGAATTGATAAAAGAAAGCTACAATGTGACTTTTGTGGACGAGGATGCGGATGAAAACAAAAAGATTGTCAAAATCAGTCGTCAAACCAAAGTTCAAAGTCCGGAGGAAGATGTGTCTTCTTCGGTGCAAAAGCTCAAAGAAAAATTATCTTCCTTTGACGAAACCATCGGCAAGATACTCAAAATTACAGCGACGGAGGAAAAGGTCGCTACAACGAAAAAAGATGAGACGGACAGAAATTTGAAAACGAAATTTGTGTTTGAGAATATGCGCTCGGGCGCGGAGCTGGAATATGACGGCAATGTCATTATATTCGGGGATGTGAATCCGGGTGCGAAAATCATTGCCAAAGGAAATATCATCGTCATGGGAAGCTTTCGCGGAATGGCTTATGCGGGCAAGAAAAACGACCAGAATTGTTTTATCGCCGCGCTCAAGCTGCTCCCTTTGCAAATACGAATTCATGATGTGTTTGCAGTACCGCCGCAGGATGCGAAAATTATTGAAAATGCAATGGTAACCGTAAAAAATGGAGAAATAGAAATTGAACAATTCTAATTAGGAGGATGTATGGGACAAGTAATTGTTGTAACTTCAGGAAAAGGTGGAGTCGGTAAAACGACATCGACAGCGAATATCGGATGGGCATTATCGAATCATGGAAAAAAAGTCGTAGTAATCGACGGGGATATCGGACTTAGAAATCTGGATGTCGTTATGGGACTTGAAAATCGAATCGTGTTTGACCTCGTGGATATTGTGGAAGGCAAGGCGAAGGCGAAACAGGCGATGATAAAAGATAAGCGATTTGAAGGTCTGTACTTGATTCCGGCAGCACAAACTCGCGATAAGGATGCGGTTACACCGGAGCAGATGAAGGAATTGGTTACGACACTCAAAGAAGAATTCGACTATGTGCTCGTGGATTGTCCGGCGGGAATCGAAAACGGATTTAAGAGTGCGATTGCCGGAGCGGATCGTGCGATTGTCGTTACCACACCGGAAGTTTCGGCAGTTCGTGATGCGGACAGAATCATCGGTTTGCTCGAAGCGAGCTTGGTTGAGGATATCAAGCTGATTGTCAATCGAATCAAAATCAATATGGTGAAAAGCGGTGATATGCTCGACATCGACGATATTCTTGAAATCCTCGGCGTCAAACTCATCGGCTCGATTCCGGATGATGAGAGCATCGTTATCTCGACCAACAAAGGTGAGCCGGTCATCAACTATGAGCATTCAATCGCCTGCAAGGCATATACCAATATCGCTCGCAGAATCTCCGGAGAGGATGTTGATTTTATCGATTTGGATGTGCAGGATGGATTTTTTAGACGGTTACAAAAACTTTTTACAGGAAAATAGGCGATAAGGGAGATAGTAATGAACATTTTTAGTTTTTTAACGGGAAAGCAAAAATCGAAAGATGTAGCGAAAAATCGTCTGAAGGTCGTTCTTGTTCAGGACAAAGGTGGCTTGTCGGATGAGATGCTGGCAAAACTTCAAGGAGAAATTATGGAAGTTATCAGCCGATACATTGAGATTGATGATACATCGATGGATGTCGGGGTCAAGAAAATAGAGACGGATGAAGGGGAACTTGTTAACGCATTAGTTGCAAATATACCGATAAAAATGATAAAGAGACAATAATGAAAATATTTTCGACAAAACGATTTGACAAAATTCTGTTGTTGGTTCTGTTTCTGATTTTCGGCATCGGCTTGATGCTGGTTGCCTCGGCGACCAAGATGAGCATGCGAAAATTGACGATTCAAGGCGCGGCATTTTTTCTGGGGCTTATCTTTATGTACCTTTCAACAGCGATTGATTACAGCGTGCTGAAAAAATACGATTGGTATCTGTATGCGCTTTCGATTATTTTTCTGCTTCTGGTGTATATTCCGGGATTCGGAATCGAGCAGTTCAGCGCACGGTCTTGGGTCAATTTGTATTTTATGCAATTTCAAACCTCCGAGGCGACCAAAGTAACTTATACATTGGCATACAGCGCATTTTTGGAGCGTAGGCGCAATCAGCTCAACTCCATCGGCGAGGTGTTGCCGGCGATTTTGTATCCGCTGCCGATTGTATTTTTACTCAAAAAGCAGCCGGACTTGGGCGGAATACTGGTAATATTTTTTATTACGATATTTTGTCTTTTTATGGCGGGACTCAACAAAAAATATATCATCGGCGGCATCGTCTTTATGCTGATTGCCGTACCGATTATTTATAAATTTCAGCTGTTGGAATCTCATCAGATGCAACGATTGGAAGCGTTTTTGCATCCGGGCGACCCTTCTTACATCGGAAATGAGCAAGTGATTCAGTCGATTACGGCAATCGGCTCGGGTCAGCTCTTCGGTAAAGGATGGCTCAAAGGAACGCTGATTCCTTTCGGTTTTTTGCCGGTTCCGGAAAGTGATTTTATCTTTGCGGTACTGGGCGAAGAATTCGGTATGGTGGGAATGGGAACGCTCATTGCATTGTTTTTTGTTTTCCTCAGCCGGATTTATTCGATTGCGATGGGAGCGAAGGATTTTTACGGAACGCTCATCGTGTCGGGATTTTTGGGAATGCTGTTTTATCAGGTGCTCCAAAATATCGGGATGACCATCGGACTGATGCCGGTTACGGGCGTGACGCTGCCTTTTGTCAGCTACGGCGGCAGCTCGGTGATGATGGGAATGGTCATCGTTTCGATTATTATGAATGTGTATGGCAAATCGCATTCGAGTTTTGCTTATTAGAAAGTATTTGAGCGAGATTTATCTCGCTTTTTTTATGTAAAATTTGTCTTTCGGAAAAGATTATTTCGGTTTTCAATTTTTTTGATTGAGAAAAGAAATAGGAAAAGCGTATTTTGATTTTCGAAATTACAATCGGAAAAAAATTTTATGGAGCGGATTGTCCTTTCCAATTATTTTACAATCGAAAATCCACCCGTGGAAGAGTGGATTTTTCATAATAAAAATCGCCGACGAAGCCGGCGATTATTTTTTACTCTGCAACTACATTAACTGCTTGCGGTCCTCTTGCTCCCTCGGAGATTTCAAAAGTTACCTTTTGACCATCTACAAGAGTTTTGAAACCTTCAGCAACGATGCCGCTGAAATGAACGAAGATGTCCTGTCCGTTCTCATCAGTAATAAATCCGAAACCTTTTTCACCATTAAACCACTTTACTGTACCTCTATTCATAAAGATACCTCCTATAAAAAATTTATACCAGTTTGAATAAAAGACGAACCACATAACCCAAACTGTAATGATTAGGAAGGTATCGCATTTAATCTAAAACCTAATATGATTCAAATATAGCATATTATTTTGGTTAAGTCAATGGATTAACATAATTTTGTAAAAAATTTTAAGCAACTATACATAAAACAATTCACAAATCAACGAAAAGAAACTTTTTTATAAATAAAATTGGATATCATCGGGCATAATGCAGGCAAATTTTTTTGAAGGATATTTTCATCTCGCTTGTTAATTTGATTTATGATTTTGAGTCGTAATTTGTATTTTCATTTGGTATTTGGATTTTGAAATAGATGACAGGAATACGGGTTGAAAATTGAGTGTTTTTTATTTTTGTATTTGTAAAAAAATAATTGGTTTTTTTATGTGCAAAATCTGATGGAATCCGCAAAGCAAGCAAATAGGGCACAAAATTGTTTTCGAAAACTCAAAAGTAATTCAGAAAATTGTAAAATGGGCGTTTCGACTTGAAAAATCGTTTATTCTATGGAATAATAAAGATAAGGATTAAAACGGAGGTAACAGTATGTGGGGAATAAAAGATATCATAAGCAATATGACTATGATTGATATCATTGATATATCCATTGTTGCCTATTTTTTTTATAAAATGTATTTTTTAATCAAAGAGACGAGAGCGGAGCAGCTGATTAAGGGTATCGTCATTTTACTTTTAGCGACAAATGTTTTGGAGATGATGCAGTTCCAAGTTATCCATTGGATTTTGGAGCGAACGATGACGGTCGGAATCATCGCTTTGCTTATCGTATTTCAACCTGAGCTTCGTCGGGCGCTGGAGCAGCTCGGTCGAGTCAAATTTTTTTCAAAGAGCTCGCAGGACGCTTACCGAAAAAGTGTCGATTATATTGTATCTGAAGTTCGAGCGGCGGTCGGCGTTATGTCAAAAAGCAAGACCGGAGCCTTGATTGTTTTCGAAAGGGAAACCGGACTCAATGAAATTGTTCGAACCGGCACATTGCTCAATGCGGATATCAGCAGACAGTTACTTATCAATATTTTTGAACCCAATACTCCTTTGCACGACGGCGCGGTGATTGTGCGAGGCGAAAAAATTATGGCGGCGGGATGTTTTTTACCGCTTACCGATAATGCGCAGCTTAATCAGGAGGTTGGAACCAGACATAGAGCGGCACTGGGTGTCAGCGAAAAATCCGACAGTATTGCATTGATTGTATCGGAGGAGACGGGCAATATTTCGGTTGCGGAAAACGGAAATCTGTATCGTGATTTATCCGATGAAAATTTGAATATATTCCTGAAGCGCAGTTTGCGAATGATTGACAAAAAGAATTTATTTGAGAGTGAGGAAACCGAATGATGAAGAAAAAATCTCCTGAGGCTTTCAAAATAAGATTTTTGAGCATACTGGTCGCTTTCGGAATGTGGATTTTCGTCATGGAAAAAATCGACCCGATTATCATTCGAAGTGTTGAGAATGTTCATATCAAACAAATAACGAATATGCAGGAAATAGAAGAGCAGGGTTTGGTGCTAAGTTACGACCAGTCGTTGACGGTCAAAGTGGATCTTCGGGCGCGGCGCTCCACATTGCTCAACTATATTCGCGTGATGCCGGAGGTCAAGGCGAAAGTTGAAAATCCGACCGTCGGTGCGAATGTGGTTACACTCACACTGGATACGCCGTCGGGCGTGGAATACAGTTTTGAGCCGAAGAATTTCAAAATCAACTTGGAAGAAGGCGTGATTGCGGAAAAAACCGTTGACATTATCTGGGAGGGAACACCGAAGGAGAATTTTGCGGTTTCGGAAATCAATATCAATAAACAGAAGGTCTATGTGGAAGGCGCGAAATCCCAAGTGGATAAAGTGGCGAATCTCAAAGGGGTTCTCAGTACGGAAGGCGCGAGCAAGGATTTCAGCTTGAAAACAAAAATCACACCGGTCGATGCCAAAGGAGATTTCGTTGACGGCGTCAAAATCGATACGGAATATGTGATTGTCGATGTTAAGATGGAAGAGAGCAAGGAAGTTCCGGTTCGCATTCGACTGTTCAACTCGCTCGAACAGGAAGTCAAAGACAGCGGACTCGTACCGAGCATTGAAGATATTTTAATTACGGGTAAATCTGAAAAAATCGCGAATATCGATGAGATTGTGAGTCAAAAAATTTCGGTGGCGGCTTATAATCAAAATCAGGAGATGGAATTCGATCTTCAAATACCGGAGGGGATTCGTGTTTCCAATAAAAAAATTCAGCTCAGAACGGTTGAAGAGGAGCTGATGGAATATACTTTTGAAATTCCGTCGAGCGAAGTTATTTTTACGGGAGCGATTAAGACCGAAGAGATCAAACAGGCGTTGCCGCCGTTCATTTCGATAAGCTTTAGAGCAAGCAGAGAACATGAAAATTTGATTTCGACGGATTCGATAAAAATTTTAGTAGATAATTCCGCGGAGCAGAAGGAGTATCCAATCAAAATCAAATTGGAATATCCTGTCAACAGCTTTGCGGCAATGCCAAATCATATTACAGTCAGTGAAGGAGAGTAAAATGAAAACTTTTGAAGAGATTTTGTCCTATGCGAAAAAACTGAAGCCCAAGACGGTGGCGGTGGCTTGTGCTCATGACGAAGATGTACTGTTGTCGATTGAGAATGCAAGAAAACTCGGCGTAATTAAGGCAATTTTGGTCGGTGTGAAATCCGAAATCGAGTCGATTTGCAAGGCGAACGGCATCAATCCGGCGGATTATGAAATCATCGACAATGCGGATAAAGCGGAGTCGTCACATATCGCAGCGAAATTGGTTTCGGATAAAAAGGCGGATGTGTTGATGAAAGGTCTTGTAGATACTTCCATCATTCTCAAGGCGGTGCTCAACAAGGAGCTCGGATTGAGAACGGGCAAACCGATCAGTCATTGTGCGGTTTTCGAAATTCCGAATTATGACCGTCTGTTCTTTGTAACGGATGCGGCGATGAATATTGCGCCGGATGTGGCAACCAAAGCGGCAATCATCGGGAATTCCGTGAAATTGGCACAGGCATTGGGCATTGAACAGGCAAAAGTCGGTGTGATTTGTGCAAAAGAAAAAGTGGATGAAAAAATGCCGGCGACCGTCGATGCTGAAATCTTGGAGAAGATGAATCAGGAAGGCAAGATTACGGATTGCATCGTGGGCGGGCCGTTTGCGCTCGACAATGCGATTTCGCTTGAGTCGGCTCATCATAAAGGAATCGAGCATAAGGTAGCGGGGCTGTGCGACATTTTGCTCATGCCGGATATTGAAGCGGGAAATGTTTTGTATAAGGCGATTTCCTATTTCCAACCGGATGCCAATTTGGCGGGCATTATTCTCGGCGCGGCGACACCGATTGTTTTGACATCGAGAGCGGATTCCGAAGAAACTAAATTGAATTCGATTTTACTGTCTGTCTTGTATGCAGATAAATTTTCAAACTAAGCGGAGGGATTATGTATAAGATTTTGGTTATTAACCCGGGTTCCACATCGACAAAAATTGCGGTTTTTGAAGATGAGACAATGGTAATGGAGAAAACTTTAAGACATTCGAACGAAGAAATCGGAAAGTATGAAACGATTGCGGAGCAGAAATCTTTTCGAAAAGAAGTGATTTTGGAATCACTGGCGGAAGCGGGCATCAATTCACATGATTTGGATGCGGTGGTCGGACGCGGCGGCTTGTTGCATCCGATGGAAGGCGGAACCTATGAAGTCAATGAGAAAATGTTGGCGGATTTAAGAGTCGGCGTTTTGGGCGAGCATGCTTCCAATCTCGGCGGAATCATCGCGAAAGAGATTGCGGATACGGCGGTCGTACCGGCATTTATCGTGGATCCGGTCGTTGTCGATGAGATGAGCGATGTGGCAAGAATTTCGGGAATACCGGAGATTGAGAGAATGTCGATTTTCCACGCGTTGAATCAAAAGGCGGTGGCAAGACGCTATGCAAAGTCCATCGACAAAGCATACAAGGATGTCAATGTCGTCGTAGCGCATCTGGGCGGCGGAGTTTCCGTCGGAGCGCACCAAAAAGGACGAGTGGTCGATGTGAACAATGCGCTGGATGGAGACGGACCGTTTTCACCGGAGCGCGCGGGCGGTTTGCCGGTGGGACAGTTTTTGAAATTGGCGAATTCCGGCAAGATGAATACCGATGAACTCAAAAAACGCCTGAAAGGAAACGGCGGAATCGTTGCGTATCTCAATACGAACGATGCGCGAGAAGTGGAGCAGAAGATTGCCGACGGCGACAAGCAGGCGGAGCTGGTATATTCCGCGATGGCATATCAGGTTGCCAGAGAAATCGGAGCATGCGTTGCGGTTTTGGACGGCGAAGTGGATGCAATCATCCTTACCGGCGGAATCGCTTATTCGCAGATGTTCACCGAAATGATTAAGAAAAAGGTGGACAAGCTTGCAAAATTCGTTGTCTATCCGGGTGAGGACGAAATGATTGCATTGGCGGAGGGTGCAATTCGAGTTCTGAATAAGGAAGAAGAGGCAAAAGAATACATTGGAAAATAATCAGAAAGTAAGTGTAACAAAAGATAAAAGAATACGAATCATCGTCGGACATTACGGCAGCGGTAAAACCGAGTTCTCGGTCAACTATGCCGTCAAATTGGCAGATATCAAAAAAGAAACGCAGAATGAAGAAATGCAGGTTGCGATTGCCGATTTGGATGTCATCAATCCATATTTTCGCTCCAGGGAGAAGGAAGAAATGTTGGACAAACACGGCATCATCTCACATTCCAGCGTACTTCGCAACTCGGCACTCGATTTGCCGGCGATTTCCGCGGATTTGAGCGTACCGATTTTGGATGAGAACTATCAATATGTGATGGATGTCGGCGGCGACGAACTCGGTGCACGCGTGCTCGGCTCGATGCATCAGGTGATCGAAAAATATTCTTACGATATGTTTATGGTCATCAATGCCAATCGCGAATATACGGTTGAAGTGAACGATGTTATCAAATACATTCGTGAAATCGAAGGCGCGAGCAAATTGTCGGTGACGGGACTTGTGAGCAATACCCATTTGCTCTGGGATACTTCGACGGAAGATATTCTCAAAGGCTGCGAACTTGTCAAAAAAGTGAGCGAGCAAACGGGAATTCCCGTAAAATATGTCGTGTATCCGAGTCAATTGGATATTTCGTCGATTGAAAATCAAATTGAGTATAATCTTTTCTCCATCGATATGATTATGAGAGAAGATTGGATGTGATTATCGGACAGAAGTCTTATAATAAATCTTCCAATGGGCTTTCCCATTGGAAGAACATCATTTTTTAACGAATGGAGGTTAAAATGGCTAAGGGAAAGGTAACTTTTAATCAGGAGAAGTGTAAAGGGTGCGCCCTTTGTACAACCGGTTGTCCGGTCAACATTGTGGTTATTGATAAAGAAACCATCAATAATAAGGGATATAATGTTGCAACGGTAAAAGAAATGGAAAAATGCATTGGCTGTGCGAACTGCGCAACTATGTGCCCGGACGGAGTAATCACTGTAGAAAGGATGTAATTATGGCTAAAGTACTTATGAAAGGCAATGAGGCGGTTGCAAAAGCTGCTATTGAGGCGGGATGTAATTTTTTTGCGGGATATCCGATAACACCACAAAATGAGGTTCCGGAATATATGTCCAGAGAGCTGCCTTTGCGTGGCGGCGCATTTGTTCAGGCGGAATCTGAAATCTCCGCCATCAATATGGTTTACGGTGCGGCGGGTGCAGGCGCAAGAGCGATGACATCCTCATCCTCACCGGGTATCGCATTGAAACAGGAAGGAATTACCTATATTGCGGGAGCGGAACTTCCGGCAGTTATCGTGAATATGATGCGAGGAGGTCCGGGACTCGGAAGTATCCAGCCTGCACAGTCCGACTATTATATGTCAACACGCGGTGGAGGAAATGGAGACTATCGACATATCGTTTACGCGCCGGCTTCCATTCAGGAAGCGGTGGACATGGTTCAGGAAGCATTTGATGTAGCGGATTATTATCGCATGCCGGTTATGGTGGTTGCCGACGGTATGATTGGACAGATGATGGAAGCGGTGGAATTCAGAAAGCCGCCGGCTCGCGAGCTTAAAGAGAAAACTTGGGCATCGACCGGAACAAAGGGCGAGAGAAAGCCGAATATCATCAACTCGCTTTATTTGCAGGCGCCGGATTTGGAGCAGCACAACTTGATGTTGGAGCGCAAATATAAAACGATTGAAGAGAATGAAGCGAGATTTGAAAATTATATGGTGGAAGATGCGGAATTGGTATTGGTAGCTTACGGTACCACTGCGAGAATCGCGCGTAACGCCGTTGTGAAATTGAGAGAAAAAGGAGTGAAGGCGGGATTGATTCGTCTAAAAACTCTATGGCCTTACCCGGTAAAAGCATTTGAAAATTTGGTTGCCAAAAATATGCTTTGCGTCGAGATGAGTATGGGTCAAATGGTGGAGGATGTTAAGCTTGCCGTTGAATGTAGAGTGCCGGTTCATTTTACAGGTCGTGTGGGCGGAATGATTCCGGAGCCGTCACAAATTGTTGAAGTGGCTATGAATATCGTAGGAGGTGCAAAATAATGGCAGTTGTATTTGAAAGAACGCAGGGTTTAACAGATGTGGTCACTCACTACTGTCCGGGATGTACTCATGGTATTATTCATCGACTGGTAGCTGAGGTATTGGTAGAGATGGGCGAGCTTGGAAATGCCATCGGTGTTGCGCCGGTAGGTTGCTCGGTTCTCGCATACAAATATTTTAACTGCGATATGCAGGAAGCGGCGCATGGTCGTGCACCGTCTTTGGCAACGGGAATCAAAAGAACTTTGCCGAACAGCATTGTCTTCACTTATCAGGGAGACGGAGACCTCGCATCCATCGGTACGGGAGAAATCATTCACGCGGCGGCGAGAGGCGAGCGATTTACAACAATCTTCGTCAACAATGCAATCTACGGAATGACCGGCGGACAGATGGCACCGACTACTTTGATTGGACAAAAGAGTACCACTTCACAAGAAGGTCGTGACCCGGTGAAGAACGGTTTTCCGATTCGTATGGCGGAAATGATTGCGACATTGGATGGCGCAGCTTTTGTTGAAAGAGTGTCCGTAGATACTCCGGCAAATGTTCGAAAAGCGAAAAATGCAATCAAAAAAGCATTCCAAGTTCAAAAAGACGGACTCGGATTCTCGATGATAGAAGTTCTTTCCACTTGCCCGACCAACTGGGGAATTCCACCGGTAATGGCATTGCAGTGGCTAAGAGATAATATGATTCCATACTATCCGATTGGAAATTACAAACAACCAAATGCGGAAGGAGGCAAATAATATGGAAAAGCGAATTATTTGTGCGGGATTCGGTGGACAGGGTGTAATGTCCATGGGTCAGTTGTTGGCTTATGCGGGAATGTTGGAAGATAAAAATGTATCCTGGTTGCCGTCTTACGGACCGGAGATGCGCGGAGGAACGGCAAACTGCTCCGTTATCGTGGCGGATGAAGAAATCGGCTCGCCGGTAATCACCGATGATGCGGACATCGCCATCATTATGAATTTGCCTTCGCTTCTAAAATTTGAAAAAGATGTAAAACCGGGCGGAAAAATATTCGTCAACGAATCTTTGATTTCGAAAAAAGTGGAGCGAACCGATGTGGATGCATTCTATGTGGATGCCAACCGAATTGCAGCGGATATCGGAAATGACAAGGCGGCAAATCTTGTGATGCTCGGTGCGGCACTTGGAAAAGATAATATCGTGGATGCGGAATCGATTTTGGAAGCGTTCAAAAAAGTGTTCGGACCGTCAAAAGAAAAATTCATTCCTCAAAACAGAGAGGCATTAAAACAAGGAGCGGAATCTGCAAAATAATGGGTAAATATTTTGGAACAGATGGAGTAAGAGGAGTGGCTAATGTTGAGCTCACTCCTCAACTTGCATATAAAATCGGAAGAGCCGGCGTTTTCGTATTGCAAAAATACAGCAGGCACAAAGAAACAAAGACAAGGGTAATTATCGGAACGGATACCAGAATATCCAAAGACTTGCTGCTCAGCGCGGTCGCATCGGGAGCGATGAGCATGGGCGCGGATGTAATCGATATGGGCGTTGCGCCGACACCGGCGGTTGCCTATACGACAAAAAAATGTTGTGCGGATGCGGGCATCGTTATTTCGGCATCGCACAATCCGATGGAATATAACGGAATTAAATTCTTCAATTCCAACGGACTCAAATTGGATGATGAAATCGAGCTTGAAATCGAAGAATACATCGACAATATGGATAAGATTGATGAAGAAATTTCCGCAGAGCGCGTAGGACGATTTCTGCCGGAAAACAAAATCGATGCCTACAAAGAGTTTTTGTGTAAATTTGAAAAAATTGACCTCAGCGGTTTGAATATAACATTGGACTGCGCTCACGGCGCGGCATACCAAATCGCACCGGAAATATTTGAAAAGCTCGGTGCAACGGTTTTTGTCATCAACAATCAGCCGGATGGAACCAATATCAATAAAAATGCAGGCTCAACGCATGTGGAAGGTCTGATGGAGGCGGTGCGCAAAAACAAATCCGATATCGGATTGGCATACGACGGCGATGCCGACCGTTTGATTGCGGTCGATGAAAAAGGCGAAGCGGTCGATGGCGACAGAATCATGTTGATTTGTGCGAAGTATCTCAAAGAGAACAATGCTTTGAAAAACAACAAATTGGTGGTGACCGTCATGAGCAATCTCGGACTTCATACGGCAGCGAAAGAATTGGGAATTGAAATCGAAACGACGGCGGTCGGCGACCGATATATTCTGGAAAGAATGCTTGAGAAAGATTATTCTTTCGGCGGAGAGCAATCCGGTCACATGATATTTTTGAACTACAATACGACGGGAGACGGCATTTTGTCCTCGCTGATTTTGTCCAAAATCGTCAAAGAAAGCGGGAAAAAACTCAGCGAATTGGCACAGATAATGCAAATCTATCCGCAGGTATTGGTCAATGCGAAAGTATCCAATGCTAAAAAAACGGAATATCAGACCCATCCTGAAATCCAAAAAGATATTCAGGACTTGGAGAAGAAGATGGATGGAAAAGGTCGTGTGCTCATTCGACATTCCGGTACGGAGCCTTTGGTTCGCGTAATGCTCGAAGGACAGGACATTCGAGAAATTACAAACTATGCCGAAGAATTAGCGCATAAAATCGAGCAACTTTTGGCATAACAAAAAACCGTCCCTACAAGCTACAAAAGGACTTTGAAAAATATGAACGGAAAAAGCCTAAATGATGAACGCTGTTTCAACGCTCACAGTTAGGCTTTTTGTTAATTGAATTGACCCTCGTAAGTTTCCATGCTTTTTATATATTTGCTTGGGATTGCCGGAACATAGTAGATGCCGTAGGATTGCAATCGCCAATCGGTCGATTTTCCATCGAGACTTTCTTGCGGCAATTTTACATAAAAGCAATAAAACGGAATCCAATATTCGATATAGGGAACGGTGACATAATCGATATCGATGGCGGCAATTTCACTTTTTGAAGTGACCGGATAGGGTACCGAGCTCACATATTTTCCCAGTCTCAAAAGTTTACTGGCTTTTTGCCGGGAGATGACGGGATAATTGCCGACAAGCTCCAGAGATTTCGTATAATCGTCCAATGAGATATATGCGGAAGGTTCATCCCGATCCGACGGAGAAAAGGAAGCTCTTTTCAAATTATAGTTTACGATGCTTTCGGCAACATCTTGCCCCTCATCATAGAGATAATATTCGCGCGAAAATTCCGCATGAAGATTGTAATCTCCGAAGGTTGCTTTTTTAGGATTTTTGAAACCCGTCAAAAAAGCGTATCTCTCAGCAAGATAATCGAGTGATTTTTCGGCATCGAGCTGCGATAGGGTGTTTTGATAAAAATTATATCCTTCGGGGATGATTTTTTTCTCATAATGAAGTCTCTTGCTTCCGTTTGATTCAATTTCAATTTCCAATTTTTCATCGTCATATTTTGCTTTCAAGTAATTCGCTTTATTCGCAGGAGCGTCTGAAGCGTAGCTCTCGAACTTAAGATTTTTTGTTTGAATGCCAAGCTTGTTCTCAAGATTTTTCAGCTCGGACAACAGCACTTTGCGCTCGACACCTACCGGAATATATCCTTCGGCTTTGTTAAATTGTAAATTTCGATAGACGGGCAACTTCTCAATCTTTATTGACGGATTCCAAGGACCTTGGATATAACTTTGGTCGATATGATAGTGCTCTATGGCGGCATATCCCATTCCATCAAAAAATCGCTCGCTCATCAATGAAATAACCGGTAAATTTTCGTCATTAACTTCTTCCGGCATTTGTGACTCTTCGTCGGAATCCTTTGGATTTTGCCGCTCATCTTTATCGACTTCCTTCGGGGTCTGCAAAATCGGCGGATTTTCTGCGGCGGTTTCTTTCTTTGGAATTTGTATAAAATGCTGCAGACTCAAAACCAAAAGACATAGGCAGGCGACCGCTGCGGTGATTTTCAACATTACATTCTTTCGCCGATGTTCTTTTTCGCTGATGGTAAGTAATTCTTCATCCGCATTTCCAATCAGTTCAAATAAATCTTCTTTTTTCATATCATTCCCTCGCTTTCCAAATAGTTACGAAGTTTTTGGCGCGTTCGTGATAAAATAACAAGTACATTACTTTCTTGGAGTGCATAGCGCTCGGCAATTTCTTTTGTTTTTTCTACAAAAAAATATCGGCGCAAAAAGATATTTCGCTCACGCAAAGGAAGAGCTCGCAGGAAACGGTTGATGTATTCCTGCATCTCTTCGGCTAAAAGTTCTTCATCGACTGATGCGGAACTCGGGATACAATTTTCCAGCTCATCCAAGACCAGCGCCATTTCGCCGCCTCTTTTTTGGCTATGCTTCCATCGGAATTTGTCAAATGCCAAATTTCGAGTGATTTTTGCTAAAAAGGATTTAAAACAAGAGGGTTTTGTCGGCGGAATTGAATTCCAAACGCGCAGATAAGTATCGGCGGTGCATTCTTCGGCATCTTCGTACAGATTAAGAATTCGCAGCGCAATGTTGAAACAATAGGCATGATATTTATTTTGCGTTTGCACAATCGCATCTTCATTTCGGCTCCAGTATAGAGCGATGATTTCCTGATCCGTCATAAATCCTCCTTCCCGTAAATTTGAAAAGAATTCTATATGTAAAGACGAAAAAAAATCCAAGTTCTAACAATTATTTTACAAAATAAATGTTGTTTCGGCAACTTTTGATTGTAGGTTTAAGCCTGTTTTGCGGTTGTGAAGCTTTTCCAGAACAAATCATAACAACCTTTTGGAAGGATGGTTATGATTCTTTCTCGCAAAAATTTGGTACTTTCAAAACCTATTTCCAAGTGGGATTTTCAAAATCGAATGGTTATCGCAGTAAACAAAACTTTCTGTTTTTTAGATTTTATTGTCCGTTTTTTATACAAAAAACCTCCAAAGCGATTGGAATTGAACTCGCTTTAGAGGTTGTTTTCAGCTTTGATATTTTTGAAATATCACTTGCAGGGTATGCCAACTCAATGTGGCGCATTTGATTCGTGCGGGAAGATGAGCGGTGGATTCCAGCAATCCGGCATCACCGATGCTTTCCAATTCTTCTTCGCTGACTTCTTCCTGTTTCATCATTTTGAAAAAGGTGTTGATTTTTTCCTGCGCTTCCTGCACCGTCGTCCCTTTTACCAAATCGATCAGCATCGCGGTCGATGCGGTTGAAATCGCGCATCCGCTTCCGATGAAGCTGATATCTTCCACGATGTCTTCGTCATTGATTTTGACAAGCAAAGTGATATCGTCACCGCAGCTTGCATTATGTCCGCGCTCGGCAAAGTCCGGTGACTCCATTTCGTAGTTGACATCTTTTCGAGCGCTGTATTCCAATATCGTCTGTTGATAGAGATTTTCTAAATTCATATCGAAAACACTTCCTTTACCTTTTTTAATCCTTCGAGCAATGCGGTGATATCCGATTCGTCATTGTAGATGCTGAAACTTGCTCGGCAACAGGATGCGATGCCCAAGTATTTCATCAGCGGTTGCGCACAATGATGTCCGGAGCGTACCATCACGCCGTAGCCGTCCAAAATATAGGCGCTGTCATGGGAATGAACTCCTTTGACATTGAAAGCCAAAACGCCCGCTTTTTTCAAATTCTCGTGATGATATATTTCGATGTAGTCCAATTTTTTGAGTTCATTATAAGCGAGCGTGAGCAGTTTTTCTTCATGTTTCGCCAATTGCTCATAGCCGACTTCTTCAATAAAATCAATCGCCGCGCCGAGACTGACGATGGAGCCGACATCCTTGGTTCCCGCTTCGAGTCGATGTGGAAGCTCGGCAAAAACGGTTTGCTGCTCCTCGACATAATCAATCATATCGCCACCGAACAGGAAAGGGGACATGGAGTTGAGCAATTCCTTCTTTCCGTAAAGAACGCCGACGCCCATCGCTGCAAAAATTTTGTGTCCGGAGAATGCCAAAAAATCCGTTTGAATATCATCAACTTGATGTCTGAAATGTCCAATGGATTGTGCGGTATCCAGCAAAGTGACGGCGCCTTGTTTTTTAGCCAAATCAATCACTTCTTCAAAGGGTTGTCTAACTCCGGTCGCATTGACGACCGCAGAGATGGAAACCAATTTGGTTTTGTTGTTCAATTTGCTTTTATAATCTTCCAGGTCAAGCTGACCGTCTTTGTCCAAATAAATATAGCGAATGACGGCGCCCGTTTTTTCAGCCACCATCTGCCAAGGAACAATATTGGCGTGATGATTGGAGATACCGAGCAGTATCTCATCGCCTTCTTTGAAATTATCCAGTCCGTAGCTATATGCCACAAGGTTGATGGCTTCCGTCGTATTTTTCGTGAAGATGATTTCTTCCTTGTTTTTCGCGCCGATAAAATTTTTGACCTTATCCCGCACTTTCTCAACGGCTTGCTCCGATTCGATGGCAAGACGATGAGAGCCACGACCCGGATTGCCGTTGATGTTTCCGTAATAATTTGCGATGGCATCAATGACTTGCTGTGGTTTTTGAGAGGTTGCTCCCGTATCCATATAGTGATTTCCCGATTGGTTGAAAATAGGGAATAGACTTCTATAATTCATATTATTCCTTTCCGGCTCTACGAAATTCGCTGATTGAGTTCTTGTAGAAGAAGATTTTTCGTATTCTCATGGTCGATATTATCCAGAATCGGACGGAAAGAGGATTCGACAATCACTTTGCGTGCTTCTTTTTCCGGAATTCCTCGACTCATCAGATACATCAATTTGCTTTCGTCAATTTTTCCCACCGATGCGTAATGCTCACCGATAACATTATCTTCATCACAAAAGAGGGTAGGGATGGAATGCGATTCGATGGTTTTGTCCAGCAAAATATCGAAACTTCCTTCTCGACCGAGCGAGCCCGACGAACCTTTTTCAAAATAGATATTTCCACGGAACACTTTGACCGCCTTGTCCATTACCGCGCCGCAACCGTTGATTTGTCCTTCGGTTTGCTTTCCGCGGAAAATTACGGAGTAGGCGAGGTCAACCTTTCTTTCGCCGTCCGCCAAATAAGCCGGTACGGTTTCAATGACGGAGCGATGTCCGTTCAAATACGAAGTGGAGCTTGCCACATTGACTTTTGCACCGAATTCAGCGGAATAATACTTGACAGCGGCATTGTCCGCTACATTGAAATCGGTAAAATCACAGTTGTAGCTTTCCAAATTCAAATTCTGTATTCTTGATATTTTCAAATCTGCATAAGGATGCGCAATGACTTTGAGCAACGAATTTTTATACACTTCGGATTGGTCGGCGCTCTTGTAATGAACGATGATGTTCGCGCTTGCACCTTCTTCAATCTCGATGATGCTCAAATCCAACAGCTGATAATTCTTTTCGCTCAATTCAAATTCGATATATATGGGCTCCTGCAATTTGATATTTTTGTCCACCTTCAAATAAAAGCCCTGATTGTGCAAAGCGTAAACTTCATGCTGATAAAATACATCGAGTCCGTATCGATTTTCATCAAAATTGACGGAAGTCATATTTTCGATTTTTGTGTCGACTTCCTGAATCGTCAATCCGTTTTGTTTTGCATTTTCGATTTTTATGCCGTCAAATTCCACGAAACCTTGCGCACTTTTTCCTTGAAAATCGATACGATTCCAAAAGGGTGCATTGTTTTGTGCATACTCTTTATAATATTTTTGACGAAATGCCGGAGCATCCAGCTTTTCAATTATTCTCTCTAACATCTAACCCACCGTTCCTTCAAGCTCAATTCGTATCAGATTGTTCAATTCTACTGCATATTCCAATGGAAGCTCCTTGGAAATCGGCTCGACAAAACCTTTAATAATCATTGCCTTCGCTTCCATTTCGCTGATTCCGCGACTCATCAGATAGAAAATGGCATCATCGCTGATACGACCGATTTTTGCCTCATGTCCGATGTCGATGTCATCCGTATTCACCGTAATAATTGGAATGGTGTCCGATTTTGAAATATTATCCAGCATCAACGACTCACAATTCACGCTCGATTTGCTGCCGTGAGCATTTTTGGTTGCTTTGAGCAATCCGCGATACATCGCCGTTCCGCCGTTTTTCGAAATGGACTTACTGTGCACATTCGAAATCGTGTTCGGTGCGGCATGAATCACTTTCGAGCCGGTATCCAAATATTGTCCGCTCGATGCGAAAGTGACACCCACAAAATCCGATACGGCGCCTTCTCCGCGAAGAATACTCATCGGGTAAAGCATGGTTGCCCGAGAACCGAAAGAACCGGATACCCATTCAATCGTACCGCGCGCATCCACGACAGCTCGCTTGGTATTGAGATTATACATATTGCGTGACCAGTTTTCAATCGTGGAATAGCGAAGTTTCGCGCCTTCTTTTACAAATAGCTCGACCGCGCCGGCATGCAATGCGTTCTTTTGATATTTCGGTGCGGAACATCCCTCGATAAAATGAAGATCCGCGCCTTCTTCCACGATGATGATCGTGTGCTCAAACTGTCCCGCTTCCGCCGCGTTCAATCGGAAGTAGGACTGAATCGGCATCGGAACTTTCACGCCCTTCGGAACATAGACGAAAGTACCGCCCGACCATACCGCGCCGTGAAGAGCCGCGAATTTATGGTCTTCCGGACGAATCAATTTCATAAAATATTCTTTCACCAAATCTTCGTGATGACGAAGTGCGGTTTCAATATCCGTGTTGATAACGCCGAGCGCTTCCAGCTCTTTATTGACGCTGTGATAAACCACTTCCGAGTCATACTGCGCGCCGACTCCCGAAAGCGAAGTTTTTTCCGCTTGCGGAATTCCCAATCGCTCAAAAGAGTTTTTGATATACTCCGGCACATCGTCCCAGTTGTCGCTCATGCGCTGAGCGTCGGGCTCCAAATAATAAATGATGTCGTCCATATCCAAATCGCTCAAATCCGCACCCCAAGTAGGCATCGGTTTTGAGTTGTAGATTTCCAATGAGCGCAAACGATAGTTCAGCATCCACTCCGGCTCATTTTTATTGGCGGAGATTTTGCGGATGGTTTCCTCGGTCAATCCCTTGCCGGTGGAATACTTGTGTTTCATCTCATCTTTGATGTCATAAACGCCGCGCTCAATGTCCGCGACATAGGTCTTCTTTCTTGTTTCAATATTCTCCATCGATTACTCCTCAACTACACGCTCGCCGAATTCCGCTTCATACTCTTTACGAAAACGCTCAAAGCCGTTTTCCTGAATTTCTTTTGCAATTTCCACGCCGCCGGTTTTATAAATTTTTCCGTTAATCATCACATGCACAAAATCCGGTTTGATATAGTCGAGTACCTTATCATAATGTGTAATGATAAGCAGCGAGTTGTTTTCATTTTTCAATTTGCCGACACCTTCAAACACGATTTTGGTCGCATCGACATCGAGTCCGGAATCGGTCTCGTCCAAAATCGCAAGCTTCGGCTCCAATACGGAAAGCTGGAGAATTTCGTTCTTCTTTTTTTCTCCACCCGAAAAACCGACATTCAAATGACGACTTGCATAGCTTTCATCGATGCCGAGCGCCTGCATTTTTTTCTTCAATTCTTTGTTAAATCCTAAAATCGATTGTTTTTTTCCGGTCACGGATTCTTTTGCCGTTCTCAAAAAATCTTCCACGCTCAGTCCCGGGATTTCAAGCGGGTATTGGAAGGAGAGGAACAGCCCTTTGCGCGCGCGCTCGTCAACCGACATCTCCACGATGTCTTCGCCTTCGAAAAGAATTTCGCCGCCATCCACTTCGTAAACGGGATTTCCAATCAGCGTTCCGGCAAGTGTCGATTTACCGGCACCGTTTGGCCCCATAATCACATGAACTTCGCCAACATTTATGCTAAGACTCACGCCTTTAAGAATTTCTTTGTCATCCACCTTAGTTTTCAAATCATTAATCTTTAATAGATTCATACATACCTCACATTTTAATTCCGATTAAATTACTATGAATTATACACAAAAAAATTTGTATAAGTCGATACAATTATATGCTTTTCAAGAAATAATTGCAATAGGCAACACAAAAAAAGTTTGGTTTTCGTGTCAAATTTTCAAGAGAAAAAGCTTTTTACAAAACCTATCGTTTCGATATTCAAATCCAACTTTCAATATTCGGGCACAATCCTTGGTGTTGAAAAAACTTTGAAATTCGGATTAAGTCTTAAAATCCAAACC
The DNA here is from genome assembly GCA_030532905.1 of Peptostreptococcaceae bacterium. Lineage (GTDB taxonomy): Bacteria > Bacillota > Clostridia > Peptostreptococcales > Filifactoraceae > JAUNKE01. The sequence goes on from JAUNKE010000019.1 coordinate 26,916, forward strand.
GGATGCCGTATTTTGAAAAAATCCGATATAAAAATTTAGCCGCTTGTGCAAAAACCTATCGTTACTAACCTAATGCTTATCAATTATACCCTTATGTCTATCGGAATAATCAACAATAATTTTGTTAAAAAAGCGTAAAAGTGAAAGTTCCGTGTAGAAAAAGAGATATATGGTATAATGAAAAGGAAATCGGATTCAAAGTCGGAACCAAAAGCAAATTCAAATTGAAGCAAATGGATAGTAAAGAATGATATATTATTTTAGGAAGAAACAGACTTATGTGAGGAAAGATGCAACATATTATCAATCAAATTATTTCTTATCTGCGTGAAAATCATCAGGATGCGGACAATATCGAAAAAATAGCTGCGCATTTCGGGTACAGCAAATTTCATTTCAGTCGCGAATTCAAAAGGCTGACCGGTTTTTCCGCCAATCAATTCATATCGTCTCTGAAGATGGAAAAAAGCATTGAATTTCTTGTGAAAGAAAATCGCTCCGTATTGTCCGCTCATTTACAGGCGGGATTTCTGAGCGCCGGCACTTTTTCGTCCAGCTTTGAGAAGCAGACGGGTATGACGCCGAAACAATATCAAAAGCAACTGCACTATCTGTATGAAGTGTTAAAAGAATATGAGCAGAACCGCTCCGTCGTTAAATCTCATTACGAGCCGAGCGATGAGATTCATCAACAATCCAAATGCATCGTCACCTTGCACTTTCCAAAAGAATATCGACGGGGAGTGACCTTTGTCGGTTTGTTCAAGCAACCGATTCCGAATCACCGACCGATTGTGGGAAAGGCGATTGTAGGAAATACAATTTGTATTTTGGATAAAATTCCTACGGGGAAATTTTATCTGCTTTCTTGCTCCATTGAGAAGGGAGCTTCTTTGACGGATTATTTTGTAATGAAGGATTGTCTGCGAGCAAAAGTTGAAGAACCGATTGTTTTTCCAAGAGATAATATGAAAGACTTTGAACTGCATTATCGCTCCGCATTGCCACATGACCCGCCGATTACAATCAATTTGCCGAAGTTGTTGGCGGATGGGCTTCATCGAGAAAAAGAACAATGATATGGATATTTTTTTGTACGCTTTGTTCTGACGGATGCTGATTTTTTCGAGGATTCATGATAAAACGGAAAAGTATAATATACAAAACCGCAATCTGTAAGAATTTTTTATCCGCAAAATAAGATATAGTATGAGCAGATAAATATTTATGTTGAAAACAAAACGGGAGGATAAAATGAAGAGGATTAAAGCGACAAGTTTGGTGGCGGTTTTTCAGGTAAAAGATATGGAGGCGTCGATTGCTTGGTACAAAAAGTGGCTGGGCGAGCCGGATGTTATTCCGATGGAAAATACGGCGGAATATAAAATCGGTGAGAGTGCTTGGTTGCAATTATCCGCCGAAGAATTCGACAAAGCGGGAAGCGGTACCGTGGTTATCGGTGTTGATGATATCAGGGAATGTAAAAAGATTTTAGATCAACAGGGGATTGAAACGGGAGATATCATGGATTATGAAGTAGTGTTGGTTCTTGATATTTACGATATCGACGGCAATCAAATATCCTTTGCACAGGAAATGGAATTTTAGTTGGGTAGCGACAATTAGAAAATCCAAAAGGATTCTTGTAGAACAAAGAGGAAGCGAATCGTACTTCCTCTTTTTATAGTCCAAGTTATATGATAACACTAATATTCAACAAGATAACCGTAAAAACAAATTTCCGCTCTCTACATATTAACAATAAGAAATGTTGTTAATGGGTCGTTCCGGAAGACATCAGTATCAATCAAAAGTTAACATCAAGTGTTTATTTCTCAAGTTTTATAATCATTTCGCAATGCGGCGTATTCGGAAATTGGTCAACGCCGACATAGGATTTTACCCGATAGCCGTGATTCTTGAATTTGGCAAGCTCCGTCGCCAAGGCTTTCGGATTGCATGATACATAGATGATTTCTTTTACACCGAAGGAGAGCACATCGTCAATCGCTTTGGGATGCATTCCGCTTCGTGGCGGGTCGAGCAAAATGATGTCGGGTTTTGTGGAAAGTCCGGACACGACATCTTTGACATCGCCGGCGATATAGTGGGCATTCGTGATTTGGTTGAGCTTGCAATTTTCATTCGCCATTTGCACGGCTTCCTCGATAATTTCGACTCCGATGACCTGCTTGACTTTGGAAGAAGCCAAAATGCCGATTGTGCCGGTTCCGCTGTATAGGTCAAACAAAATTTTGTTTTCGGATTCGTCGAGCAAATTCAGTACGGCTCGGTACAATGTTTCGGCACAAACGGAATTTGTCTGAAAGAAGGAGAAGGGAGAAATTTTGAATTTCAAGCCCAACGATTTTTCATAAAAAAAGTCGTTCCCATGAAGAATTTCCAGCTTGTCACAAAGAACGGCATCGGAAAGCGAATCGTTGATTGTGTGTAAAATGCTTACGATTTTTGCATCGGTTTTGAGCGAGAGCAGGATTTGCACATATTCGCTCAAGTCCAAATCAAGCTGTGATGTGGTAACGAGGTTGACCATCAGCTCATCGGTGTGATGTCCTTTGCGCACGACAAGATGGCGCAAAAATCCTTCGTGCGAAAGCACTTTGTAGAATGGAATATTTTGCGCTTTGAAATAATCGACGGTGCTTCGAATAATTTTTCGGTAGTCTTCATCGACAATCAAACAGCTATCGACGGTTGTAACCGAATTGCTCTTGTTTTTCATATGCATGCCGAGCGAAAGGGGAGCATCTTTTTCTTCGTTGCCGAAAGTAAATTCCATTTTGTTTTTGTATTCGCGATGCTTCGGGCTCGGCAACACATCGATATCGGCGATTTCATCATGATGATATTCCGCAAAAAGTCTTTCGAGCTGTGCGGCTTTGATTTTAAGCTGCTCCTCATATTTTATCGGTAGGGTGCTGCATCCGCCGCAGATGCCGAAATGCTCGCAGATATTTTCGGTCTCGAGCGGCGATTTTTCAACGACGGACAAAATCTTTCCTTCAATTTTATTTTTTCGAATCTTTTTGACCATAATACGAACTTTTTGGTTCGGGATACCGCCCTTGAAGGATATTTTTTTGTCCTCGTGAAAGCCGAAGCCTTCTCCACCGAAGTCGATATCTTGTACCGTCAGTTCAATTTGTTCTCTTTTTTTCATACATTCTCCATATTCAACGATTGAGAAAAATTCTCTTTTATGTCTTTATACCTTAGATTATTCTTTTTGAAAAAGCGATGTGATTTCCGACTCGCTCAACTCACGCACTTCGCCAAGCGCTAAATCGGAATCCAAAACAAGATTACCCATCTGCACTCTTTTGAGAAAAACCACCTTCATACCGATATCGGCAAACATTCGTTTGACTTGATGAAATTTGCCTTCCTGAATCACGACATGGCAATGGGAATGATTGTTCTCGTCGGTTTTTAATATTTCCAAAACGGCGGGCATGGTTCGATATCCGTCATCCAAGGTGATGCCTTGTGCAAAATGATCAATATGCGAAGCCTGTAAAATATTATCGACGATGGCGAAATATTTTTTGTCGATATGCTTTTTCGGCGACAGAAGCTCATGTGCCAACTGTCCGTCATTCGTCAAAATCAGCAAGCCTTCGGTGTCCTTGTCGAGTCGCCCGACGGGGAAAATATCAAAGATTTGATATTCATCAGGCAAGAGGTCGATGACGGTCTGATGTCGGTTGTCGAAGGTTGCGGAGATTACATCTTGCGGCTTGTTCATCAGCAGATAGACATATTTGCGGTAATGGACGACTTCTTCGTCAAAATGCACAATGTCTTTTTCGGTGTCCACGATGCGCGCGCTGTCTTTCTCGATATGATGGTTGAGACGAATGCGCCCCAGCTTTGCATATTTTTTAATTTCACTTCGGCTGCCGATGCCCATATTGGACAGCAATTTGTCGATACGAATCTTTGCCATTATAATAATCTCCAGTTTTGGTTGTATAAATTTTTTGCCACTTTGTTTTTGACTTTGACAAGTCCGAGCGGGTATTCATCCACACAGACGACATGGTATCCGTCGGGCAAATCCAAGTCGATGGTTTCGCATCGTAAATATTTGTAGAGCAAAGGGTCATTTGCCGTGAAGGTGATGCTGTGTTTGAAATCCGATTTTTTGTGCGCCATGATAAATGCGGGACTCGGAATGAATTGCTGATTTTTGATATCGCCGAGATACAATCCGTTTCGGATGATGCGAATATTTTTCAAATCGGATTGAAAGCCCAGCTCCTGATAAATCGAATGATTGTTCAAAACGAGATTTTTTCGATTTATCGCGATAGTGAGCATTTCGCCTTCAAATTCCGCCAACAATTTTTCGAAATCGCTCGCTTCTTTGTTTTGCGGATTTTTATATTTGAAACTCGAAGTTTTTTTGCTTTTACGCGCTCCGAAATCTTCATTCAAAATCGAATTTCGTCTTTTGGGTTTTTCTTTTTTCAAACGACTCGGCTGCGGATTTTCGTCCGCCTGCTCGAAGTCAAAATTCGAAATCGGTGTTTGCGAATCCGAATTTTTTTCTTGAAATTCTTTTTGTACGGATTGATTATCGCCGAAGTCATCATTTTTTTCAAGAATCGCGAGAAAATGTCCTTCGCCTTTTAATTTATGCGGAAAAAGTCGAAAAGCGTTCAAGCCGTATCCGTTTTCAAATCCGAAATCTCGAGCGCCGGTGTATTCGGCAAAAGGATCTATCAGTCTAAAGTTCGAATTCGTCCGCAAAAAGTCTGAAATGATTTCTTCGTTTTCTTCACGATTGAAGGTACAGGTCGAATAAATAATTCGTCCGCCTGCGCAACACATCTTCGCGGCATTGGATAAAATATCGCGCTGCAAGTCGGTGATATTTTCCATCGACGCGTAGGATTTGATAAGCTCCGGGCTTTTGCGGAACATTCCTTCGCCGGAGCAGGGGGCATCCACCAAAATTCGCTCAAAAAATTCAGGGAAAACCGCCGCCAAATCTTTCGGCTCGGCATTGGTGATGATGGTGTTGCGAATTCCCTGCGTCTCAATATTTTTCAAAATCGCCTTGGTTCTTTTCAGCGAAATGTCATTGCTGACGAGCAGACCGGTATTTTTCATCTTGCAGGCGATTTGTACGGTTTTGCCACCGGGCGCTGCACAAAGGTCGAGCACCTTCATATCGGGTTTGACATCCAAAAATTCCACGACGCTCATGGCGGAAGGCTCTTGCAAATAATATAGACCGGCATGATACAAAGGACTCTTTGAAAGATTTACATCGCTTGGATAATAATAACCGGTGGGGCACCAGGGCACTTGCTCTTTGTCAAATGACAGAAGAGGCGAAAATTTTTTCCAAAAAGTTTGATTATCGATTTTTAATGAATTCAGTCGAAAGCCCTGCATTTTCTCCAAGGCATAACTTTGCATAAAGATATCAAAATCTTTGCCGAGCAAAGATTGCATTTTTTCGATATAGTCTATTGGTAAATTGTTCATATTCTTCCTTTCGCTCTTATTCTACCATATTTTTTCAAATAGTTGAATGTTTTGAGTGAGAGTGGTAGAATGGAATTGGCAAAATTCAAAGCTTGGAATTGATTCCGAAATGCATTCGGCAACGGAAAATTTTGTTGTTGATGATTTTCCAAAAAACTGTCATATCGGATTTCGGAATAAATGTAATTAAAAAAATCGGAGGTTATCATGAAAAATTTAGCAACGGAAAAAGCACCTGCGGCAATCGGACCGTACTCACAAGGCTATGAAGCGAACGGATTCGTATTTACATCCGGACAGTTGCCGGTCAATTTGCAAACCGGAGCGATTGAAGAAGAAATCAAGGCGGCGACCATCGCATCGCTGAACAATGTCAAAGCGATTGTGGAAGCGGCTGGATTGAGCGTAAATCATATTATAAAAACGACCGTATTCTTGCGCGATATGAATGATTTTCCGCAGATGAACGAAGTTTACAGCGAATTTTTCGGAAATCATGCGCCGGCTCGCTCGACCGTTCAAGTGGCAAAACTACCGAAGGATGCTATTGTTGAAATCGAAGCAATAGCTGCGCGCGCATAATGAAGATTACTATTGTCGGGATGGGAGCGGGCGCGTTGTCGTCCATCAGCTATGGCGCGCTGGAAAGTATAAAGAAAGCCAAGCATCTTTTTTTGCGCACACAAAGACATCCCATCGTTTCGGATTTTGATGAAATGGGCATTTCCTATCGAAGCTTCGATCATCTTTATGAGGAATGTGACGATTTTCAGTCCGTCTATCAATCGATTGTGCGCAAGCTGATTGCTCAGGCAAAGCAGCAGAGCGAAATCGTCTATGCGGTGCCCGGCCATCCGCGCGTTGCCGAGATAACGGTCGAATTGTTGGAAGAAGAACAAAAACACAATCCGAATCTACAGCTTCAAATTGTTTCTTCGAGCAGTTTTTTGGATGAGACCTTTTTGTTTTTGAATCTCGACCCGACCAAAAAAGGAATCACGCTGCTGGATGCGCTCGATTTTGACGATGAGAGTCTGTATGCGAAAACCGATATCGTATTTACACAGGTTTTCAACAGTTACACCGCATCGGAACTCAAGCTTCGTCTGATGGAGCATCTGAAAGACGAAATGGAAATCACATTGTTCAAAGGGGTGGGGATTTCGGATTTGGAATATCAAATCACCGTTCCTTTATATGATATGGACAAAGTCGGATTTGAATTCGACCATCTCAGCAGCATTTTTATTCCATATCAAAAAGAGAATTTTCGATTCAAAAATCTCTTTGAGCTGATGGAAATTATAAAAATTTTGCGAAGTGACAAGGGATGTCCTTGGGACAGAGAGCAAAATTTTGAAACGCTGACGCCGTTTTTGAGCGAAGAAATCGAAGAATTAACCTCAGCCTTAAAAAATAATGACATCGACAATGTCATTGAAGAGATGGGCGATGTGTTGAATCTGTTGGTAATGTTGGCACGATTAGGTGAAGAACTTGAATATTTCAATATGTTCGATGTGGTCGATGGGATTTGTAACAAGTTGATTTTTCGTCACCCTTATGTGTTTGACAAGCAAAAAAATTTGGATTTGGAAAGCGCAAAATTGGTCTGGGAACAGCAAAAAAATAAAGAAAAACAAAACAATATGTAGAAAATACTTGAAAACACTTGACTTTATGATTTTTATCTGATAAAAGTATATAGCAAGGATAATTTTTTTATTGCAAGCAATGTTCTTTTGGGGGATTGTTTTGTGGTATTAAAAGTATTTATTGTTACTTAAATATTTTTTAGGAGGTATTCGATGAACAAAGCAGAATTGGTAGCTAAAATGGCTGCGAAAAGTGAACTAACAAAGAAAGATACTGAGCTTGCTCTAAACGCATTTATGGCATGTGTTGAAGAAGCGCTTGTAGCTGGTGAGAAAGTACAGCTTGTAGGATTTGGTTCTTTCGAAACAAGAAAGAGAGCAGCCAGAGAAGGTAGAAATCCAAAAGACCCATCAAAAACAATCAAAATTAAGGCATCTAAGGCACCTGTATTCAAAGCGGGTAAAGGCTTAAAAGAAAAAGTAAATAAATAGTATTTCAAAAATATTATTGCTGAAGCCTAAAATAATTTTTAGGCTTCTTTTCATCTAGGAGGAAAGTCATGTTCAAAAAATTTACGAATGCTTGTGTTAACATTATGAATAAATATCTACCGGATCCGTTTATTTTTGCGCTTATACTGACTTTTGTAGTATATGTTGCAGGGATTCTTGTTACCAAGCAGACACCGTTACAAATGTTGGGGGCATGGAGTGGCGGCTTTTGGAATTTATTGGCATTTTCGATGCAGATGGCACTCGTGCTTGTGCTTGGAAATGCGATGGCAAAAGCCAAAGTGTTCAAAAATATTTTGCAAAAAGTTGCTAAATCCGCAAAGACACCGGCAAGAGCAATTATGATTACCGCATTTATATCTGCGGTTGCATGTTGGATTAACTGGGGATTCGGATTGGTACTTGGCGCATTGCTTGCTCGAGAAATGGCAAAAGAGGTGGATCATGTGGATTATCGCCTGCTCATCGCGAGTGCTTATTCCGGATTTGCGGTATGGCATGGCGGATTGTCCGGCTCGATTCCGTTACAAATTGCAGGCGAAGGAAAATTGGCGGAGGTTACCAAAGGTGCACTGGATGTTGTTGTTCCGACATCAGCAACCATTTTTTCACCGATGAACCTTACGATTTCGGCTTTGATTATCATCCTGTTGCCATTGGCATGTTATGCGATGATGCCGGATAAAGAGCACACTTTTGTTGTGGACAAAGCGTTATTAGAGGACAAAGAGAGAAAAGAAGAAGCGGCGAAGACGCCGGCGGACAAATTGGAGAGAAGCAAGGTACTTTGGATTCTTGCATTGATTCTCGGATTTGCGGTTATCGTATTGAAAATCCAAAAAGACGGATTACAATTAGACTTAAACTTTGTTAACTTCATTTTCATGTTTGTCGGATTATTGCTACACGGCAATATTCGAAACTATATTGATGCGATTATGGATTCAGCGGCGAGCTCAGGCGGAATCATTCTTCAGTTCCCATTCTATGCGGGAATCATGGGAATGATGACAGCGGGACATCCGGAAACGGGAGTTTCACTTGCCGGAGCGATTTCAACTTGGTTCGTAAGCATTTCAACGGAAAGAACTTTCCCATTGCTCACATTCCTGAGCGCAGGAGTTGTAAACTTCTTCGTACCTTCAGGCGGAGGACAGTGGGCGGTACAGGCACCGATTATGATGCCTGCCGGAGCAAAGCTTGGCGTTGAAACTGCGAAAACCGCGATGGCAATCGCATGGGGTGATGCATGGACGAATATGATTCAACCGTTCTGGGCATTACCGGCACTTGGAATTGCAGGTCTTTCTGCAAAAGACATTATGGGATATTGTGTTATCACTTTGCTTCTCACCGGTGGAATTGTCGGTGTGGCGATGCTGATATTCTAAATTAAATCGAAAAATGCATTTCGACTGTTGATGGGTCAAACAACCGAAAGGTTTAGGAACAGTGGATGTAATATAAAAG
>JAUNKE010000020.1 GCA_030532905.1 Peptostreptococcaceae bacterium
GCCTGTAGTGGACTTTCACCACCAAGTTATTGCCCATGCCGAGCACACTACAAAAGCGAGACGAAAATCGTCTCGCTTATTTGGAACTTTGTATTGATTTCTATTGATTCCACAGTGAGCGCGGCATAAATCCGAGTTTTACCGGCGATGCGGAACCATTCGCAAGCATGTAGCGGATGGTCGTGCTCTGTCCTCCAGGAATTCGTCCGAGATAACGCGCATCATGCGGCCCGAAGCTGCTTACGGTTCGATTGATTCCGTCCGGCCAACCGATGAATCCTCGGAAAGCACCGCCGCGACAATTTACAAACAGTAAGGTGTCTTCTTCCGGCGTAACGGTGATTTTGTACTCGATTCCGTAATTTCCTTTGTTTTCCGTAACCTCGGCAGTGATTCCGTCGGTTCCTTTAATCCACTCGTCCGCATCTCGTCCAAGCAAGATACTGCTCGCCTCGCGTCCAGGAACTTTGATGGAAGTATGTCGCTCAACGACATTGAATGTTCCGCGCGGATGCTGGTCTCTCGGCTGATAAGTCAACAGTGGCAAATGCTCAAGCTGCGTGCTCGGTCCGACTGCGGCAACGATGATTTTGACCGTTCCGCTGGTCTCAAATTCGCTGAGCATCGAAATCAGATTGTCCGGTTTCCATTTCAAATGCGCTCTGGAGTCATAAACGATGGCGGATTGTCCGACATCGATCGTCGTTGTCGCCCATGGTGAATTTGCATTAAAGTGAGTTTCCAAAACCTTTCCACCGACTTCATGCGGGTCGGGAGAAGGACCTTTCATTCCCGTTTTTTCAAGATTGAAATTCACCGGAACCGAATCCGCGTTCTGTACGATGACCACGACGCCGGCACCGTTGGATTTCGGTGCGGGAATTTTGTTGACATGATAGGTCAGCAATCTTCCTCTTTGTGCAGTAATCGTATCTTCATATAAAATTCCGTAGTCGAATACATTCTCCGGTGAGTCGCTCATGATAAGCAGTCCCGGTGTATCTTCAAAACTCAATGTGCCCAAGTCCTTGAACAGCTCCAAATAATTCGTACCGTTGAAGTTTTCAAGCGGCGTGTTGACAAAGCCGCCACCGTTGGCGAAATAGTCGAGCTGTGTTTGCACGATTCTTGTGCCGATATTGACTTCAATTTCGTGCGGCTCACTCAAATTGCCGAATTCGTCTTTGAGCTGAAGGGTGACGAAGTATTTTCCGGATGAGAAAAATTTGGTCGGCTTCGCTTTTACAGCTTTGCTCGGGTCCTGACTCTCATGACGGTAGCTCCAAATCGCTTCCGTAATCATTTCCCAAGGCTCATTGTTCTGCGTATAGACGATTTCAAAATCCTCGCCGCGTCCGATGTCGGTTTTGTTGACGAAAACATTTGACAGCGTAGGCGGTTGATTTTGTTGAAGCGTGAAAGGTTTTTTAATCCATTCACTCCATACTTTTCTGTTGTTTTGAACACGATACATCACTTCGTAATCTCCCGCAGGCAGACCGTCGAACAATTTGTTGATGTCGCTGAATTTTGCGCTCGGGTTGGTCGATACGGCAAATTCTTTGGCGGTGATGGTGTCGCCGTCGATGTCGCTGCTCTTGTCGGTGACTTCAATTTTTTGTCCCTGAATATATTCCGGAGCGACAAATTCAAAATCGGCAACCGGCGGATTGAGGTCGGCGATTTTTTCTTTGACGACCACTTCTTTTTTCGCCGGGTCATAGCTGACGCTCAAACCGAAATTATCGACGAAAAATTTCAGCGGCAACAGCGTCGTGTTGTCTTTTACAATCGGCACATCGTCAATCTTCACTTTTTTGCCGTTGACGAGCGCTTCTTTTTTATCGATGGTCACCGTCGCTTTGGTCGTTTGCGTTTTGACGGTGATTTGTTTTGTCTTACTGTTAAAATTCGGTGCGGCGCTTAGAATCTGCTCGGACAAAAACCGGAGCGGAAGATAGGTTCTTCCGTTGAGGGATTGTGCCGGAACGGGAAGCGTCACTTTTTTGCCGTTGACGGTTGAATTTTTGCTGCCGAGAACCAACTTGACTGTTTTTGCCGAAGCGCCGTTGTTTTTCGGAGCGGGAGCAGGTGTGGGTGCAGGCGCGGGCTCCGTCGGTTGTTGCGGAGCGAGCGTTGCATTCGGGTCGGGAGTTGTCGGCTCCGACGGCTGCTCGGTTTGAGTCGGCGGATTCGGCTCATCGAACAGAGAATCCCCCTCGTCTGCAAAAGCGAACATGCCGAGTGCCATATTCGCTGCGAGAATCACACTTAACATTCTTTTCAATCTTTTCATAAATCATCCTTTCCTTTCCGCTAAAATATCCAATCGTCATGAGTGTATATATCTTTGACAAAAGGCACATTTTGTTTGTTGACGATATGCGGAAAGATAAAATTTGTTGTTGAAACGGGTTTGTTTTTGCCGGAGATGCTTTTGTAAAGTCTTTTCAAGCAACTATATACCACTTTTCGCGGGTTTTGATAAATGGACGCGTTGATGGTTCCGTTTTGGATGGAGCTGATGATGTCATTGGAGAGTTCATGACCGATGACGACGATGTCATTTTGCTTTTTCTCCTGCTTGATGACTTTGGCAACATGCTCGGTCATCGAATTCGTGACATACAGACCCGCAAGGTCGGGATTGGTTTCCAGCACATGATGGGTCAGCTCGTTCATCTCTTCAATGTATAAATTTTCGTGCGCATCGCTGAGCATTCGGGTGTTAAAGATTCTCTCCAATTGCAATTTCGGAAAATCCTTGTGTACCGTCGAAAGAAATCCGAGAATTCGATTTTCGATGCAGAGTACATCGCGATGGACGCCGACGATGGCGATTTTCCCTTCGCCCTGCAGATAGAGTCCCATCAGATGCGCGGCGATTTCACCGGCAGCCACATCATCCAGTCCGGTGTAACATTCCCGAAGGCTGTTCGGCGCATCCGAGATAAAAGTGTTCACAACGATGTCGTTTTTCACCAGCTTGGCAATATAAGGGTCAAGCTTGTATGAATTGTATGGAATGGCTGCAATTCCTTTGATGTCCGAGTCATTAAGTTCTTCGAATAAACGAATTTGGTCGTCGATGCGATAGCTCGATGTTTTGAAAGGAATGATTTCGACGCCGTAAAACGAGTAGCTTTTTTCAAAATCCTGAATTCCTTTTTCAACCTGTGACCAAAAATGCGGCTCCGCATCCGGATAGATGACCGCTATCTTGATGGGATTTCTCTTGGCAACGAGTGCACGCGCCACGGAACTTGGTGTATAGTTGAGTTCTTTCGCAATCCGCCGAATTTTTTCTTCGGTTTCTTTGGACACGCCTCCGCGAGAATGCATCACGCGGTCAACCGTGCCGATTGAAACATTGGCGGCGGCGGCGACATCTTTGATGGTCGCTTTTTTTGTGTTTATCATATTTGCCTCCCGACAATAATAGTCCTAAATATTATAGCAAATATAATCTAATCTTGCTTAGATTTTCATACAAATTAACACAAATGTAATCTTTCAACGCAAGCTAAATTCCCACAAGCATTGCAAAGTTGTCGGATTAAAGATATAATAAAGGATGGAAAAGCAAGCGCAAGAGAAGTTTTTGACTTCGGGCAGGAGGAAAAATGAGAGTTCTTGGAATTGACCCGGGACTTGCCATCGTCGGTTATGGCATTATCGATTTTGACGGAAACAAATACAAGGTGGTGGACTACGGTGTGATTACGACGCCGGCGAAAACCGGTTATGCAAAAAGAATAAAGATGCTGTACGATTCGATGGAAATTTTACTTAATCAGTATGAAGTTGACGAAGTGGCGATTGAAGAATTGTTTTTTAATCAAAATACGAAGACGGCAATTGATGTGGCGCAGGCGAGGGGAGCATTGGTTCTGTCGGTGATGAACAAGGGCGTGGAGCTTTTTGAATACACACCGCTTCAGGTCAAGCAAAGCGTATGCGGTTACGGACGCGCGGATAAAAGACAGGTTCAGGATATGGTTCAGCGTCTGCTTTCGCTCAAGAGCATTCCCAAGCCCGACGATGCGGCGGATGCGCTGGCAATCGCGATCGGTCATTGCAGCACGAATCGCTTCTCGAAATTGTTCAAAGTCTAGCTTGCAAAATTTAGGAGAAATTATGTTTGGATATATCACCGGAATTGTGACGGAAATTTATTTGGATTATGTGATTTTGGAAACGGGCGGCATCGGTTTCAAGATGACGACTTCGCAGTTTACGAATCGCAGTTTGGAAATGGGAAAATCGGCAAGGCTTTATACGAAGCTCAATGTGCGCGAGGATGATATTTCATTGCTCGGTTTTTCGGACAAACGGGAGATGAAGATGTTTGAACTGTTGACCTCGGTTTCGAAGGTCGGGCCGAAAGTGGCGTTCAGCATTTTGTCATCCTATGATGTCGAAAGCCTGCAAGCGATAATTTTGCGCGGCGATGTCAATATGTTGTCCAAGGCGTCGGGCGTCGGCAAAAAAACGGCGGAGCGAATTATCGTGGAGCTCAAAGACAAGGTGGACAAGAATTCGGCAACCGAGATCGTCAACATCGGAAATATTTTGGATTCGAGTTTTGATGAAGCGCTGGAAGTTTTGCTCAGCCTCGGCTTCAGCAAGTCGGAGGCGAGCGTTTCGGTGGAAGATGCGCTTGCCGTCGATTCCAAATTGCAGACCAATGAGCTTGTCAAAATTGCGCTCGGCAAATTGAGTAAGTTGTAGGAGGAGTCATGTTTGATGAAGAAAGATTGATAAGCTCCGGCTATCTCAATGAAGATTATGAGATTGAAAGCTCGCTTCGGCCGAAACGATTGGATGAATATATCGGACAGGAGCGCGCGAAGGAGCAGTTGGATATTTTTATACAGGCGGCGCGACAACGAGGCGACCAGCTCGACCATGTGTTGCTCTACGGTCCGCCGGGATTGGGAAAGACGACGCTCTCGACCATCATTGCCAATGAGATGGATGCGAATATCAAGGTCACATCGGGGCCGGCGATTGAGCGCTCGGGAGATTTGGCGGCGATTTTGACCAATCTGATGGACGGCGATGTGCTCTTTGTCGATGAGATTCATCGGCTGCATCGAACGGTCGAGGAGATACTCTATCCGGCGATGGAGGATCGCGCCATCGACATTATTATCGGAAAAGGTCCGTCGGCTCGCTCGATTCGATTGGACTTGCCGAAATTTACTTTGGTCGGCGCGACGACTCGCTCGGGAATGCTCACCTCGCCTTTGCGCGACCGATTCGGCGTGATTCTCAACTTGGATTTATACAAGGACAATGAATTGCAGCAGATTATCGAGCGCTCCGCCGGAATCTTGGGTGTCGATATCGATGAAAAATCTTCGCTCGAATTGGCGCGACGCTCTCGGGGAACGCCGAGAATTGCGAATCGACTGCTCAAAAGAGTGCGCGATTTTGCGCAGGTTAAAGGCTCGGGGAGAATCGACCTTGAGAGTACGCAGGCGGCATTGGATATGTTCGAAGTGGACAAGGAAGGCTTGGATGTGACGGACAAGAGAATGCTTTTGACCATCATCAACAAATTCGGCGGCGGGCCGGTCGGGGTGGAAACCTTGTCGGCGGCAATCGGGGAAGATAGGGAGACGATTGAGGAAGTGTATGAGCCGTATTTGATACAGAGAGGATTTTTGAATCGAACCAATCGCGGTCGAATGGCAACGGATTTTGCGTATCAGCATTTTAATATTCAAAAGAGGTAACTATGAAGAAAAGATGGATAACAATATTGATTTTGTTAAGCACCCTTTCCAGTAGTCTTGTGGCATGGGGGAATGGATATGACAACAATTTCAAAGTACGAGTCGGAATTTTTTACGGCAGCAATGCAAAGCCGAGCTATACGATTGGCGGAACGCAATTGTATGTGGCGGCGAACAATCAGGTGTTGATGCAGACATCGGCGAATCAGATGCAGGTCAGTCGGGCGAATATCTATTATTTTAATCAAAGTTCGAATTCCTATGAGGAAGCGAGCGCGCAAACCGGATTGGCTTATTATTCGAACGGAAGTTTTTATCCCGCTTCGACAAGTTCCGCGGCGGGCTTTACACCGACGGGGCAGGCGGATATTTTGATAACGGCGAACGACGGGCGTAATTTGGCATTGGTCGGAAGTGTCGACCAATTTATCGGCAGTACGGATGATGTTGTCAGCATCAACGGAACGAGATATCGCGAAAAGGCGAATATCATCAACAACGGGCGCTCGCTTGTAGCGGTCAACATCGTCGGGCTCGACCATTATCTGATGGGCGTCGTGCCGAAGGAGATGTCGCCGTCTTGGAATATGGAAGCGCTGATGGCGCAGAGCATCGTGGCGCGAAACTATGTGGTCACGAATATGAACAAGCATCGCTCGGAAGGATTTAATATTTGTAACACCACGAGCTGTCAGGTTTACGGCGGAATGTCCGCGGAAACGCAGCGAACAAATGCGGCGGTGATGCAGACCTCCGGCATGATGATGTACTACGGCGGCTACCTGGTCGAAGGCTATTTCCATTCGAGCAGCGGCGGTCGCACCGAGAGCAGTGCGAATGCATGGGGCGGATGGAAACCTTATCTGCTCGGTACGGATGACCCTTTTTCATTAGGCAGTCCGCATGATTTGTGGGTGGTGCAGATGAGCGGAGAAGAAATCAGACAACAACTTGCGAGAAGCGGCGTGAATGTCGGCGAAGTGACGGGAATTACGATTTCGAAGATATCGGAAAACGGTCGCGTACTCGAGATGGTCGTTCACGGCAGCGGCGGCTCGCATACTATAAAGAAGGATAAAATAAGAAAAACATTAGGAAGTAATAAATTCAAGAGCACCTTTTTCACGATTGCCAATCCGGCGATTGTAGGGGGCGCGGTTCGACCGAAAACGGCGGACAAAAATGAATCGCAGACGCCGAATTTGAAAAAAGCGGAGCCGCTTGAAAAAGTATTCGGCAACTTGGGCATCGTGATTGACAAACAGAGCGCGGGCAAAGAGCCTGCCAAAGCGCCGGAGAAAGTGGAGCAGAAAGAGCAACAACCGGCTTCGAATCCGAAACCGGTATTGCAACCGACATCGCAACCGGTGCCGCCGACTGCACAGTATAAACCGCAGTATTTGCCGCAACCGATTATGCAAAACTTTACGGTGACGGGCAATCAGTTCGTTTTCTACGGCAGAGGTTACGGGCATGGCGTCGGCATGAGTCAATACGGAGCGAAATCCATGGGCGACCGCGGATATAATTTCCAATCGATTCTGCAATATTACTTCAAAGGTGTGACGATTGCAAGATGATGAATACAAAAGATTTTTACTATGATTTACCGCAGGAGCGAATCGCCCAATTTCCATTGGCGCAGCGAGACCGTTCGCGCCTGCTCAAACTTGATAAAAAAACCGGCGCAATCGAGCATGGCGTCTTTACCGACCTGCTCGAGCTGCTCGGCGAAAACGATGTGCTCGTGATGAACAACACGAGAGTGTTGCCCGCGCGAATCTTCGGCATCAAAGAGGAAACCGGCGCGAAGATAGAGCTTTTGCTGACCAAGCGGATGGAGCTCGGACGCTGGGAAGTCATGGCGAAACCCGCCAAGCGAGTGAAAAAGGGAGCGCGGATTGTTTTTTCGGACAAGCTCTCCGGTGAAGTGCTTGAAGAATTGGAAGAAGGAATGCGCATCGTTCAATTCGAATACGACGGCGTCTTTGAAGAAATTTTGGAAGAGCTCGGCACGATGCCGCTTCCGCCGTATATCAAAGAAAAGTTGAGCGACCAAGAGCGATACCAAACCGTATATTCCAAAATCAACGGATCTTCCGCGGCACCGACCGCCGGCTTGCATTTTACGAAAGAGATGCTCGAAGTGCTGACAAAAAAAGGGGTGCAGATCGAGCAGGTGCTTTTGCATGTCGGTCTCGGAACCTTCAAAGCGGTGAGCGTCGATAATTTGGAAAACCACAAGATGCATTCCGAGTATTACAAAATCGAAGAAGAAACGGCAAAGCGAATCAATCAGGCGAAGCAAGAGGGCAAGCGAATAATCTGCGTCGGCACCACCTCGGTGCGTACTTTGGAATCGGCGGCGGTGAATGGCGAATTGGTGCATCTCGAAGGCGATACGGAAATTTTTATCTATCCGCCTTATCATTTTCAGATGGCTGATGCGTTGATTACGAATTTTCATCTGCCGGAGTCCACATTGATTATGCTCGTTTCGGCACTTTCAACAAGAGAAAATATTTTACACGCATACGAGGTCGCCGTCGAAGAAGAATATCGCTTTTTCTCTTTCGGTGACGCGATGTTTATTAGTTAGGAGAACAATGACAGCATTACGATATGAATTGATAAAAACCTGCAAGCAATCGGGCGCGCGATTGGGCAGGATTTATACGCCGCATGGTGTAATCGACACACCGATTTTTATGCCGGTCGGCACGCAGGCGACGGTCAAAGCGATGTCGCCCGAAGAATTGAAGGAGATGGACGCGAAAATCATTTTGTCCAACACCTACCATCTGTATCTTCGGCCGGGTCACGAATTGGTGAAAAAAGCGGGCGGCTTGCACAAATTTATGAATTGGGATCGCGCGATTTTGACCGACAGCGGCGGTTTTCAGGTGTTCAGTCTCGGCGATTTGCGAAAAATAAAGGAGGAGGGCGTTGAGTTTCGCTCTCACTTGGACGGCAGCAAGCATTTTATCAGTCCCGAAAAGGCGATCGAGATTCAAAATGCGCTCGGCGCGGACATCATCATGAGTTTTGATGAATGTGCACCGTATCCGGCGGACAGAAATTATGTCAAACAATCTTTGGAGCGCACGAGTCGATGGGCGAAGCGCGGATTGGACTTTCACAAACGCAAAGAAGACCAGGCACTCTTCGGCATCATTCAAGGCGGCATGTATGACGACTTGCGATATGAATCCGCGATGCAGTTAATTGAAATGGATTTTCCCGGCTATTCCATCGGAGGACTTTCGGTGGGCGAGCCGAAGGAGCTGATGTATCAGGTGCTGGAGAATCTGACGCCGATTATGCCGCAGGACAAACCGCGTTACTTGATGGGCGTCGGCAGTCCGGACGATTTGATTGAAGGGGTCATTCGCGGCGTCGATATGTTCGACTGCGTGTTGCCGACCCGAATCGCGCGCAATGGAACAGCGATGACATCGGTCGGAAAAATCGTGGTGCGAAATGCGACTTACCAAGAGGACTTCACACCGCTTGACCCGAATTGCTCCTGCTACACCTGCAGGAATTATTCGAGAGCCTACATTCGTCACTTGGTAAAAGCCAACGAAATTATGGCATCGAGATTGATTACCAATCACAATCTGCACTTCTTGTTGGATTTGATGGCGAAAGTGCGACAGGCGATTATGGAAGACCGATTGCTCGATTTTCGCAAGGAATTTTTTGAGCAATACGGATATAAATTGTAGGGAAAAGTTTCGAGCCGAATTTGAGCTATATCGAAAATGAAGTTCGACCCCGAAAGATTTTCAAAAAGATTCGAGCGAAAACGCTTTGATTGACATCTTTTGAATCGGGGTATTAAGTTTATAATTGTAAAGTCAGGAGGATTTATGAATAACCCGGAAAGTGCAAAAATAATTAACTTGATAGTGCCTTTATTGTTTTTGGTCATTGCCTATTTTTTGATGGTAAGACCGCATAACAAAAGAGAGAAGGCGGCGAAAGCAATGCGCGATTCACTCGTGGTCGGTGATGAAGTGGTGACCATCGGCGGATTTATCGGCAAGGTCGTGAAGGTGAAAGACGACTATGTGACGATTGAAATCGGTGCCGACAAAGTCAAACTCAACATAGAAAAATGGGGAATCGGAAAAAGAATAAACAGTTAGTGAGGTAAATATGATTCTAAAAACATTTCGTGGGAAATTGCCGAAGGTTTCCGAGCAAGCTTATGTGTCGGAAAATGTAGTATTAACGGGAGACATTGAGATTGCGGAAGATGCGAATATCTGGTTCGGCGTGGTGATGCGCGGCGACATCAACAGCATTCGAATCGGAAAAGGAACCAATGTTCAGGACTTGACAATGGTGCATGCGGATGCGAATTGCCCGACCAAGCTCGGCGACAATGTGACGATTGGCCATTCCTGCATCATTCACGGCTGCGTGATTGAAGACAATGTGCTCATCGGGATGGATTCGACGGTGATGAACGGCGCGGTGGTCGGAAAAAATTCCATCGTCGGCGCGGGCAGCTTGGTGACGGAAGGGAAACAATTCCCAAGCGGCGTGCTTGTGATGGGGCGTCCGGCAAAAGTCGTTCGAGAGTTGAGCGAAGAAGAAATCGCCGGCATTACGAAGGCGGCGCAGGGCTATGTTGCCAACTCCAAAGCGTATTTGGAAGAAAGAGCGAAAGAAAATAAATAAAACAACAAAACCTAACCGAAGCGAAAAGCAGTTGAAACGCTGCTCACAGCTAAAGTTAGGTTTTTTATTCCGACAAGGATTGACGGATTTTTTACATCGATTTAATCGCCGAAGATACCGTGACGCTTCAAAATATAAAGCGCGACCAGAAGCACGATGGCAAAAGGAAAGACGATTTTGTAAAAACCGAATCCGATGCCGATGCCGAGACAACCGGTTATCCAAATCGTCGCAGCGGTTGTGATACCCGACACCGTATTTTTGGAATGCAAGATGACGCCGCCACCCAAAAATCCGATTCCGGAAACAATTTGCGCAGGGATACGCGCGGTATCTACCTTAAGCGTTTGAATCACATCGGGATATTGTTTTGCCAGCTCCAATGTGCTGAAGTCGATTTCCATTTGAATCAGCGTGAGCAATGTGGATGCCAGACAAACGACGATATGCGTGGCGATGCCCGCCGGTTTGCCGCTTTTCTTTCTCTCGTTCCCGATGAGGCCGCCAATCAAAATGGCGATGAGTATTTTGAAAAATATATCCTGTATCGTCATATTCATACTACCCTCCCTCTCTTTTCTTACCTTTATTTCGTCCGAAGCATAAAAAGCTTTATAGCCTTTGCAATATTATACCATTGGCTGTCAAGTTTGCACAAAAAAACCCGACCGAAGTCGAGTTTTTAGGTAAAGGTAGAAAATTTTTACGGATATCTTAAAAAGGGAACGGGAGAAAAACTCCTACAAGATATCAATAAAAAGTTGCTTGCAAATTTTAATCAGCATTCCTGAATTCCGTTCGGCAGAATGATTTCCTGAATCAATCGTTCTTCCTCGCGAATTCGCACAAACAATACATAGGTATAGAGCGGCAAAATCAATATTGCGCTCGTCCAAGCGTGGCAGAGCAGGGTCAGCCCCAGAAGCTCCGGTGCGATATTCAAAAAATAATTCGGATGCTTTATTGTACGAAACAACCAATGGTTGTTGAATTTGTGATTTTTGACAATCATCAGCTTGACCGTCCAAATTCCGCGAAGCAGATTCACAACGGTATAAAGCATACACATTGAAAAAAGTATAAGTCCCAAACCGATCAGACTGACGGTATCAAAACTGCTCTTGCGCAGAATCGCTTCAATTACGCAGGACAGATAAAATAAAATATGCAATATCGTCAATCGTTTCGAGTTTTCAGCGCCGTACTCCCGGCCACCGTTTTCCAGAATCGTCTTTTCGTTCTGCTTGGATATTTTCAAAAACAACAATCGAATAATAAAAATCGCCGCGACGATGCCGTAAATTAAAAATGTCATAATACCTCCTTGTATATGCGCGAAGCTTGCAAAATCAAAATCTTGTTGCGCTCGCTCCATGGATATTCTACAATAAAAAGGGACTTCAATCAATCGATTTTGATTGCCTTTTTGTAGAAAATGATTTTTGACCATTCGTTGTTCTTATGCTACAATTTGGTTGAGAAATGATTTTTGAACGGAGGTGTCTATGATGGTATTTTCTTTCAGCTTTTTTATCATTCCCGTCATAGTGATTTTGGCACTCGTCGTTGCTTGGGTGCTCAAAGGTCGAAACGAGGATGACGAATAGGAGGCTTTATGATTCTGCTTATAATGATTGCGCTTGTCGCTTTGATTGGGATATGGGTGCTCAAAGGTCGAAACGAGGATGACGAATAGGAGGCTTTATGATTCTGCTTATAATGATTGCGCTTGTCGCTTTGATTGGGATATGGGTGCTCAAAGGTCGAAACGAAGACAAGGAATAGGACTATGGTTGTACCGATTTTTGCGCTCATAGAATTGATTGCAATTGTTGCTCAAGGTCGAAACGAAGATAACGAATAAAGAACTGTGCCGATTGCGGCGTTCATTGGATTGCGGCGTGCTCGAAAGTTCAAAGTGACAAGTAAATTTGTAATAAAAACTCTTTTGACAAGAGAGTAGAAAACGGAGGAGTTATGCCTATCTTTTTGGTACTGATAATTTTTGTGCTCGTTGCTTTAATTGCGATGTGGGTACTCAAAGGAAAAGACGATGAATAAACTTTGTTTCGGAGAGAAGCGGAAAATTTTTCTTAAAAACATAAGTGATATGTCGCTCGAATCGTAGGTGAATATTGCAAGGCGGATTTTCTTAAAAGCTTGAAAGGATATTCGTTTTTCGAAGCGTCAAAGGGTGAATGTGATGAATGCGGTACTGCTGATTCGCCCGATATGTCGCCAACTATAAACAACAGGAGGAACAATGAAATTAAGTCATATTATTTTGAAGGTCAAAAATCTGGACGATGCGGTTAAGGAGTATCGAGATAAAGGATTTGTTGTGGAATACGGGAAATCCAAAAATCCGTACAATGCGCTGATTTATTTTTCGGAAGGTCCCTATGTGGAGTTGTTGGCTTCGACGGGAATGCCGGGCATCATTAAATTTCTGATGCGTCTGTTTGGAAAAGGGAGTATGATTGACAGATTGGAGAAGCTCGACAACAGCGAAATCGGCTACTGCGAATTGGCGCTGGAGAACTACAAGGACAATTTGTCGGAGGAGATGGCGATTTTGAAAAAACATGGGATAGGAAGTGTCAGCATGCCGAGTCATCGTTTGGACACGCATGGCAGAGACCTGCGATTTCAAATCGCTATGCCGGATGTGCTCAATGTTCCTTTTATGATGACTTATTTTTCAGAGGATCCGAAGCCGAAGAATTTTGTTCATCCCAATGGAATCCAAAGGGTCAAAAAGGTGATTTACAAAACCGATGTCAATCGATTCGATGTGATTCGGGAATTATGCGATGACGAAGGATTGGAGTTGGCGGAAGGAAAAGGAATCGAAGTGGAATTTGAATAAAAGCGACCGTCGCTGCAACGGCTCAAAAACTTCCGATTGGAGTTCTGAAGAGTTGTAACGACGGTCTTTTGTTTTGAGATTTTAATAATGAAGCTTTTTCAATTCATTGTTTCGGTAATCCGTTTTGATTGGGATTGCTTTGCACCTGACTCGTAGGATTCTCCACTTTCTACATTCGTTTCAAAAATAAATTTCTATTATTTGTATAGAGAAATGATTTCAAGTACAAGTTCAGAAACCTTCACCAAGTCTTTGACATAGAGATGCTCGTCAAGCGAATGGGCTTTGCGCTCACCTATTCCGAGATTGATGGCGGTGATGCCTTTGCCGTTGATGATATTCGTGTCCGAACCGCCGCCCGTCGCCTGCGTAAACGGATTGAGCCCCACATTTTTGCAAGCGGTAAAAGCATTTTTGACAATCTCATCGTCCGCATTCACTTGGAATGAAGAATACATGCGATTGTGCTCGACTTCGACCGAGCCGCCGAATTTTTGCGCCGCTTTTTCAAAGCAATCGATCATGTGCTTGGATTGCGCTTCAAGTTTGCTGTCCACCAAAGAGCGCGCTTCCGAAGTGACATAGACTTCCTCCGCAACGATGTTGGTGACACTTCCGCCTTCGATGCGGCCGATGTTCGCGGTGGTTTCGCTGTCGATACGCAGCAATTTCATATTAGCAATCGCCTCCGCTGCGATAACGATGGCGGAAATTCCGTCTTCCGGTGCAACGCCGGCATGTGCAGCACGACCTTTTACTTTGAAATTGATTTTGTCCTGCGCCGGTCCCTGAATGATAATCTGTCCCGGGTCGCCGCCGCTGTCGAGTACGAAACAATGTCTTGCACCAAATTGACTGTAATCGAGTGCCTTCGCTCCATGCAGACCGCCTTCTTCAAAAACGGAGAATGCGAGATGGATGTCACCGTGTGACAAGTTATTTTCATTTATCACGCGAATCGCCTCAATGATTGCGGCGATGCCCGCCTTATCGTCCGATGCCAAAATCGTCGTTCCGTCGCTTCGGATAACGCCGTCCTTCAAAATCGGTTTGATATTCATGCCCGGTGAAACGGTGTCCATGTGACAGCTGAAAATAATCGGCTCGCCCTGCGTGTTTCCTTTGAGCGTCGCGATGAGATTGCCGGTATCACTTCCGGTTTGCGCCATCGTATCGTCGATATGCACCGCCAATCCAAGACCTTCCAATTCTTTTTTGAGAAAATCCGCAAATTCTTTTTCCGATTTCGTAGGAGAAGAAATCTGCACATAATCCATAAAATTTTTTACAACTCTTTCCTGATTTACCATAGCTCCTCCTTAAGTTCTTTTTTCAATTATACCATGTCGAGAACGAATATTAAATGGAATTTGTTTAATCTGAGTTTTTGTCTCAAATTTGGGTAAAATAATTTATAGTGTTCGATTATAAAAATACAACAAGCATTCGACATATATAAGGAAGCGATATGAGATTTATTCAAAAACAATTTTACAAAATAACGGCAAGAAACAAAATTTCGCGTCGAGACATGCAGGCGCTTTTGAAATAACAAAACAAAATTTCGTTTTTTGTCCATAAAACAATACAGATGTCCTTAAATATGCTATAATAATTGTGAAAGGAGGGCGATATGACAAAGAGGATTACTGCGATTTTTTGCTTTGTGTTTGCAGTTTTCATACTTCTGTCAGGATGTGTCAATCGTGAAGTGGGGGAAGAAAATACAGAGCAGGATATTCTCAATGTATTTGATAACGATTTGGAAGATGAATTGGTGGTATATGCCACGCATCCCGAGCCGATGCTCAAACGAGTGGCGGAGGTTTTTACCGAAAAAACGGGTGTTCCGGTCGAATACATCAGTCTCAAAGGAGATTTGACCGACCGTATGCGTGAAGAAAAAGACATTGCCAAAGCCGATGTGATGTACGGTGGTTCATCCACTTTGTATATTGCGATGACGAACGAAGATTTGCTCGAGGCTTATGTGCCTTCATGGGCGAATGATTTGCATAGCGATTTTGTGGATTCAAAAGGCTATTGGCATGGCGTAATGAAAACGCCGATTGTGATTTTTTACCATGAAGATTTGCTTGGAGACATTCCGATTCCGACTTGCTGGAAAGATTTGTCGAGACCGGAATATCGCGGGATGATTATTTCCAGAGACAGCAATTCATCATCTCAGGAGGCGACCATCGTCTCATTGCTTTCTTATTTTGAAAGAACACAAAGCTTGGATAAAGGAGTTTCATGGCTAAAAGAACTGGATGCCAATACGAAAAATTATTATCCCGACAACGAAAGTCATTTTAAGGCATTTGCGACCAAAGAAGCACCCATCGGCTACGGCGTGCTCAGCGCGGTTATCGAAAGTAAGATAAAAGACCAAACGCCGTTTTCAACCGTCAATCCGAAGGAAGGCTCCATCGTGTTGACCGATTGCATCGCCTTGGTCAAGGATGCGCCGCATCCGAATTCCGCGAAAGCATTTATCGAATTTGCCGGTAGCGAAGAAGTGCAGATTATGCTCGCGAATGAATTTGACAGAATGCCGACCTTAGACAAAGCTCGAATTGAAGGACCCGCTTGGATGCATCAGGAAATTGAAGCGATGCCGCTGGACTGGGCATACATCGCAAAGCATGAATACGAGTGGAGCAAGATGTGGGAAGAAAAAATTAGAGATGGCAACAAATCGATAGAATAAGCGTGGTGGTCAACGCACCACGCAGTTTACATAAATTCGATGGAAAACGGCAAACTTGTAAGAGCGAGCCGTTTTCAGTTAAAAGAGTTCGTTTTGAAAGTTCAAATCGAATCGTGCGAACCAAAAAAGCTGTGGCGGAATGAAAATTTCATTTCGGTCACAGCTTTTGTTATACATAAAAAATGATGAAACGCGAGCGTTTATTTGCTCGGATTCGAAAATTTTTCGATGATGAAATTTTTGAACTGATTCTCCAGCGGCGTCAAGGTCGCTTTTTTGTGATGCACAAAATAAAATTCGCGCTTCGTTTGGATATTGTCGAGCTCATAAATCAGCACATCATCCTTTGCATATTCCAAAGCAAAAGAGCGCGGCACAAAAGCAAAGCCGGCGCCGAGCGCCACCAATTTTTTCGCGATGTGAAAACCTTCGGCAATCGCAACGATGTTGAGCTCATGCGTCAACAGATTGTGCTTGGCAAGCTCCTTGCTCAAAATCGAGCCCGAGCCTGAGCCTTCTTCACGAACAATCATCGGCAGAGCGAGAATTTGCTCCAAGCCGACGGACTTATTCGGCAGCGGATTTTGTTTCGGCCCGATGAACACCATATCTTCTTCATAAACCTTCAGCGAATCAAAATCATTGTTCGGCTTCGAACCGACAAAACCGAATGAAAATTTCTTATCGGCAATCGCGTCGATGACATCCTGTGAATCGAGATGGCGCAGCTTGAAACGGATGCCCGGAAACGCCTGCGTAAATTCAGCCACGAGTTGCGGCACGACGATTTCGCCCGGCACCGTACTGTACGGCAATTCCACCGTACCGCCGAATTGCCCGATGATATTGTTGATTTGGAACAAAGCCGAATCACGCTTTTTAATCAGCTCAATCGCATAGTCGCGGAAAATCCGACCGACATGCGTCAGCTCAATCGTTTTGCCATGACGCTCAAAGAGCTGAGTCATCAATTCCTTTTCCAAATTTTGAATATGATTGGAAAGCGTAGGCTGCGTTAAGTACAATTCGCGGCTTGCCTTTGAAAAGCTGTTATATTTTGCAATCGTAATAAAAGATTCCAATTGTTTAAAATCCATACATTCTCCCTTACTGATACCAAAATAAATCTCTTCCTATTATATCATTACGAAGCATTTATAAAAACATTTGTTGTCAAAAATAAAATATTTTATAATAGAAATTTTTTATCGCAAGAATAAAGTTGTTCTATAACAAAGCGGGAACGAAATTTCTACTTTTGTTTTAAGGATTCAAATCTATAACTATAATCTAAATCCAAATAAAAACTTATTTCAACAAAAAAGAATTCGTATATCGACGAATTGCATTCTTGATTCCAAATCGTAAAAACGAACTCTTTATCCCAAACGCAAATTTATTCCGACAAAAAAATCCGTGTATCGACGAATTCCATCATAAATTCCAATCTTAAATTTCCGAACTCTAAATTTAATCTAAAGGCAAGATTTTCTTCTCAAACTTATTTTTAATAACTTGTAGGGAACGGTGACCCCACCGTTCCGCCGTTCCATCGGAACGGAAAAATGTAAAAGTTGATTCACGCAATCAAAATTTCAATCTCCCTGCGGTCGTTGTATATCTCGTCAACCCATACATGGAATCCACTTGAAGTTTTTTGAATATGGAGACTTTGATTTTCACCTTGTAGGGAACGGTGGCAGTAGGTTACGGATACACAATCTCCCTGCGGTCGTTGTATATCTCGTCAACCCATGCATGGAACCACTTGAAATTTTTTGAATATGGAGACTTTGATTTCCACCTTGTAGGGAACGGTGACCCCACCGTTCCGCCGTTCCATCGGAACGGAATTCAAATCCAAGTTGTAAATCCAAAACTCAGGAATCAAAGTTTTATTCTTTATCAAAAATAAATTCCCGAAATTCCATTCTTGATTCCAAATCGTAAAAATGAACTCTTTATCCCAAACGCAAATTTATTTCAACAAAAAAAAGAATCCGTGTATCGACGAATTCCATCGTAAATTTCTTGTGGTTTGTTTTTGTTTGAAAAGCAAAATATTCCTTAGAGGGAAGGTAAAACAAAGATCGGCTCCAAGCAGGCTAAGATCAATGGCGAAGTCGTGACATGTATCAATTCCTTAGAGGGAAGGTAAAACGATGCTCCTCCAAACAGCGATGAAGTCGCGCCGCCGTCAAATCCAAACGGTATCAATTCCTTAGAGGGAAGGTAAAACTTAGAAAGGAGGGGAATTACATGAGAAAAAGTAATTCTTGTATCAATTCCTTAGAGGGAAGGTAAAACGTAGGGAAATACAGGGTGGAAACCACCCACAATGACCACCAATATGTATCAATTCCTTAGAGGGAAGGTAAAACGAGCTGGTAACAGCGGAGCAAACCTCTTCACAATCCCCGCAAGAGGACAGTATCAATTCCTTAGAGGGAAGGTAAAACTTCCGGATGCTTTCGGACTGTATCGGCTAGCTCAGGTCGATACTATGTATCAATTCCTTAGAGGGAAGGTAAAACTGAGTAATCGTAAGTTGCGTGACAATATTGCTACGAAAAAGTATCAATTCCTTAGAGGGAAGGTAAAACTTTGAGGAGAATTTTGCAGGTATAGTCAAAGACCTGCTAACGTATCAATTCCTTAGAGGGAAGGTAAAACTTGATAAGCCTGGAAAAGATCTGGTGGCAATTGCTAAGGAGTTTTCAAAGTATCAATTCCTTAGAGGGAAGGTAAAACAACCGAAGTTATCAGCTGTTGAGAAATTACATATTTATTCTATCACAGATTTATGGACTTTTCAAGACTAAAAAGTCGGTCGACCTCCCGAAGTCGAAATCCCGAAAAGCATTCATTTTCCAAAATTCCTTCTTCAAGTCAAAATTTGAGTATTCATCGACCGACTTTTTTGCCGAAAAACGACAAAAAATGCCATTTTTGACAATCGTCGACAGCCGTACAATCCGGTAATAGCAATTCGTCGGAGGCCGACCGACTTTTTTGGTTTTTTGCGCGGGTTTTGGGATGCAAATACAATTCACAAATTGCAATCCATCAGGTAAATTCGAAAGTTGGATGAAGAATTGTATTCCCGAATCGTAAATCGCAAATTGCAATCCATAAATGAAACGGTAATTAAAAATCACATCTTAGAAATATAAATCCAAAATTTAATGCCAATCAAAGTACGAATCCAAAATTGCAAATAAAATCTCCATCGCGATTTCAAATTATAAAATTAAAATCGCAAGTTCTTATTCTTGTTTTCCTGTTCGTCATTCTTTTGTTTCGACAAACGTTGTTTGTCGCGGAACGGTGGGGTTACGAACCTAACCAAATTTTTGAGCTTGGCGAAAAAAATTTCCGGTAGGTTCCATGCATGGGTTGACGAGTTAACGGTAAAAATAAATTTCCGTTCCGTTGGAACGGCGGAACGAAGAGGTCTTCGTTCCCTACAACGTGGTAAGCAAAGTCTCCGTATTCAAGACAAGAATAAAAAACAAAACAAAAACGAAAATCATAAATCGTAAATCATAATCAAATTTTCATCTGCAACTTCGAAATCCACTTCCAATGCCGATTCAAAATATAATTTTCAAATCCCGATTTTGAAACTCATCCGGATAGGAGGCGAGAAGTTTGTTTTTGGAAATCAGAAAGTAAATCCCAAATTTATTCATCAATCTCCATCGCAACTTTTAAATCGAAAATCCATTTTGCAATCTCCATTCCAATCTAAAAACCAAACTAAATTTCAATGCCAAAATAATTTTTCTCACTAAACTATTGATATCACGAAACTTTTTGTTGAGACTCAATTTTAACGCAAAATAAATTCTTTTTTCCCTTGCATTACTTGGCTATATATAGTATAGTTGTGTTTAAGATTGGCAACAAAACACAAGATATCGTGGGGAGGTAGAAGGTGAAAATTAGAAAGCGAAATGGTGAGAAAGTACAATTTGACGGCAACAAAATCGTGGTGGCAATCGAAAAGGCGATGAATTCCGCAACCGGTGTTTTTGAAGAAGGCTTGGCGCAACGAATCGCGGATGAGATTGAGCGTTATGCGATTGAAAATGAGTTGGAGCTTTCGATTTATGATATAGAAGATCAGGTTTATTACAAACTGATTGAGAATAAAAATGCATCGACGGCGCGCGCGTACGAAAATTACAAGGCGGTGCAGCGATTTAAGCGAGAAACGAATACAACGGACGACAGTATCATCACGCTTTTACATAAGAAAAATGAAGAGGTGATGAAAGAGAACTCGAACAAGAATGCCGTGATTGCATCGACGCAGCGTGATTTGATTGCGGGCGAGGTTTCCAAAGACATCGCCAGACGAAAGCTGATTCCGACCGACTTGCTCGAAGCGCATGACGAAGGTGTCATTCATTTGCACGATATGGATTATATCATTCAGCCGATGTTCAACTGCTGTTTGGTCAATATGGAAGATATGCTTGACAAAGGAACGGTCGTCAACGGCAAGCTGATTGAAACGCCGAAAAGTTTTCAGGTGGCTTGCAATGTCATGACTCAAATCATCGCGCAGGTGGCATCCAATCAATACGGCGGACAGTCCATCAATATCAAATGTTTAGGAAAATATCTGCGCCGAAGCTATGAAAAAAATCTCGGCATCGCGTTGGATGCGACGGGAAATATCAAGGCGGCGGAAAAATTGGCGGAGAAGCTGACGCAAAAAGATTTGGAAAGCGGCATCCAAACGATTCAATATCAAATCAACACCTTGATGACTTCGAACGGGCAGGCGCCTTTCGTCACTTTGTTTTTGCAAGTCGAAGAAGGACGGTATGAGCAAGAGGTGGCGCGCATCATTGAGGAAATTTTGAAGCAG
This sequence comes from Peptostreptococcaceae bacterium, assembly GCA_030532905.1. GTDB lineage: Bacteria > Bacillota > Clostridia > Peptostreptococcales > Filifactoraceae > JAUNKE01. Next base: position 20,892 of record JAUNKE010000020.1, read on the forward strand.
CGCATTCAGGGAATTAAGAATGAGTCGGGAGTCTATGTGACACCGGCATTTCCGAAATTGGTCTATGTGCTTGACGAAAACAATACGGGCGAGAATTCGCCATACTATTATTTGACATCGCTGGCGATTCGTTGTACGGCGAAACGGATGTATCCCGATTATATTTCCGCGAAGAAAATGCGTGAGAATTACGAGGGCAATGTCTTTGCACCGATGGGCTGCCGCGCATTTCTTTCACCGTGGAAGGATGAGCGCGGAAAATATCAATTCGAGGGTCGATTCAACATCGGCGTATGCACCATCAATCTGCCGCAGATTGGAATTTTGGCGCATGGCGATGAGCAAAAATTCTTCGAGATTTTGGATAAGCGATTGGAACTCGTGCGTCGCGCTTGTTTGCTCCGATACGATTTGCTCAAGGATGTGACGAGCGATTCGAGTCCGATTCATTGGCAGCATGGAGCGATTGCGCGTTTGCCGCAACATGAACCGATCGGACATTTGCTCAAGGGCGGCTATGCGACGGTGACGCTCGGCTATATCGGAATCTATGAAGCGACGCTGTTGACGAAGGGAGTCAGCCACACGCATCCGAAGGGCACGGAATTTGCAATGAAAATCATGGACGCGATGAATGAAAAAGTTGCCGAGTGGAAGGAGAAGGACGGTTTGGGCTATGCGCTTTACGGTACGCCGGCGGAGAGTCTGTGCTATTCTTTTGCACGACGGGATAAGGAGCGTTTCGGCATTATCAAGGATGTCACCGACAAAGGATATTACACCAACAGTTTTCATGTGGATGTGCGCGAAGAAATCGAGGCATTTGAAAAGTTCAGCTTTGAAGCGAAATTCCAAAACAAATCGCGCGGCGGCTGCATTTCTTATATTGAAATTCCGAATATGTGTCACAATCTGGAGGCTTTGGAAAGCATGGTGCAATATATTTATGACAATATCACCTATGCGGAGTTCAACACGAAGAGCGATTATTGCCAAGTCTGCGGATTTGACGGCGAAATTATGATTAACGACGACAACGAATGGGAATGTCCACAATGCCATAACAAAGATTTGTCCAAAATCAATGTCACTCGTCGTACTTGCGGTTATTTGGGCGAGAATTTTTGGAATGACGGCAAGACGCGAGAAATCAAGTCGAGGGTTATGCATATCTGATGCGATACGCTCAGATTCGAAAATATGATGTCGCCAACGGAAGCGGAATTCGGGTCAGCCTGTTCGTATCGGGCTGCACATTGGGTTGCAAAAATTGTTTCAACAAAGCCTATCAGGATTTTGCTTTCGGCAAGGAGCTGGACGAATCGGCGATTGAGCTGTTGACCGAGTATCTTTCATGCGATACGATAAAGGGCTTGAGCGTGCTCGGTGGCGAGCCGATGGACAATGCGCGCGAGCTCGGGGACATCATTTACAAAATAAGGCAGAAAGTGGACAAAGGCATTTGGATTTACAGCGGCTATACTTTGGAGCAAATTCTCAAAGATGAGTGGAAGAAAAAGTTGTTGATGCTTTGCGATGTGCTTGTCGACGGACGATTTGTCGAAGAGCTCAAGGATTTGCGATTGCGATTCCGAGGCTCGAGCAATCAGCGCATCATCGACATTCAAGAGAGCATTCGACATGACAAAGTTGTTTTGTGGATGGAATAGAAGCACGGCGATGCTTGCCCGTTTTTGAACGGGGAGTGTCGCGGTGCTTTTTTGTGCGATATGCAAGAAAAATGAAAGTTGATTTCAAAAGTATGAATAATTGACAATGAAAACGCTTTGATGATTGACAAATCGGACAGAAATATATAAAATGGTAGGAAGAATTTTTGCAGAGAATTCAAATGATATCAATGGAATTATATTTTTGACGGATAATTTGTTTTCGGAAAGGAGTCGCTATGGTAAAAAAGTTTAAACGCGTATTAGTCGCAAACCGCGGAGAAATTGCAATTCGGATTTTCAGAGCTTGCAAAGAACTGGGCATTCGCTCCGTTGCGATTTATTCGGAAGAAGATAAGACGGCTCTCTTTCGCACGAAGGCGGACGAATCCTATTTGATTGGAAAGAACAAAAGTCCTCTGCAAGCTTATTTGAATATGGATGAAATTATCAGGCTCGCCGTCAAGAAGGGCGTCGATGCAATTCATCCCGGCTACGGATTTCTTGCGGAGAATGCTGAGTTCTCCAAACGCTGCGAGGAGGCGGGCATCACATTTATCGGGCCGGACGAAAGAATGATTGGCATGCTCGGTGACAAAATTCAATCCAAATTGGTTGCGCAGGAAGTCGATGTTCCGACGATTCCGGGTGTAGATAAAGCGATTCGAAATGACAAGGAGGCCGTCGAGTTTGCAAAAAAGGCGGGCTATCCGCTCATCATCAAAGCGTCCGCGGGCGGCGGCGGTCGCGGTATGCGAATCGTTCATTGTGAAGAAGAATTGCTGGAGTCCTATCACAGCGCCAGCTCGGAGGCGGGCAACGCATTCGGGATAGAGGATGTTTTTATAGAAAAATACTTGGAAAAGCCCAAGCATATCGAAGTGCAAATTCTGGGTGATAAATACGGAAATATTGTTCATCTCTTTGAGAGAGATTGCTCGATTCAAAGACGACATCAGAAATTGATTGAGTTTACGCCGGCATTTGCCGTCAGCGAAGAAAAGCGAAACGAGATTTGCCAAGATGCGATAAAAATTGCAAAAAGAGTCGGATACAGCAATGCGGGAACGGTGGAATTTCTGCTCGATAAGAATGAGAATCATTATTTTATCGAAATGAATCCGCGCATCCAAGTCGAGCATACGGTGACCGAGATGGTAACGGGCATCGACATCGTGCAGAGTCAGATTCTGATTGCGCAGGGATACGCGCTCGATTCCAAAGAAATCGGCATCAAATCTCAAGCGGATATTTCGTCGAGAGGATTTGCGATTCAATGCCGCGTTACGACCGAAGACCCGACCAATTCCTTCGCTCCGGATACCGGGCGATTGGATGTCTATCGCAGCGGCTCGGGTTTCGGCATTCGGCTTGACGGCGGCAATGCGTTCACCGGCTCGGTGATTTCGCCCTATTATGACAGTTTGCTCGTGAAAATTACATCGCATTCGAGAACTTTTGAAGATGCGATTCAAAAATCGCTCCGCTCGCTCAAAGAGATGGCGATTTCCGGAGTGAAAACCAATATCGGCTTTTTAATCAATGTGCTCAGTAGCGAGGATTTTGCGCGCGGAGTTTGCGACACGCATTTTATCACCGACAATCCGTCGCTGTTCGACATTCGCCCGAAAAATGACAGAGAGCTGAAAATGCTGAAATATCTCGGCAATATTATCGTATCGGAAACCGGCGGGAAAAAACCGGACTTTGACATCCCGATTGTGCCAAAAGTCGTGCGTGCGAAAAATCAGGAAGGCAGTCGGAAAATTTTGTTGGAACGGGGAGTTGAGGGGCTGATAGACTGGATTCATCAGCAGAAAAAGCTGCTCATCACCGACACGACGATGCGGGACGCTCATCAGTCGTTGATGGCGACGCGTGTGCGAACCAAAGATATGCTCAAGATTGCCAAAGCGACTTCGGTCTATGGGCAGGATTTGTTTTCTTTGGAGATGTGGGGCGGCGCAACCTTTGATGTGGCGTATCGTTTTTTGCATGAGTCGCCTTGGAAAAGATTGGAGGATTTGCGCAGAAAGATTCCGAACATCCTTTTTCAAATGCTGATTCGAGGAAGCAATGCCGTCGGCTACAAAAATTATCCGGACAATGTGAATCGAGAATTTATCAAAGCATCTGCGGAAAGCGGAATCGACATATTTCGGATTTTCGATTCGCTCAACTGGATGGAAGGAATGTTGCCGGCGATTGAGGAAGTGCGCAATCAGGATAAGATTGCCGAAGCCTGCATTTGCTACACGGGCGACATTTTGGATGAGCGCAGAGACAAATACAATCTGAAATACTATGTCGATATGGCGAAGGAGATTGAAAAAGCCGGCTCGCATATTTTGGGAATAAAGGATATGTCCGGTCTGCTCAAGCCTTATGCCGCGGGCAAATTGATTCGTGCGCTCAAAGATGAAATTTCCATTCCGATTCATCTGCACACGCACGACACTTCCGGCAACGGAGTCGCAACGATTTTGATGGCGGCGGAGGCAGGAGTCGATATTGTCGATACCGCGCTCAATTCGATGTCCGGTTTGACGAGTCAGCCGGCGCTCAATTCCGTCGTGGCGGCGCTCGAAAATACCGAGCGGGCAACCGGATTGGATTTGGACAAAATGGAAGAATTGTCGAGATATTGGTCGGCGGTTCGTCCGGTCTATGCGAAATTTGAATCTGATTTGAAATCCGGCACCACCGAAGTCTATAAATATGAAATTCCGGGCGGGCAATATTCCAATTTGCGTCCGCAGGTAGAAAGTTTCGGTTTGGGGCATCGCTTTGAAGAGGTCAAAGAGATGTTCAAAAATGTCAACTACATGGTTGGCGACATCGTCAAGGTGACCCCTTCTTCAAAAATGGTGGGCGACTTTGCAATTTTCATGGTGCAAAACGATTTGACACCCGAAAATATTTTAGAAAAAGGGCAAAATCTGACTTATCCCGATTCTGTCGTCGATTATTTCAAAGGGATGATGGGGCAACCGATGGGCGGTTTTCCGAAAGATATTCAGAAAATGGTGCTCAAAGATGAAGAGCCGATTACCGTGCGTCCCGGATTGTTGCTCGAGGATTTTGATTTTGAATCGGCGATAAAGATGCTGGAGCGCGAATACAAAATCCAAGCCGATATGAAGGATGCGCTCGCGTATGCTTTATATGGAAAGGTGTTTGAAGATTATCTCAAGCATTATCAGGAGTTCGGGGACTTGACGCAGATGGGGAGCGATGTGTTTTTTCATGGGCTTGCGGAAGGCGAGATTGCCGAAATAGAAGTCAAGGAAGGAAAAACTCTCGTCACCAAATTGCTTGAAATCGGCAAGGTGGATAAAGAGGGATACAAAACTTTGGCTTTTGAGGTCAACGGCAACCGTCGCGAAATAAAAATTTTCGATTCGAAAACCGCCGTTCAGAAACCGGCGGAGTATATACCGATGGCGGATGCTTCCAACGAAAACGAAATCGGCGCGGTGATTCCGGGTATGGTTTCCAAAATTCTGGTCAAAAAAGGCGAGCGCGTCGAAGCCAACCAAAATCTAATCGTCATCGAGGCGATGAAAATGGAAACCAATATCATGGCAAAAAAATCGGGCATCATTCAGGAAATTGCAGTCGAGGAAAAACAATCGGTAAAAACCGGGCAACTGCTGATTGTGATGGACGAGTGATGCTTTGGAGTGAATAATATTCGTCGGATAATTCTCCAAGTTCGCATAGAGCATACGAATTTTTATGCTTTAACATAGGAACGATTCCATATTGCGATTAAATGGGGCACATTCGACATCTCATTAAATATAAAGACGACTTCTTCTTCATTGAGCGATGAGGAATTATAGGGGTCGTCTTTTGTTTGGCAAATTTTTGGTGTCCGTTTTAACAATTCTCATTGATGAAATCGGTTTTCAAAAATGCGGTGAAATGATATAATTTTATTTAGAACATTGATAAGTATAGATTAGGAGAATGTCGTGAGTTTTTTCTCGAACTTATTTAAAGGAAAGCGAAAAGAAGATATCGCACCAAATCAAAGTCTGCCTTATGAGGTGGAGATTTTATTTGAAATTGACCGTTCTATAAAAGAATTGCTGAATAAAAATGAATATATTGCGCAAAGTGATTATTTCGAAGCAGCTGAAAAGTTCGCAAGCATTAAAAAACACTTTGAAGTTATGTTAGGAAATGATTTGTTTCGTGAGTATTGTCAAAAAAACTCGCTTGAGTTCACCAAGACATTGGCAATGTATAATCGCCTAAATGAACTTGGGGATTTGATTGAGGAATGCAATGAAAATTATCTTGCGAGAGAAAAGAAAAATCAAAAGGATTATTTGGATAATATTCTTAAAGAAGTCGACCCCGCTATTGTGCTGGATGAAAATCAGCGTGATGTAGTTTTGACAGATGAAGATTATTGTTTGGTTATCGCGGGAGCCGGAGCGGGAAAAACCACAACGGTGGCGGCGAAGGTAAAATACTTGGTCGAGAAGAAAGGGATTGATCCAAGCCAAATTTTAGTTATTTCTTTTACCAACAAAGCCGTCAACGAGTTAAAAGACAAAATAAACAAGGATTTGTCCATCGGCTGTCCGATTACGACTTTCCATTCGGCAGGGAATGCAATTATAAGGAAGAAATCGGATGACGAATTTCGGGTTGTCAATTCATCGACATTATACTATGTGCTTATGAATTATTTTAAGACCACATTATTGAATGATAAGCGGATGTTAAATGATATTATCATGTTCTTCGGCTCTTATTTTGATGCGCCTTTTGAAGGAGATGATTTGAATCGCTTTTTTGATTTGGTTGCCAACAAACGATTCGAAACCATTCGAAGTGATTTGGGTGACTTTGTTGATGAGGTTCAGGATAAAAAAACCAAGAGACTGGTTACTATTTCCAATGAAATTTTGCGATCTCGCGAAGAAGTGGAGATTGCAAACTTTCTCTATTTGCATAATATCGAATACCATTATGAGCCGGCTTATCCTTATCGCATAGATAATTTTAAAAGAATATATACACCGGATTTTGTTATCAAACAGGATGATAAAGTTGCATATATTGAGCATTTCGGCATCACCGAAGATGGGAAAAACACTTTATATGATGAAGAAACTTTAGAGCGCTACAAAAAAGCAATCAATGACAAGGTTCTGATTCATAGAAAATACGGAACAAAGCTGATTTATACTTTTTCATCATATAAAGATGGTCGCACATTGATGGAGCATCTTCGTGATGAACTTGTCAAAAACGGTTTTGAACTTAATGCGAGACCGCAGAGAGAAATTGTTGAAAAACTTGTTACTTCCGAGCAATCCCGATATGTCAGTAAATTGATTAGATTAGTCAGCGGATTCATTTCGAACTTTAAAACCAATGCATTCGGATTGGATGACTTTTCGAGAATGAGCCATTCTACAAATAATGTACGAACAAAACTCTTTTTGGATATTTGCAAGGGATGTTATTTGGAGTATCAACGCTATTTGAATGAGCAGCATTTAATCGATTTCGACGATATGATCAATGAGTCGGCGCGTATTTTGCGCGAAGTCAAAGACATGAAAACGAAATTGGATTTTAAATATATCATTGTCGATGAGTATCAGGATATTTCAAAACAGCGTTTTGACTTAACCAAGGAATTGTCCGAGATTACCGATGCAAAAATTATCGCGGTGGGCGACGATTGGCAATCCATCTATGCTTTTAGCGGTTCGGATATCACCTTGTTTACTCATTTCGTTGAAATAATGGGATATGGAAAATTGCTTCGGATTGTGAATACTTATCGGAACGCACAGGAAGTGATTGACATTGCCGGGAATTTTATTCAAAAAAATCCGGGGCAAATTCACAAGCGATTGAAATCGCCTAAGAACATCAAGGATCCGGTCATCATCTATACCTATGATTCAACACGAAAAAAAGCAACCGATTTTACACGAAGCGGAGCCAATTATGCGCTGGCAAAAGCAGTTGAAACTGCAATTGAGCAAATTTTGATTTATGATGAAAAGGAGAGAGGCGGGAAAAGTTCGCATATTTTGCTGCTTGGAAGATTCGGTTTTGACGGGGATCATTTGGAAAAATCCGGTTTGTTTGAGTATCAAAAACGAGGTGGGCGTGTTCGATCGGTAAAATATCCGAGAGTGGAAATGACATTTATGACGGCACATTCGTCAAAAGGCTTGGGTTATGACAATGTTATTGTAATCAATGGAAAAAACGAAACTTACGGTTTTCCATCAAAAATTGAAGATGATCCGGTGCTTAATTTTGTCATCAAGAGAGATACCGGAATTGAATATGCGGAAGAGAGAAGATTGTTCTATGTGGCAATGACTCGAACAAAAAATCGAGTGTTTTTTATTGCTCCCGAAAAAAATCCGTCGGAATTTCTTTTAGAAATCAAAAAGGATTACAAAACTGTCAGATTGTATGGTGATTGGCAGGAAGTATATGAGCGAATCGACCGAAAATATTGTCCGATTTGCGGCTTTCCTCTTCAATTGCGGTATAAAAAAGCCTATGGGCTCAAATTGCATCTTTGTACGAATGAGCCGGAGCTGTGCGGTTTTATTACGAATGATTTGCGTGGAAGAAAAATGTCGATTCAAAAGTGTAATTGTTGTACCGATGGCTACATGGTTGTAAAATGTGTAGGGAATGGAGAAGCTTTCTTAGGTTGCACCAACTACAAAAAGGAAGGAAATGGATGCAACAATATGATTTCGATGGCGAACTGCTATCTGATGAATGGGTTGGGTAAGTTGGAAAGCCATACGCAAGAGGACGCTCAACGGCATGAAAATAAGATTTTAAACGAGAAAATGGAATATCAGGCAGCGGAATCACCAATCATATATCGAGCGGAAAAAATGCAGGATTATACAAAAGAACAGAAAAACACCTTGGAGCAACATTCAAAACCCATCCCGCGAAAAGCTGCTCTAAAGGAAATTTATTATAATTCCAACAGTCTAATCGATATCATTGGTGACATTTTGCAATGTGTAAAAGAAATCAGCGAAAAGAATTATTTCGGTATCACAATAGCGATTAGCGTATTGCGTGGCTCACAAAACGAGAAGGTTCGAAAAAATTCGTTGGATAAAACAACGGTTTACGGAAAACGAGCCCAGATGAGTTATGATGATTTGAGAATTATTACCAAATGGTTGATTGAGAAAAAATATCTGTTGCAAACGAGAGGGCACTACCCTGTTTTGCATCTCACTCATGAAGGGAATTACTACAAAGAGATAATAACTACACAACAGTTGAAAGCGTTGTTGAATATCTTGGAAAAAAGCAAAAACGGAGAATCTCTTTTAGAAATTGAATAGTTATAAAGACGACTTCTTCTTCATTAACCGATGAGGAATTATAGGGGTCGTCTTTTGTTTGGCAAATTTTTTTGATATAATGGTATAAAGATGCATAATGCAAAACCAAATTTACGAAAGCTATATGAATAGGAAAAAACGCAAAACAAAAATTCAAAATTGAATTTATAAACTATATTAGGAAGAATGCAGAGTTGAAATTCGAAATAAATACCGCAACTTAATAAATCGTAGAGAAAACAATGATTGTTCCGTTTCGATGGAACGGTGGAACGGTTATTCAAAGAATATTGATAACTATTTTCAAACAGTTATAGAATAAGGTCAAAGGTATTGCCGCGAACAGCGTCATTTGGACGGCTGTTTAATGAGAAAGGTTTGAATATGTTAAAAGAAATTATTATCCTATTTACCACAAATTCGGGATTCTTCATCGGGCTGCTGAGGGAGCATATTTTTGTATCCTTCGTTTCGATTATCATCGCGACGGTGCTTGGTGTAGGAATCGGAATTTGGATTAGTGAGCGTCCGAAACTGGCGAATATTGTTTTGAGCGTGGTCAATGTGTTATACACGATACCGGCGATTGCGTTGTTCGGATTTTTAATCAGTTTGACGGGAATCGGAAACACGACCGCCATCGTGGCGTTGACGATTTATGCGCTTTTGCCGATGGTTCGCAGTACCTATACGGGAATTCATACGATTGACCCTTTGATTGTTGAGGCGGCGGAAGGAATGGGAAGTACGAAGTCGCAAATTTTATTCAAAATCAAATTGCCTTTGGCTTTGCCGGTGCTGATGTCGGGGCTTCGAAATATGGTGACGATGACGATCGCTTTGGCGGGTATTGCATCTTTCGTCGGAGCGGGCGGTCTGGGCGTTTCGATTTACCGCGGAATTACAACCAACAACAAGGCGTTGACGATTGCGGGCAGTTTACTCATCGCGTTGATGGCACTTTTTTGCGACTATGTGCTCGGTTGGATGGAAAAGCGTGTGAGCAAAAAGAAGCGAGCGGACAAGCTGATTGTCGCGGTGTTGCTCATTATTTTGGTAACACCTTTGCTCATGAGCGGGATTTTCCGATGGATGCCGCATTCAAAAACGGTAAAATTGGCGACCAAACCGATTACGGAAAGCTATATTTTGGGCGAAATCATCGCACAGCTCATCGAAGAAAAAACGGATATAGATGTCAAGGTGACGCATGGCATCGGGGGTGGAACTTCCAATATCCATCCGGCGATGATTCGTGGCGATTTTGACATGTATCCGGAATATACGGGAACGATTTGGCAAATCGTTTTGAAGAAGAACGAGCCTTATGACGAAAGCAAATTCCCGATTTTGCAAGAAGAATATGAGCGGGAGCATCAACTGCTTTGGGCGAATCTGTTCGGATTCAACGACACCTATTCGTTGGCGGTTCGTCGGGAGGTTGCGGAAGAATATAATCTCAAAACTTTTACGGATTTGAAGCGAGTGGCGGACAAATTGATTTTCGGCGCGGAATATGATTTTTACGAGCGGGAAGACGGATTTTCCGCATTGGTTTCGACCTACGGCTTGACTTTCAAACAGCAGATTGACATGGACAACGGCTTGAAGTATCAGGCGATGAAGGATAAAAAAATCGATGTGATGACGATATTTACAACGGACGGTCAGCTTTCGACATCGGACTTGGTCGTGCTTGAGGACGATTTGCATCTGTATCCGTCATATCTGGCGGGAACGGTCGTGCGCAGCGAGGTGCTGACGACGCATCCGGAGCTTAGTGATGTGCTCGCTCAGCTCAATGATGTTTTGGACGATACGGAAATGTCGCGTCTGAACAATGAAGTCGAAACGGGCGGCAGAACGCCGGAGGAAGTTGCGAAGGAATTTTTAGGACAAAAAGGATTGTTGGAGGTGGGCGAATGATTGAGTTCAAAAATGTGAGCAAGAGCTACAACAATCGGGCAATCATCGAGAATTTGAATTTGGTGGTCGATTGCGGAAGCTTTTTGACGATTATCGGAACTTCCGGCTCGGGCAAAACCACGATTATGAAAATGATAAACGGCTTGGTCAAGGCGGATGAAGGCGAAATTCTCATCAACGGAAAAAATATTGAGAATGAGGATTTGATTGAGCTGCGAAGAAATACGGGTTATGCGATTCAGGGAAATATTTTGTTTCCGCATCTGACGGTTTATGAGAATATCGGTTATGTGCTCAATCTGATGAAGAAAGATAAAGCGCAGATTCGTCAAATTGTCGAAGATAAATTGAAGATGCTCGATTTGCCGCTTGAAATTATGGAGCGCTATCCGCATGAGCTTTCGGGCGGTCAGCAGCAGCGTGTGGGAATCGCGCGCGCACTTTCGGCAACGCCGGATATTTTGCTGATGGACGAGCCTTTCGGAGCGGTCGATGCGATTACGCGAAATCAATTGCAAAACGAGCTTAAAGAATTGCATCGAAAGACGGGTATTACCATCGTATTCATCACGCATGATATCGTGGAGGCGCTCAAGCTCGGAACGGAAGTGCTTGTGATTGATGAAGGGGTCATTCAGCAGCATGCGACACCGGATGTGATAAAGAATCAGCCGGCGAATGCTTTTGTCAAAAAACTGATTGAGCTGGCGATGGTGTAATTGGCGTTCGGAATTTTGTTGAACGAGGAGAAGGGGAAATGGAGAAGGAACTGTATTTTACAGCGGGTAAATCAAAAATTGTTTGGGGAGTGTTTCAACGGTTGGTGAGATACTTTGTGCTGTTTTTTTTAGGATCGTCGTTCGTGCTTGTGGCGTACATGATTTTGATGGCTTTACTTTTTGATGACAAAAACGTATCCGGTTTTTCTTGTGTAGTTTGCATACTGTTCGTGTTTTTTGTGCTTGCTTTACCGGTGGTTGTCGGTAGGGGGATATATCGGTATTGCAAGGCTTTTGTCTCGCTAAACGGTCAAAAGCTTTCCATTCGTACACCGCAAGGCAAATATTATGAGCTGGATATTGTAGAAGATAATTTGTACCAAAGCATTGCGTTGAAAAGAGATACTTTTTATACAACCTCAAGCCGGGTTTATGCAATATGCTTTCACGTAGATGAAAAATTGGTCAGCATTCCGCTGGATTGGTTGAATCAAAAAGAACGTCATGAAATCTTTTATGCGATTAGAACAATGAATAATTCTTGGGTAAAGGCTTTGGGGGTAAGTTTTCCTGTGAAATATCAGGTGCTGAAGAAAAAAATTATCACACAATTTCGTGTGATAAGCCTGTTTGAACTGTTGGGCAGAATAATTGTTTGCTTCTTCATTGTAATGGCGATCTCTTCTGTTTTATGCACGAATGGCGTTGACGGGAATCTTGTCAATCTGATTATTGGCGTTCTTTGGGTCATTGCATTTTTAAAACCTGTGCTATCCATGATTGTGCTCCCTAAAATTCGAAATCGGATACCGACAAATTTTGAAATGAATGAGCGAGGCTTTTGTTTTGATGAACGGGAAATTTTGTATGAAGAGATGACCCTTGTTTCGATTTGTTGCTTAGAAAACCGTTCGGATTGTTATTCTATCGTCATTTCAACTCCTGAACAGGAGCGTTCGTATATAATCGGAACGAATCAAATTTTTGTGGAGACGATTTGTAACGAGAACTATTATCCGGACGTACCATATCGAGAAATTCACATATCTCATATCTGCGAATGGTATCTTCAAAAAAATAATGTTCATTATTATATTATGTAGGGATGGGGAAATAACTTTTTAAAAAATATGTTGTAATGGGGAAGGTAAATGGAGAATGCATTGAATTTCAGGGCGGATAAATCAAAAATTGTTAGGATAATTTTTGGTGCATTGGTACCTAGATTATTTTTGTTTTTTACAGCAGGAACGATAGGATTTGACATACTGACGAAATTTAATTACTCTTTGGCAAAAATATTCGCGACAATTGTATTTGTAATATGCATTTTATATATGCTCGGTAAAATAAGTGGACTGCGAAAGGCAAAGGTTTATATTTACGACAATCGAATTTTTATTCGAACACCGATTGGGGAGAGTTACGATTTGGATGTGATTGAAAATGATTTACACCAAGAATGGATTCCAATAGGATGGAGATTCTGGCAAAGAAGGAGAGTTTATCAGTACGGGCTTAGCTTTCAAATGGATGGAAAAGAAGTGAAAGTTCCGTTGGACTGGTTGAAGGATGAACATCGACAACAGATATTTTCGCAGATTGCATACTTGCATAATGAGGCAAGTGGAGATTTTGAACTTCATTTCCCAATCGAATTTGAAGTGTTGAAAGAAGAAATTGCAGATACTATTTGTTTTAATATCATTATTAATTTGATTTTACTTGGATTTTTCGGTGGACTTTTGTCGTTGTTTATTCGGGGCGGACTCGTAAACTTTCCGGCGATTGTTCGAAATTCCGTATCCTTTGCCGGCTTTGCTTATTTAACTTTTGAGCCGTTTATGGATATTCTCTCTTTTCGTAAAGTTAAAAGTAGGATACCGTCTCGAGTTGAAATCAATGAGATGGGAATTTGTTTTGACGACGAAGAAATTCTATATGAAGACATGTTAAGTGTTACGATAAACGGTAGGGAAAAAGATTCGTTCTATTCTTTAAAGATTTCGACTGAAACGAAAGATTATCAATATCCGTTGGGGATAGGCGAAATATTTCTCTTGGAGTCGGTTTCCAATGAAAATGAAAACAGTTCCTTCTTGAAGATATTCAAGCAAGTGATTCTCGAAAACGGTGTGGAGTATTATAAGATGTAGGGTGGAGAAATGACTTTTTAACAACCGGATTGTAAAAAAATTGAATTTTATAGTGTAAAAACTGGTAAAATCGCTCTAAATATGATATTGTAAATAAGAAAATGTCAATCGTTGGCAGAAGAAATTTTTATGAGAGGTATGAGTGAATGAGTGAGAGTAAAATCAATTTGATTTCGGGGATTGTTTTTACGCTGATCGGGGGGTTGTTGGTTTATTTATTTGTGAAGACGACTATTTTTGCAGAGAATTTTACAACGGATGACGGACTGGTCTTATCTTTTCTTACTATCTTTGTAGCGACTTTCTTTTTGTGTTTGGGCGGTTTTTTAATCAGCGTATATAATCGTAAAGAGCGCTCGAGAATGTGGCTTCGAAAAAGAGGAATCGTCAAAATTGCAAAAGTTACGGGTTTTCGCGACAGTTGGAGAAAATTCGGGAGATTTTCGATGGAAGAGCTTGTGGTTGAGACGGCGAGCGGAGAAATTTATTATTCCGAAGGGCTCAACAACAAAAAGTTGAGAAGAAAATACAGCATCGGGGATGAGGTGGAAGTTTTGGTTCATCCGGATGATTCAAAAATTTATGATGTGAGAGCATCGGTTTAGGGGGACTTATGAGAGATCGTCATGTGCAATGGATATTGGGAATAGTTTTTTCGGGAATCGGAACTTTTATAACGATGTTATCCTTCATTTTGTTGCCGGTATTTCGGGAAGACGCTTCAACGGGACGGCTTGACTTTCCGGTTCATCTGATGCTTCTTGTAATTGCATTGCCTTTTGCCCTAATCGGATTTTTCATGTTGTGGAATGCAATTCGACAAACGATGAAAAGTCGGCGATTGCGTCAGTATGGAATTGTCAAAAGAGGTGAAATTGTAGATTTTGAGAAGACGACTTATCGGGTGAATCATCGTTACTTGGAATGTGTCATCGTTCAAACGCAGGACGGTGAGATTTATCGCTCGGAAGGTTTGTTTGATAATAAATACAATTACGGAGATGAGCTGGAAATACTCGTTGACCCGCAAGACACAAGAGTGTATGAGGTCTTGTTATAGAATTTGATTATATCGAAAGAAAGCTGATTGGATGCATTCTAAAGGATGGCATCGAATCGGCTTTTTTAATTTCCGATAATAATATTTAATCTCATACTAATACCTGTTTAACCCCATAAAGTCTAGCCAATCCCTACGCGTAA
>JAUNKE010000098.1 GCA_030532905.1 Peptostreptococcaceae bacterium
ATCGCCGATGATACTTGGAGGGAAGCCTCCCGGGAAAGTAGGTCGCAGCCAATTAAGGAGTCTAGCTGAGCTATATGCCGGTTAGGCTCTTTTTTTTTGTGAAGAAATCAATCCGATATCTGAAGTTTTTTTGTTATCGTTTTTCGTTTGTAGATAAAATGTTCAATATTATTGTTATTTGTGTTATACTGGGGTAGGGTTATATGAAGATGTCGTTGTATATCTTCTCAACCCATGCATGTGACTTACCAAAGATTTTCATCGCTTTACTTCAAAATCCGCTTAGCTCCAGAACGCCAGCGTTCCATCGGGACGAACGATTATGATTTCATCTATGGTTTTCAGGGTTTTATTATATAATTTTTAGCGTGGGAAATACTGAAAGTCTTGTAATGTTAAATATTAGCTTTTATACTTTGACGAAAAACGGGAAAAGGAGATATTATGGTTGCCTCAAATAAGAATTCGTTGAATGAAAATAGAGAGAGCGTGGATGCGTTGAGCGAGAAGATTAAAATCGCTCAAAGCAGTTCAGCAGATGAGAACATGTCAATGGAAGAAGATTTTTCTGATAAGAAGTGCTCGATACAAAATGATGAAATAGAATCGAATAAGAGTAAGAAAAAGTATCGTCCGGAGATAATGTTTCTGCGTTCGGTGATAATCACTTTGGCAATTACTGTTGTAGCCTATTGCGTTCAACGACTTTCAACCCTTTCTTCGAGCGATATTAACAATCTATATTCTTTGGAGAGTATAATCGAGGATATATATTTGGGCTTTTTCTTTTCAATATTGCTTGTGTATCCTTTTGTTTTGACGGCTTTTAATTTGTTTTTTCTTGTAAAAGGCAGGCATTGGGAGCGATGTCAAAGTGCAGCGACGACTTTTGATTGGATTACTTTTATTTTGGGAATCGTTCTTACTTTTTTACTTCTTTCGATTTCAGACATTCGCTTCAGTACGGATTGGAGTGAGGTACTGATCAACAGTCAGAGGCATACTCCAATTTTTACAAAAGCTCAGCCAACGGTATATGCGATTTGGATTCTGGGATTGCTTGGATATTTGGTTTTGAATCACAGCAGTCTCAAAAAACTATCTCCGATTGCCGCAGTTTTTTCAATTTCCGCATTATATCTTTCAATCGCGCAAAGCTTTGTGTTTATTGTTCAAATTGTAAATATAAAAAATGAAGAATTTTTTCTAATGCTTTTGCCGTTTAACTGCATCGTGATTTCAATTCGTGTAATTCGAAGCAAAATTTTGCAATGGCAGGCAACGGATATTTCGGTTGACAAATATGACGGAAAAAGTTGGATAAATCGTGCCAACATTATTTTGATGAAGTCGTCAAAATGGCCTTTAGCCGCCTTTGTTTTGACATTACCTCTCTTAGCTATTGTAATGATATTTCTTTTATTGTTGGGACAAAGGCCGGATTATGTGATTCGGGCATGGACGGAAACGAGTGATTGGACTCTTTCACAATTTGAAGCTCCTCCCAATATCGTGGTTGACCAACATTATTTATGTACGGTGGCAGCCGGTGGTCATCAAAAAGTGGTGAAGCCTGTTCGTCGAGGGGTTCGTCATGGACATGAGGTGATTGTCAATCGACAGCTCTGTGTGGCAAATGCTTTTGAGCAAATTTTGGAAGAAAAATTGCCGAGATTTCATAAGAGAGTGCGATTTGCGTATGATACCTACGGATTTCCGATTGCGAAACTGATTCGTTCAAAATATATAGCGGATGTCATCTATCTGTTGATGAAGCCTTTGGAGTGGTTTTTCTTATTGGTTATTTATTCGGTGGATGTAAATCCTGAAAACCGGATTGTGATTCAATATACCGGAAAGAAATTACAAGATTTTAATTTACCAAGCTGATATTTGGGAATATCGTTTTATAAAAATTCAAATCCATATAATGAACTGACGATAACAATTTGTGTATTCTCGGTAGCTTTTTGATTTTTTGTTGGAGAGTCTCTGTTTTTAGGGGCTCTTTTTGGTTTTGTTAAAAGAGATGTTAATTTTAGTTGCTTGTGATTTTTGAACTTTTGCGGTAGGATGGAGATTTTATCGAACTTTTTTTGTAAAAAAGTGGGTCAGATGGATAAAATCTCTTGTTTTTTTTTGAAAAAAGGAATATGATAGTGAACGGGAGGAGGAAATATGGAAGCATTATTTATTGTACTTAACAAAACGGAAAAATTGGACGACCTGATGGTGTCTTTTGCAGAGCATGGGATCACAGGTGGAACGATTTTGGATTCAAAGGGGATGGCGAAATATCTTTATTCGGAGCATCAGGAATTGCCGATGTTCGGCTCGTTGTATATGCTGATGAATGACGGACGACCGATGAACAAGACGATTTTTATGTTACTTAAAAAAGAAAAGGTAGAAACCGCAAAATCCATTGTCAAGGAGACGCTTGGCGATATGAATCAGGAAAATATGGGAATTATGTTTACAATGCCGGTATCTTCAGTAGAAGGCTTGACAAAATAAAGTGAGGGGATCATGCATATTTTATATTATGTCGCAGTAGTTCTTGCTGCGGGGCTTTTTGTTGCAAAAATTACGGGAAAATTGAAATTGCCGAATGTAACGGGATATCTGATTGCCGGCTTGCTTATCGGGCCGTCGATAACGGAAATAATTCCGAGAGAAACGGTGGAAGAACTGTCCTTATTTTCGGATGTTGCGCTGGGATTTATCGCGTACAGCATCGGTAGCCAAATCAATTTTAAGCAGTTGAAAAAAGTGGGAGCGGGGGTAGTGGTAATCACTCTTTTGGAAGCTTTGGTTGCGATGCTCCTCGTGATTTTGGTGATGTTGTTTGTCTTTAAGACCTCACTACCTTTTGCATTGTTAATAGGTTCTATTGCTTGTGCAACGGCACCGGCGGCGACGATGATGGTTATCAAACAGTACAAGGCGAAAGGGCCGGTGGTGGATACTTTGCTTCCGGTTGTGGCAATGGATGACGGTGTAAGCATTATGGCATTCGGTGTTGCGTTGACCGTATCCAAAGCGCTTATTTCAGGCGCTGAAATCAAATTCACGCAATTGGTATTGATTCCTTTGGGCGAGATTGTCGGGGCATTGTTGCTCGGAGTTGCTATCGCCATCATCTTTTTATTGATTGAAAAGATGATTAAGAGTGAAAATGAACTGATGAATTTCGTTATCGTCATCATATTCATGGGCTTTGCTTTGGCAACGAAACTTCATGTTTCATCGCTTTTATGCTGTATGGCAATCGGGGCGACGATTTCGAATGTGCGTTATGGCAAATTGAAATATTTTTCCATCGTGGAAAATATCACCGTGCCGATATTTTTAGCATTCTTTGTTATATCCGGTGCGGATTTGGATATCGGAGCGCTTAAAGCTACCGGATTGGTGGGAATCGCCTATGTACTTGTTCGTGTAATCGGAAAATGGCTGGGTGCTTTTATCGGAGCGAAGGCGTTCAATATGCCGAAATCCGTTCAGAAATACTTGGGTTACACATTGGTTCCGCAAGCGGGGGTTGCAATCGGACTTTCGTTGGTGGCACAAAATGCTTTACCGGGAGAGCACGGCTCGGAGATTCGAACCGTTATTTTGGCTGCGACGGTCATCTATGAATTCGTTGGACCTTTGGTGACGAAGAAGGCATTGATGGCGGCGGGAGAAATTTCTTTACCGGAGAAAATTGCGATGAAAGAAGTAGCTTCCAACGGATAAATTTTAAATGCCGAAAAGAAAATTTACAGACAAAGACATTAGAGCTCATAGTCAGAAGAATTTTTGTTCAATTGGAAAATCGCTGCTATGAGTTTTTTGTTTAGAAAACTTAGTGGTAATGATATTTGTTCAAAAGGAGGTGTGTGATGGCTGAGAAAAAGAGTTCATTTTTGACGGGAATTGAAAAATTTATGAGTAGAAGCTATGATTCGGATAAAATTCAACGAATTATGGGCTATGCGTGGATAAGATATGAAGAACTTGTTGCGGAAAATCAAAATGAACCGAAGGCGATGTATATTCACACTCGGGAGCGCATCTATCCGGGTATTGCAATTTTTGATGCGATGATTCGCGCAGGAATCACTCGTGAAGAAGCATCGGCAATGATTATCGCCTTTTACCGATGGCGCAGTGAAAAAGTGGCGCGAGTCATTCGTAAAATGTTCAAAATCCCGATGATGTATAAAATCGCACCGAAGCTTTTTTATAAGGCGACCAACAAGAGCTTTGGAAAGGCTGCCGGATTTGAAGGCGATTTTCATGAGACGAGCAAAGATCTGCTCCGTTTTGATATGACGGTTTGCCCTTACTATGATATTTGTAAAAAATACGGCTGTCCGGAAATCGTTGCAGCCTATTGTGAAGCGGATGATGTATGTTATGGAGATATGCATCCTTATTTGAAATGGGAGCGCACAAAAACTTTGGGAAAGGGTGGCGACTGCTGCGACTTTTGCATACGAATCGCGAAGTATTAAGCCTTCATAAGAAATTGGATATAAAAAACACCGAATACAAACTTTTTGTCAGTCGTCAAATTTTGAAGCAAGTTTAATTCGGTGCTTTTTATTTTCTATGTGAGTTCGATGCATGCATTTTATACATCGACATCCAAAATCAACAGATGCACAACAAGTTACAGCGTGATTTTCGAATAGACGATGGATTTTGTTGTTATACTAATACCTATTAAAAAGCATAACGATGTGATATAATAAGATTATGAAAAATATAGTAGAAGAAAATATAAAACTTGAAATCCAAGAACTGAAAAAGGCACGAAAAAATACCACAAACAAAAATGAAGATATCCGATTTAATACTAATACCTATTAAAAAACATAACGATGTGATATAATAAGATTATGAAAA
>JAUNKE010000099.1 GCA_030532905.1 Peptostreptococcaceae bacterium
TTTAAAAAAGGGAGCTGCGGCAGAATGAAAAAATCTCATTCTGCAACAGCCCCTTGTATGAATCATGAATCCAAATTCTAATGAACCAGTTGCACCTGTTTATCAAAAACTTTTTTCTTTTCTTCGTCAAATTGATGCGTTACCACAAACAATATTTTATCTTCAATTTCCACGATAATATCTTCGATTTTGGAAACGGTATCGCCATCAACATTGGCAAGCGGCTCATCCAATATCAGAATCGATGCATCCGAAAGTAGAACGCGAGCCAGTGAAATTCGCTTTTTTTCACCGCCTGAAAGATTATTTCCATTTTCGGTAATCATTTTGTCCAAAGCCTCTTTGCTCGCAAATTTATCCAATCTCAATCTCTTGAGCATCTCCACCAATCTTTCGTCATCGATTTCTCGATACATCGTCAAATTGTTTCGCAAAGTATCGCTGAACAAAAACGGCTCCTGCCGCATGACTGCGATATGATAATTCAAATTACCAATATCCTCACTTTCAATCTCATTGACGCAAACCCTCCCGTCACTCGGCTGATAGTATCCGAGCAAAAGATTCATCAGCGTGGATTTTCCTGAGCCGGATGCTCCCATAATCAAACATTTTTCGCCGGATTGCAATTCCAAATTAAAATCCCGAATCAGCGTATCCTCTCCGTAAGAGAAAGAAACCTTCTCAAATTGAACCTGTCTTACACATTCTTCAAGACCTTGTTTTGAATCCGAATTCATCCCCAATCGCTCATCGATGTTCTTGATAAATTTTTCGGCAACCTCTTTGCTTGAAACCAAATCTTTGATATACATCGAAAGCGAAATAATCGGATAGGACAGCTGGTCAATCATACTGACCGCAACAAAAAACTTGCCCGCCGAAAATTTTTTATTAGCGACAAAAAATGCCGCCACCGCCAGAATAATAAAATGCGACAAATAAGACAACAAGCCGGATAAAACGCGTGACATTGCCGCCAATTTCTTGGCTTGATACGAGGCATCCAACACCTCGGATATACTCTCATCAAATTGCTTTTCCACCACATTCGTCATCGAAAAATGCCGGATAAGCTCAAAACCGCTCAGCCATTCCATCACTTTGCTCAGATGTTTTTCAAAAGCTTCCACATTTCTTCTTTGCGCTTTTTGTAATCGACCCTCAACAAGCTTTGGTACATACAGCGGCGTAGTCAACAAAAACAAAGTCAGCACCGCAATGCTCGCATCCAACCAAAACAACGACACCGAAACGATAATGATTTTGATGATAATTTCAATCAGCAGCGGAATCACACCGAAATATCCGCCCAACACCATATCACTCTCATTTGTGTACTGCGCAATATATTCGCCGCTCTTTTTGTTTTGAATCGCAATCGGAGAAAGCTTGAACAAACTCATGAAAAAAGATTTACGCAACTTGCGATTATTGCCGACGGCATATTTTGCCCGAAATAAGTCAAAAAAATAAAAAGTGCCCATTTCCAAAGCGATAAGTACAAGCAACAACATAATCATTGCCCACAAATTTGATTTTCCGCCATAGATTGCAATATCCAAAATATCGCCTTTGACAAATTGGATGCGCACACCCAGCATCGTCGAAATTAAAGAAAAGAAAGTCAACATCGCCAGCTCCGGTCGCCTTTCTTTCAGATATTCCTTCATCAAATCCCTCCCTGCTATCGTTTTCTTCCTCATTGTAGCATAAGCGTATTTTGGTGACAAGCGATTGAAACGAGAAAATTTCGCAGATTGTTGCAATACTTTTTATAGGAAGGCGAAAACCGAAACGACAATCTTTTTATATTTTTTATTATAAGCAGAATGTAAAAAGCGAAAATAAAAATCGAAATGAATTGTCGCTCCGACAATTTTTTGTCGTGAAGCCCAAAAATCGGATTCATCTACAATCCCCTCGCCATCGGAAAAAATCCCAATCCTGAGAGCCAATGCAAAATCCGAAATCCGAAACAGAATTTAAAATCGAAATTTCTTTTTAAAAAGCCTAGTTCAAAATCCGAAATCTGAAACAGAATTTAAAATCGAAATTTCTTTTTCCAACAAAATTCATTTTTTCTTTTGCAAATCCTCAAAATATGGTATTATAGTTATAGAGTTTTAAAGAAAAAGAATCGGACGATTTTATAAAAGTCACACGATTTGATGATTTCAATGCTTTTCGCTGATAAAAATCGCAAAATTAAACTTAGAAGCGAAAAAACACAAAGTCAGCCGAAAACGAGCTTGGAAACCATTGGAAACAAAACGCCCTACAACCATAGGGTTTTAGAAACCCTAACTCCGTAAGGAGACGGAAACGAGTATCGTCGCGAGCTGTTCGACCTCGTGTTTCACTCGTTTTAGAAACCCTAACTCCGTAAGGAGACGGAAACTCAACTCTGTAAAATGTAATCTCTAATATTTCCCCGTTTTAGAAACCCTAACTCCGTAAGGAGACGGAAACTTGATTACCTCCAAATTATAAATTGATAAATATTCTGTTTTAGAAACCCTAACTCCGTAAGGAGACGGAAACCGGCAATTCTTTTAACGAAGTACATCCCTTGAACATTCGTTTTAGAAACCCTAACTCCGTAAGGAGACGGAAACCTTTGGAATAAAAGTATGAAGATACTTCAATTGAAGTTCGTTTTAGAAACCCTAACTCCGTAAGGAGACGGAAACTTTTGGCTTTATGTCAACAATCTCGTATTCTATTCGATGTTTTAGAAACCCTAACTCCGTAAGGAGACGGAAACCTGAATACACTTTATTTTTATTATTCAATAAATAGATTTTCAAGTTTTAGAAACCCTAACTCCGTAAGGAGACGGAAACTCTTACTTCAAATAATGTTCGTTTCTTGTCAGATGCGTTTTAGAAACCCTAACTCCGTAAGGAGACGGAAACGTACATATTTGATAACTTGTTCGTGGGTCGGTCTCTTTTGTTTTAGAAACCCTAACTCCGTAAGGAGACGGAAACTTGCGGGCAAACTCAATTTCGAATTGAAGTTCTTCTCGGGCGACCCAAGACAGAACGGATATTACAAGGACGGAAAAGTCCAAATCAATGTCAATTCTCCGCGGGCGATGTCCAGTACATTTGCTCACGAAGGAAGCGTATCATTTCCTAAGAGCGCAAGACAAGAACAATAAATTGAATGACTTTGAAAATTACTTGCTAGGTAATTCCGCGATACTGTTAAACAACAAAAGCCTTGAAAATGCTATAAATAACAAGGTGGCGGAATATCGTCAATATGGCGTTGAATTAACATCGTATGACGCAAAAGAAGAAGTTTTTGCGGATGTCGTCGGTCGATTGTTTGAAGATGACGGAGCAATTCAGCACCTTTACAAAAGCGACCGAAATCTGTTCCAACGGGTATATGACTGGATTGTCCACACGATATCCAAAATCGGCAAGGACGCGGATACCAAATTATTGATGGACGCTCAGCGTAAATTCGTGTTGGCTATGCAAGAGAGCAGCGGGGTATTGCGTGAGAACGCGGGCAATAGTCCAATGGCTTCGTATGTAGGAACGGACGCAAGCGGAATAAGACATTATAAAAGCGATTTGATAGGCTATTCGGAAGATGACAGAAAGTGGTTTTTTAACACATATTTTCAAGACCATTTTAATGGGGCAGAAGTTGAACTGGACGGCGTTCATGGAGAAATAAAAGTCAAGGCGAATAGAAAAAGCATAAATAAAAATCTTTATTCCGGAAATGCAGCAGAAAAAACAAAGTTTCCTTTTGATTTGGTAGATATCCTTGAGAACGCAAAATTAAACGATATTGAAAAAGAACCATCGTATTTCGATCCAAATATCGAACCAAAAAATGATGCACATCGGAATACTAAATATTGGCACCGTTATAAGAGTATTGTTAATTTAGATGGCGCCGATTATGAAATAACATTTTCTGTTGCTGAAAAAGCAGATGGAAGCTTTAAGTTTTATTATGCAGGAATGCAAAAAGCAAGCATTCTGACAGGAAGTCTTAACGACCGCCACCGTAGAATACTTGCTTCTAAAGACAGTATAGACGAAAATCAATTCAAAGTCAATCCTATTTTGGAAAATAATTCGAGCGATGTTTTTTCGATGGCAGATAGCCTTGATATTGACGGCAATTCAACGCCGTTACATTTGCGCAATGATGGTGAGTTGTATTCTTTTGGCGATGGTACTACTCCACCGATGAATTTTGAATATGGCATTGACAATCCAAACCGCATTGAGAATTCAAAATGGGAAAGTGGTCAACTGGAGAAGAAAAAGAACAATAGCAACGCAAGGAGAAACCGCAGACACAGAGATTTTGTCTGTTGGGATTACTTCAAAACGACCGTTTTCGTTGATGGAAAACCGTTCGACATTCGCGTAAATGTGGTGACTGATAAGCATGGAGATAAAAATCTATATCAAGTTTTGGCGCACAAAAATAGAAAAGGTATCACGGCAGACCCCTTGATTTCTCAAGTGTCTTCAAATTCCGTAATACCTTTTCGAAGTACAACAAGTGTACCACAAGGAACACAGAGTGTCAATACCCAAAATCAAAATGGGTCGTGTCAAGTTGTTGTGGAGTTTTTCTATTGACAAGCTCCAAATCGTTTAGCAAATCTTATCTTTTCCGGCTTTGGCGATTGCGTGCAGTAAGATTTGAGTTCCACTTTTGCGATCGAATATCCATGGCTCTCCATCGAAGATGCTCCAATCCAGTTTGTTTTGTAAATTTTCTTTGGCTTCTTCTCCGATGCTACTGCTCATTGATTCCATCCTTTGAAAATCTTTGCCGGTAATTTGTCCTCCGTTTTTTACATGTACTCGCAG
>JAUNKE010000021.1 GCA_030532905.1 Peptostreptococcaceae bacterium
ATTTGGATCAAGTTAAAAACGAATTGGCTGAAGTTAAAGATAGGCTCACAAAACTGGAAGATACCGTCGTAATTGTTAAACAAGATTTATCTGATTATCTTGAAGCGACAAGAACCGGTTTCAACAAGTTAAACAAAAGAGTTTCCGATGTGGAAAAGGTTTTAAAAATCGGGTAGAAATAAGCCCGTTTTTTTGTGCATTTTTTTGCTGTTCAAAACGAACAAAGCACTCCGAAGAGTGCTCTGGAAAATTATGTTATTATACAAACTGAATCTCAATCCAAAATATGTCTCGGTTTTTCGAGCACATTTTGATTGTAATACTGAATTTCCGTTTCAAAAACTGTATCATTTTGGAAACTTCATCTCATTCGAACTTAGTATTTGGTCGGTTCCGGATATTCTTCCCCGAAGGTCTCAACGGTGACGCTCTCCATCACTTCATCGACTTTCGGTCTATCTTGCATGTCGGTTTTGACTTTTTCGACATCCATTACATATTCCAATCCTTCGATCACCATTCCGAATCCGGCGTAGTTTTCATCCAGATGCGGCGAAGTGGAAGTCATGATAAAGAATTGCGAGCCTGCTGAATTCGGCGCCATGCTACGCGCCATCGAAATCACGCCCGGCGTATGTTGCAAATCATTTTGGAAACCGTTGGAGGTAAACTCGCCCTTGATATGATATCCCGGTCCGCCCGTTCCCGTTCCGGTCGGGTCGCCTCCCTGAATCATAAAACCTTGAATGACTCGATGGAAAATCAGTCCGTTGTAATATCCTTTTTGCACAAGATTGACGAAGTTGTTTACGGTATCCGGCGCAATTTGCGGATACAGCTCAATTTTCACATCGCCTCTATCTTTAATTTTCATCGTTACGATTGGATTCTTTTTCATATTGTTCCTTCTTTCTGTTAAAAAATTTTTAGTTATCCGTTTTTTGATTATCTTGATTGGACTTTTATCCCAAATTGTATTTTTTTCGAAGCGCCGTTCGAGCCGCGCCAATCATATAGAGTGAGCCGGCATAAATAATCGTCGCCTTTTCTTTTGTGCCGAACGCTTGGGCATATTCCACCGCGTCCTCGATTCGCTCCCGAACCGTGATATGCGCATCCTTTTGCTGATATTTCCTGATGATGGCGCTCATCTCATCGGCGGTTGCCGCTCGCGGACTGTCGGGCAAAGTCACGACAAAATTTTTCGCAAGCGGTGCGAGCAATGACAAAGTGCCGTCGATATCCTTGTCTTTGAGCATTCCGAAGACGAGCAGAATTTCCTTGTCCGCCAAAAAATCTTTGATGTATTTCGCAAGTACGCTCGCTCCATCCAAATTGTGCGCTCCGTCGAGTATCGTCATCGGCTCGGTGAGCAAAAGCTCGGTTCGACCTTTCCACTTGGCTTTTTTTGCCGCCTTTTTGATTTCGTCATCGCTGACCGCTCGAATCTCACCCAACTGCTCGAGCAAACAAATTGCCGTAAGCGCCGTCACGAAATTTTTTACCTGATGCGCGCCGGTCATCGAGATGGAAATCTCGTTGAATTTTCGTCCGAGCACTTCGACATCGAAGGTCTGTCCGAAAATATCGCCGGACTTCATCACGAGCGAATCGGGATTGGTGATGACGAGCTGCGAATTGGTATCTTCGGCACGATTTTTTATCACTTCTTCGACCTCCGGCGATTGATGGTAGAGCACCGCCGGCTTGTTTTCTTTGATGATGCCCGCCTTGGTCTCCGCAATTTTCAACAAATCGTCGCCCAAATAATCGACATGGTCGATGCTGATGGAAGTGAGTACGGACAGAGTCGGCTCGCAGGTATTGGTCGCATCGAGCTCTCCGCCGAGTCCGACTTCAAGCACGACCCAATCGACTTGTTGCTCATAAAAATATTGGTACGCCGCAGCGGTCGTGATTTCAAATTCGGTCGGCTCGGGATTTCCTTCCGCCACATATTTGTCGATGGCAATTTTGGTCTTGCCGATCATCTTTGCCAAATCCGAGTTGGCAATATTTTTCTTGTTGATTTGAATGCGCTCGTTAAACTCTTCCAAAAAAGGCGAGGTATAGAGTCCGACGCGATATCCCATCTCTTCCAACATTTCGGCGATAAATGTGGAAGTGGAGCCTTTTCCGTTGGTTCCGCCCACATGGATAATTCTGAGATTTTTCTCCGGATTGCCGAGATGGCGCAAGATATTGCCGATGGAATATAATCCGAGCGCTGTTCCTTTGGATGCATTTTCGAGATATTGCATCGCTTCATTGTAATTTACCATTTGATTGATTCTTTCTCCATTCAAAAAATTGTTCTATTTCCCCCGTATTCACATCATATTGCTCGTAACGATATTCAAAATCATTCGTGCTGCAAAAGTATGAAGCAAAACGGTTTTTTGCATAAACCGACATCGCCAAATGAATGTAATTATTTTTCGCCCATCGTATCAATTCGGTTCCGATACCCTGTCGTCGATACGCTTCCTCAACCACGACGGCGATGATGCTGCCGTCTTTCTCAATCATGACAAAGCCGACGATTTTTCCATCTCTTGTCGCCACCACGATTTCACAATGCGGCAAATAATCCTCCTGCATGTGGCTCAGTTGCTCATCCCAATAGCTTTTATCCACAAAATGATGCGCCAAACTAATATTTTTGAGCCAAAGCGAAAGAATTTCATCCTTTTCATCTTCTCGTAGTTTTCGTATCATTTTTTGCAAAACTCCTCGTTCTTCGTTTATTTTTTTCTATTCCCCGATGGTGTTTTCGACCATCACGACTTCGCGATTCTCAATCGCTTCCTGCACGAGCTGCTCAACATTCAAATTTTCTTCCGCGAGCAAAATTTTCTCCATCTTCGGCCGCGTCGCCGGTTTCTTCGGCAAAAATACGGTGCAACAATCCTCCTCGGGAATGATGGATATGTCAAAGGTATTTATTTTTCGTGCCACATCGATGATTTCTTCTTTGTCAAAAGAAATGAGCGGTCGAATCACCGGTAGAATTTCCACCGATGCATTGGTCGCGGTCAGACCTTCGATGGTTTGCGATGCGACCTGCCCGATGCTTTCTCCGGTTACCAAAGCGCCCGCGCCAACTTCCAGCGCCAACTTTTCGGCAATTCGCATCATAAATCGTCTGGACAAAATCGTCATCAGCTCCTCGGGACAATTTGCCGAAATTTCCTTCTGTATCGGCAGCAGATTGACCTTGTGAATCATAATTTTTCCGGTATAATCCATCAAAGTTCGTGCCAGTCGCTCCACTTTTTGAAATGATTTTTCGCTTGTAAAAGGAAACGAATGAAAGTGCACCGCCTCGACGGACAGTCCTCTCTTGCTCGCCAAATAGGTCGCAACCGGCGAATCGATTCCGCCCGACAGCAGACTCATCGCCTTTCCGTTGATGCCCACCGGCAGCCCGCCGACGCCCATCATCTTGTTCGTGTATAAAATATTGATGCCTTCGCGAAGTTCCGCATATAGATGCAAGTCGGGCGAATGCACATCGACCTTCGCTTTCTTTTGCGCATTTGCCAAAATATGACCGGCGATGTCACGCACCATTTCGGGCGAAGTCATCGGAAAATTTTTGTCGCTGCGTTTGACTTCGAGCTTGAAAGTCTGATAAGCATCTTCTTCCATCATCAAATCGTAGAGCTCCTTCGCCTTCTCCTTGAGTAAGGCATAATCGCCGACAAATTTGACGGCGGGACTGAAACTCACCACGCCGAACACCTTGCTCACGCGCTTCATCACCTGAGGCATAATCGCTTCGTCGGCGTCGATGTAAATTCTCCCGTCCCCTTTGTAAACCTTGTAGCCGCTGAGCCCGAACAGAGAGCTTTTGATATTGCTCATCAGCTTTTTTTCAAAAACGGCGCGATTGTCGCCTTTGATTGCAATTTCGCCGTTTCGTATGATAATTGTGTTAAACATTTTTTATCCTTTATACTTTGTAATTTTTCGAATATCCGAAACCGCCGATTCAATTTCGCGAACCGCGATATCTATTTCTTCCTTATTATTATAGGTGGAAAAAGAAAAACGAATCGCCGAATTTCTTTTTTCATCGCTAAGACGAAGCGCCTCCAACACCCGTGAAGATTTTTTCTTCGCCGAGCAAGCCGAGCCGCCGGAGACAAAAATATTTTTCGCTTCCAAAGAATGCAGCAAAATTTCCGCCGGCACCCCCAAGAAAGAAATGTTGACGATATGGCTCGCCCCGTCGTCCTCGGAATTGATGCTGATTTTTGGAACGGCAGCTATCTTTTCCAAAAAATAGCTTCTGAGCTCTTCGCGTTTTTTCGCATTTTCTTCAAAATTTGCCAAGCCGATTTCCACTGCCTTGCCCAATGCCAAAATTCCCGGCACATTTTCGGTGCCCGAGCGATTGCCGCCTTCCTGTCCGCCGCCGAAAATCAACGGTTTGAATTTTTCCGCATGACGCACATAGAGCGCACCGACTCCCTTTATTCCGTGAATCTTGTGCCCCGATATGCTCAAAAAATCAATTTGTGCCGCTTCGACATCGATGGGATATTTCATATAGGACTGAATCGCATCGACATGAAAGAGCGTGCGCAGATTTTTTTTCTTAATCATCTTGCCCAATGTCGCAATGTCGATGATATGGCCGACTTCGTTGTTGACATGCATGAGCGAAACCAAAGCCGTCTTTTCGTCAATCGCATCGACGATGTCCTGTAGCTGAATTTTTCGATTGGACGGCATAATACGAACAATCTCTTGTTGATTGCGCTCGGCATTTTCCACCGCCTTCATCGTCGCGTCATGCTCGTAGGCGCTTGTGACGATGCGCTTGCCTTTTTGCATCATGCACTGAATGACGGTATTGATGCTCTCCGTTCCGCCGGAAGTAAAAACAAAAGTCCCCTTCTCCGCCGAAACCGAGCGTTTGAGCAGTGCGCGCACATTTTCAATCTTTTTCGAAACCGTTATCGCCCGATTGTAGATGGACGACGGGTTGTAATATTCCCGCAAACTTTCATTAACGACTTCAATGACTTCTTCGTAAGGTCTCGTCGTCGCCGCATTATCAAAATATATTTCTTTATTCATTTTCTCATCTCCACAGCCTATTATAACATTTTGAATGTAGAATATGTAGATTAAAATAGAAATTTTTGCGAAAGGTCTTGAATAGTTCCCGTATATATCATACAATTTTAGTAGAACGACAAAGGAGAAAAACCAAATGAAGAAACCTAAAATCGCAATTATTTTTACCGGCGGAACCATCTCCATGAGCGTGGATGAGGAAATCGGCGCTGCCATTCCCTCGCTCAACGGTCAGGATATCATTTCGATGGTGACCAATATCGACAAGCTCGCCGATATTGAAATTATTGAGTACTCCGAAATTCCGGGGCCTCATATCAGCTTTGAAATGCTTTTTGACATTCGAAAAATCATTTTGGAATTGTCGGAGCGGGAAGATATCTCGGGCATCATCATCACGCATGGAACGGACACTTTGGAGGAATCCGCGTATTTTTGGGATTTGACGCTGAATATTCGAAAACCGGTTGTCGTCGTCGGTGCGATGCGCAACAGCTCGGAGCTCGGTTACGATGGACCTGCCAATTTGGCGGCGGCGGTCTGTACGGCAATTTCTCCGAAAGCTGTCGATAAAGGCGTTCTCGTTGTGCTGAACAATGAAGTGAACACCGCTCTTGAAGTAACCAAGACAAATACTTTGTCACTCAATACATTCCAATCTCGATACGGCCCGATCGGCATTATCGACACCAATGATTTTATCGTACACCGAAATATTACCGAGCGCGATTTTATCGATACCGACGATGTTGAAAAAAATGTCTTTCTCATCAAATCCTGTATCGATATGAATCCCGAAATCATCGATTTTTATCTCAATCAAGGTGCAAAAGGCATCGTCATCGAAGCGATGGGACGCGGAAATCTCCCACCGGCATTCATTCCCCATATTCAAAAAGCGGTCAGCAATCGCGTTGCGGTAGTAATCGTTTCACGCTGTCCGTCGGGACGGGTGATGTCGAGCTACGGCTATGAGGGCGGCGGAAAAATGCTCCATGACCTCGGCGTGATTTTCGGCGGCGAACTCTCCGGACAAAAAGCGAGGATCAAACTGATGCTGGCACTTCACAAATCCAAGGATGATAATTATATACGAAGCCTTTTTGAGAGCGTATATATTTATTAATAAATTTGCAGGAGGAATTAAAAATGAACAAATCAATTCAGTGGGATCAACTGGGCTTTGCTTATATGAAGACAAATTGCAGTTTCGTATCCTACTACAAAGATGGAAAATGGGACGATGGTGCGTTAATTGAAGAAGATACCATCACCATCGCGCAATCATCGGCAGCTCTGCATTATGGACAACAATGTTTTGAAGGAATGAAAGCATATCGAACCAAAAACAATGAAATCCAATTGTTCAGACCGGACAAAAATGCGG
Organism: Peptostreptococcaceae bacterium; assembly: GCA_030532905.1. Classification (GTDB taxonomy): domain Bacteria; phylum Bacillota; class Clostridia; order Peptostreptococcales; family Filifactoraceae; genus JAUNKE01. The sequence continues at coordinate 6,476 of JAUNKE010000021.1, forward strand.
AGAGAATGATTGAAAGTTGCCGAAGACTTTTGATGCCTGAATATCCGGTGGATAAATTCATCGAAGCAGTCAAAAAAGTGGTCAAAGCAAATGAAGAATTCGTTCCTCCATACGGAACAGGTGCAACACTTTATATCCGACCATTTATGATTGGAATTGGAAACAACCTCGGTGTAAGACCGGCTCCGGAATACTTATTCTGCATCTTGGTTGCGCCGGTTGGTGCTTACTTCAAGGGCGGACTCAAACCGGTAAACTTTATCACTACCGAATACGACCGAGCGGCTCCACATGGAACCGGTGCGGCAAAAGTCGGCGGAAACTATGCGGGAAGTCTTTATCCGCACAAATTGGCAGTTGACGCGGGATTTGCGGATTGTATCTATCTTGACCCGACAACGCATACAAAAATTGAAGAGGTTGGCGCGGCAAACTTCTTCGGAATCACGAAAGATGATGTTTTTGTAACTCCGCTTTCTCCATCGATTTTGGGAAGTATCACCAAATATTCTTTGCTGGAAGTTGCGGAAAAATATCTTGGACTCAAAACGGAGCAAAGAGATTGCTTGATTGATAATATCGACGAATTCAAAGAAGCGGGCGCATGCGGAACGGCAGCGGTAATTTCTCCAATCGGCGGAATTTCCCACAACGGCAAAATGCATGTATTCTTCAGCGAAACCGAAGTCGGTCCGGTTACGAAAAAGCTGTATGAAACATTGACCGGAATTCAGTTCGGCGAAGTGGAAGCTCCGGACGGATGGATTGTAAAACTGTAAATTTCATGATGAAAAGACCTTGCGATTCGCAAGGTCTTTTTGAGTTCAGATTGTGTAAGCTTTTCCGACTTCATTCCAAACTTTCGGATGCGCTTTTGCCGGCGAGTTTTCCGGTGGAAAAAGCGATTTGCAGATTGTATCCGCCGGTCAATGCATCGACATCAATCATTTCTCCGGCAACATAAATATCCTTCATCTTTTTAAGCATCATCGTGGACGGGTCGATTTCTTTGACATCGACTCCCCCTCTCGTGACGATGGCTTCTTTGATGCTGCCCAGTCCGGTAATGGCGACGGGCGCATTTTTTATTTTGGCGAGCAAATCATTCATCGCCGTTTTTTTGAGATTGTGAAAATCTACTTCGGCATCGTCAAAAATATTTTTGAGCAGATTTTTCGGCAAGAATGCCGACAGCTTGCCGATGATATTTTTTCCGTCTTTTTGTTTGAGAATCGTTGTGATTTCTTCTTCACTCAATCGCGGCAACAAATCGAGCGCCATACGCATCGACGAAGGATTGCCCGTCAGATAAGCGGACGCATCCAGCACCGCCGGACCGCTGATTCCCGTATGTGTAAAGAGAATGTCACCCTCTATCACCTTGAATTTTTTGTTGTTTTCAAAGAGATGCACCGCAACGGGATTGAGTGAAATCCCCGCCGATTTTCGAATCCAGTCCGAATTGGATTGCACACGCACGAGCGACGGCAAGGCGGATTGAATTTTAATTCCTTTTTTCAAAAGCAGATTACATAGTCCAAAATCCGAGCCGGTCGATGCAAAGCTCGCTCCCCCGCCGGCGAAAATTATTTTTTTGCCGTAAAAAGACTGCCGATTGGTTTCGACGCGATAGCCGGATGATTCTTTTTCAAAATCGATGACCTCACATCCCAAATGGATATCGGATTTTTCCCTGCATTTGCGCCAAAGAATGTCGATGATCTCATCCGCCTTATCCGACATGGGATAGATTTTTTGATTTTCTTTTTTGAAACGAATGCCTTCTTTTTCAAAAAAAGACAACAAATCTTTGTTCGTAAAATGATGAAAAGCCTTATACAAAAATTTGTTGTTCCTCGGTATTTTTTCAAAAAAATCAGCGATGTCGATATTGCTCGTGATGTTGCAGCGTCCACCACCCGTAATGCGCAATTTCTTTCCAACGCTTTCATTTTTGTCGAGCAGAGCGACTTTCCGATTGGATGCGATTGCAGCCATCATGCCCGCCGGCCCCGCTCCTACAATGATAATATCATATTGTTTCATTATATATCCTTCAAATAATAGTAAATCAATCCTTCAAGATTGTCGTATTCGCTGACGGTGATGCTCACGATGCCGAGCTCCTTCATAATGCCGAGCAAAATATTCACGCCGGCAACGATGATGTCCGCCCGCTCGGGCTGTAAGCCAACCACTTTGCGACGCTCCTCCAAGCTGAGCATTGCCAAAGATTTCAAAATGCACTCGACTTCCTGTTTGGAAATCAAACTGTTGTGCACCTTATCGGAATCGTAGCGAGCCAAACAGAGATTGATGGCGGATACGGTACTGATGGTTCCGCCGATGCCGACAATCAGCTTGATGGCATAACGCTCAATCAGGTCGTTGATGATTTGGATTTCTTTGTCGATGAAATGACTCATGTTGACGGTGTCTTCGCCAAATTTATCGGTCATTCGCACCGCACCGATGTCGATGCTCTTTTTGAACACGATGCCTTCAATCTGCGAGCCTACGACAAATTCGGTCGAGCCGCCGCCGATGTCGATGATGAGGATTCGTCCATTCTCTTTGACACCCTGCGACACACCGTAAAATCCGAGTTCCGCTTCCAAATTTCCGCTGATGATATTGATTTTGACGCCCGTCGTTTTTTCCGCAGCCGCTACAAAGTCCTCGCCGTTTTTGGCGTCGCGAAGAGCCGATGTGCCGATTGCAAAAATCTGCTCAACATTTTTGTTTCTCGCCTTTTGAACAAATTCTTCAAAGGAATCGATATTGCGCGAAAAGGTCTCTGGCTCAATCATTCGGTTTGCATTGACACCCTTCCCCATTCTTGTAATCTTCACTTCTTTTTCCCGGTTTTGAAATTCCGCATTTTGCTCATGTTTGAAATAGTCGGTTAGGAGCAATCGCATCGAATTTGTTCCGATATCTATACCTGCAACTTTCATACTTTGTCCTTATTTTTATATTTAGGTTTTGGAACCTATAAACCTGCGCTGAAGATAAAATCCGATTCAAAACCGTCTTTCAGAGATTTCGTTCGGCTTTCACCGACTCGATTACTTGACGACGATATAGACGGATTCTTCCGGTCGCACCATCTTGAGATTTTCTCTCGCCATTTTTTCAATAAACTCCGGATTTTGCGCATTCTCGATAAGCTCCTGCAAATCCTTGATTTCTTTGTCGGCATTCTCAAGCTCCACCTTGACACGCACCTTTTCTTTGGCATATTCTTCCAAAGTAAAATATCGCGATACGACCACCGTACCCATATAAACCACCAGTGCCAACGCTACCATCATCAATATTTTCGACAGCGAAAACTTCGGTTTTTTCACTTCGTTCTTTTGCTCCACCGGCTCAATCGACTTCGGCTGATTGCCGAAACCCTCTCTATCATGCAAAAATTTATTATCCATTCGTTGCAAAATCCTTTCACAAAATACATCGATGACAAATCAAATAAATTGATTTAGTCAATGATGCTGTACATCAGTTCGGCATCTTCTTTTTTGGTACTCTCAATCAACTGCTCCACTCGCACTTTGACGATTTTGGTGCCGAATGAAATTTCCAAAATATCGCCGACCTTCACCTTGCTCGATGCCTTTGCCTCTTTGCCGTTGATGAGCACGACACCGGAATCCGATGCATCCTTTGCCACCGTTCGTCTTTTGATAATGCGTGACACCTTCAAATATTTATCTAATCTCATAGTCTTCTCCATTCATTTCGATATATGTATTGTATCAGATAATGCAGCGCTTTGCAATTTTTGAAACAAAAAACCTCTAAAGGAGCAGGATGTACCCGCGCCGAAAGTCAGACCGGAGTCTAACAATTGGCGCTTGAATATCATTCCCTTGTCTTTAGAGGTTGCAAATACTTACATCAAGATGCTTTGAAAATGATGAAAGGCTTTCAAAATTTGACGGACCTTGCCGCAATCCGTTTTGAAAGCAAATTTCACTTCAATTTTTCATTTCAAAATCTACAGGCTGAACAAATCGTTGAGCGCCTCCGCCATCGTCGGATGGGTGAATATTTGATTCTTGAGCACCGTATAATCCGCATCACAAGCCATTGCGGTCGCTATGATATTGATGACCTCATGGGATTCTTCCGCAAAAAGCGTAGCACCGAGAATTTTATTCGTTTTCTTATCAACGATTGCTTTGTAAAGTCCCACCTGATTGCCGATGACCTTCGCCTTCGGAATCATCGACACCGGCATTTTCATCACATGAATGTCATAGCCCTGCTTAATTGCTTCTTTTTCACCGAGTCCCACCTTCGACAGCGTAGGATTCAAGAATACCGAAGTCGGAATAAATTTTCTGTTTTTCGTCGAATAGGAATGATTTCCCTGCAAGAAATTTCTCACGATGCGGAAGTCGTCAAACGAAATGTAGGTGAAATTCGGTCCGCCGTTCACATCGCCCATTGCAAAGATATGCTCCTTGTTGGTCTGCAAGAATTCGTTGACCTCAATGCTGCCGCGCTCCGACAATTTGACGCCCGCATTTTCCAATTTCAGCGCGGATACATTCGCTCGTCGGCCGATGGAAACCAAGATATAATCCTGCTCCAGTTCATGCGTTTGCCCGTCGAGCTCGTAATAAATTTTTGTACCGTCGGATTCCTCCGAAACTTTTTGCACTTTTGCATTCATGATAATTCGGATGCCCATATTTTCAAGACTCTTCTTCACCTCTTCGGCAACATCGTCATCTTCGCGCTCCATAAATTTTTCCGCAGCGTCCAAAACCGTCACTTCGCTTCCGTATTCCGTATAGGTCTTGGCAAATTCCAAACCGATGAATCCACCGCCGATGATGGTCAGTTTTTTCGGCAAAATTTCCAAATCCATCAGTTCATCGCTCGTAATCACGCGCTCGGACAGCGTCAATCCTTCGATTTTCGGAACAATTGACTGCGAACCGGTGTTGATGAAAATTCGTTTTGCTTCAAATTCGCGTTTCTCGTCGCCACTTTCCACCAAGACCGTATGCTCATCGACAAAGCTTGCCGTTCCGTCGATAACTTCGACATTGCTCACGCCTGCAACCTTGTCGTAATTCGCTTTGTTCAGCAAGGCGATCAGATTCTTCTTCTCCGTCACGGATTTCAAGTAATATTCCTGCTTGTCCGCCGAATTGAATTTCTTACGATTTGCCTTGAGCGACAAAGTTTTTGACGGAATACAGCGCACATTGATGCAGGTACCGCCATACATTTTTTTCGATTTTTCAATCAGAATCGTCTGCTCGCCCCGTTGACCTAAATACGCCGCCAGCGTTTTTCCCGCTTTTCCGAAACCTATAATGATATTATCTACTGTTTTCTTCATATCTTCTCTCATTTCTAAATTGATTTTGTTGAACAAAACCATTATATATTTTTTCAATCAAAAATTCAATATCGCGACTTCTTTTTTTATGCTGAAGAAAATGTGCTCCGCTTAAACGAGAAATAATCAAATCTCTACTTTCATTTCTATCGTCTGTGTAATTTGACCGTGAAATCGACTTGCATCTTATTCGTTTGAATTCAAATCTCCGAATAATTTTTTCTGCAATTTTTTATCCAAAATGCGACTGCTGCTTTTTAGAACCTTTTCCGAATTGGCAAGCATTTTTTCAACTCTATCGCCTAAGGTTGAATCTATGAATTGCTCCATGTCAATTCCTCGCAGGGTAAAAAATAACATCGGGTCTTCATCCAAACGAACAGCCACCCCGTAAAGTGCCGCCGCCACATGTTTGCACATCAGCGCCCAATCGGGACAACTGCAATCAAAATCAATCTCCTTCGGCTCCGGGAAGAGTCCACCTCTTTCTTTGAATAATTCCTGCATATCATCGGGAAAATCTCCGAACAAAAGCGACTCGATCGTTTCCAGTTTTTTGCCATATCTTTCCATAATACTTCGACATTTCTTTTCGGAAAGAGAACGGATGTGAATTTCAACCTTATAAGGAGTTTTTCTGCTGCCCTGTACCTTTGCAAAAATCCTCTCTCTTTCAATTTGCAAATCAATGACGGTTCCCGCCTTCACATATCTTTTGCCTCGGTCAATTCGATTTTCGTAATCCGCATATCGCTCCAAATTTTCGCACCAGGCTTTTCCCCACCAACTTTTGGCAATAGTTTTTGAACTGACGACAATCGGATGAAGCTCCTTGCCTTTCTTGGATGCCTTGTCTTTGCTGTTGCTGACATTCGTTTTCAATTTTGAAATCTTCGGCTGTCTGAATTTCTCCATTTCGTCCCAATATTTACTCATTCCACACCTTCAACTCTCAACTCAAATTCGTTTGCTTCCTATGAAAATCCGTCCCGATTTACAAATCCAATCTCAAAAGATCTAGAATTTCCTCATCGCTCATTTCTGTAAGCACTTTGTCTTCGCCCGCTCCTATCATCTGCTCGGCAAGTGCTTTTTTGGATTCAATCAGCTCATTGATTTTTTCTTCAATCGTATCTTTGCAAACCAATTTATGCACCATTACATTTTTATTTTGTCCGATTCGATATGCCCTGTCCGTCGCTTGATTTTCAACGGCGGGATTCCACCAGCGGTCAAAATGTATCACATGATTCGCATTCGTAAGATTCAATCCGGTTCCTCCCGCTTTAACGGAAAGTACCATAAACGGAACATAGCGCTCGCTCTGAAATTCTTCCACCATTTTATTTCTTTGCTTTATCGGGGTTGCCCCATGCAAAACGAATCCCTCCGTGTTGAATATCGAGCGCAAAAACTCAGCTAAAAAATCTGCAATTTCCTGAAATTGTGTAAAAATCAATACGCGCTCTCTTTTTTCATAAATGGTTTCGCAAAGTTCTCTCAGCATGTCGAATTTTCCACTCTCACTCTCCAAATACCCTTCCTGACCTAAATACTGGTCGGGATGATTGCAAATTTGTTTCAGCTTCATAATCGTTGTGAGAATAAGCCCTTTTCTACTCATCCCTTCACTTGTTGAAATCTTTTTCTCCATATCCGCAACCACTTTTTTATACAACACGATTTGTTTTTTGGAAAGTCCTACATAGTCGATGAACTCCATTTTTTCCGGTAAATCCGAAATAATACTTTTATCCGTCTTCACTCTTCTGAGAATAAATGGCGCGATCATATTCTTTAATTTTACATATTTTTGAGGTTCTTCCTTCAAGCCTCTGCAAAACTTCTTGAATTCCGACGCCGTACCGAGCAATCCGCCATTCAAAAAGTCGAACAAAGACCATAAATTGCTCAAATCGTTTTCTATCGGCGTTCCTGTCATCGCGATTCTCATCGTTGCACGAATCTTTTTTATCAGCTTCGTCTGTTTGGTTGTCGGATTTTTGATTGCCTGCGCCTCATCCAAAATGAGCACATCCCAATTCTTTTGCAAAATCTCATTAAGCCTACTCACCATTTTGTAAGTGGTTATCGTCAAGAATGATTTTTTATTTAGAATTTGCTCACTCAATTCTTTTGCACTTTTGCCGTGAAGAATATTGTAATCCATACTCGGCGTGAATTTCTTAATTTCTCTCTCCCAGTTTCCGAGTAACGAAGCGGGAACTATCAGCAGAGCTTCCGCATTTTTATGTTTCTGTCTGATGTTTTCCAGATACGAAAGTGTCTGCACGGTTTTCCCCAAGCCCATGTCATCCGCAAGACAGGCTCCGAATTGTAAATCGCTCATATAATTCAACCACTTGTACCCGTTCATCTGATACGGTCTCAGTTTTGCATTGAGACTCTTCGGCAATTTCAATTCCTTTATACTTTCCGGATGAGTCAGTTTGTTCATCAGGGACGAAAGCCATTTTCCATTGCTGATTACTGTCGAATCATCCGCGATATTAAGACTTTGTTCATCAATACGAAGAGCATCAAACAAAGTTATTTTCTCGTCCATATTCTCCATATCGGAAAGCAGTTTACGAAGTCGCTCGTGATTTACTTCGATCCACTTTCCTTTCAAGAATACCAATCCTTCACTTTGCCTCAATATTTTTTCAATATCGCTTTTAGTGAGCTCCTCCCCATCGACTGTAAGCGTCGGTGTAACGGAAATCAATGTGTCAAACCCCAATTTGGACGGCTCTTTTTCTCCGATTTTAATCGTCTTTTGAATGGAGCTTGATTGTCTTCTCCACCAATTTGGAATTCGGCAAAGAACACCCGAAGCTTCTATCGATTCAATTTGCTTTAAAAATGCATAGGCTTCATCCGTCGTTATTTTTATCGGCCAAAACAGCTCGCCGCTCTCCATAAATGACGCAATCAAATCGGATGTTTTCGCTACATTATTAAGACAGGAGAGCAGATCCATCAGTTTTTCTCTTGAATTTTTGAATTCCACCAATGCATACTCCAGCGGCATGTGACTCACTTTCCCGCTTGCATTTTTGGTTGCATAGGTTGCCAAAAATGCAAAAGGATAATCCGGTTCCTTGCTCTCAACCAGGTGAAAAAATATTCTTTCCGGCGTGTGCAGACCATTGCTCTTTTGCGCAAGATACGATTCCACCTTCCCTTTGTAATTTCTGATTTCATCAGCAAATACAAGCGTCAGACCGTCGATAATTTTTTGTATCCACGCTTCAGATACATACTCCGCCCCAATTACAAAAGGAGTTTGAGTCAATAGCCGATGTAGCATCATTTCATCCAAGTGCACCGTCGTGTTTTCTCTTGCAATCTCCACTTCCGGAGTTTTTGTCAAAAGCTCAAAAAATATCTCCACTATGCTCACCAGAAAAGCCGCCGATTCGTTGAGCGAATTCCGCTCGACTTGAAATCCCAGCCGATATAGCGAATCATACCCTTTTTCATGCCAAATCTTTTGAGCGGATGCTCTCTTTTCGGGCTCCAAAGTTGTATAATCTATCTGAAATCCATTCTCCGTAAATATAAAATTCGGTATTTCATAATCCAATTTCGTCATCTTTTCGCTCCATTCTCAGAAATTGATACGCTTCACTTAATCAGCTTCAAAAAACTTCATTCCCAAAAATCACTGTCAAAAACGGCAACACCGTTCTGTTTTAATCTCCTGTCTTCTCCTTTTAAGAACATTTTTTAATTTCCATTTTCGATTAAAATATCGTCGTAAAAAGTCGCACGGCAAAACAGAATCACCAACCGATTTCTATTGCTCCAACAAATTCTAATACTTTGTAAGAGCGATGCTCTTTAGTTGTAAAATTTTTCTTCCATATTGACAACGGCACCTTTTTTTATCGTAAAGATATAATGCCTTTGCTTCAACGACAAATCTTCCTTGCACGCGGATAAAAACGCATTATAGCTCTCAAATGTATGCTTCCGATCATCTTTTGTTGAATACTTTTGCTCCGTATCGACTATCGAAACCTTAAGCTCCGAGCTTGTTTTATAATGCTCGATTTCATTCAAATCTTTTCGGTAAAATCCTCCGGGATATTCACTCGGCAGTATCCCAAGTTCCTCAATTTTTCGCTTGTCTTCTTCAATAAAAGAATTTAAAAGGATGACTTTGTTGATTTTGATTTCATTTTCATTCATCTCCAATATCATTCCCGTCTCCGTAGTCGCTTTCGAAGAGGATAACGAATAAGCACCTATCGAAATGCATACAACCAAAATGAGCGATAATAAAACGAAAGTTTTTTTGTTCTTGTCCATTTTGTTCCCTCCCTGCTTTTACTACTTTGTAATTTTTGAGTTGTTCTCTGTGGACTTCCCTCATAATTTTTTACATTTCTTATATTATAACATAAGCTTATGCCGAAGCGATATTCCGATATAAGTTGTAAACTCGAATATTATCAAAGGTACGAAGGTAGAGGATATTAAATTCGAGCGAAAACTTATAAAAGCGTATCAAAATCACGCTCTTATAAAACCTAAGTATAAAAAGCTTTGTTCCAAAATCAAATCATACTCCGGCAGATGAATTTGCGCAAATAAAAAGTCGGATGAGCGAATTTCAAAACGCTCATCCAACTTTTTTTATAAAACTTTGGATAAAAATTCTTTGGTGCGCTCATTCGCCTGCTCGCTGAAAATATGCTCCGGTGTGCCGCGCTCGACGATGTATCCGTCTTCCATAAAAATAATTTCATCCGCCACCTCCTTGGCGAATCCCATTTCATGCGTTACGACGACCATCGTCATTCCTTCATCCGCCAAATTGCGCATGACCGCGAGCACATCGCCGACCATTTCGGGATCGAGTGCGGAAGTCGCTTCGTCAAAAAGCATGACCTCCGGCTCCATCGCCAGCGCTCTTGCAATCGCTACACGCTGCTTTTGTCCGCCCGACAAAGAATTCGGATACATATCGCATTTGTCCGACACGCCCATCTTCTCCAAAAGCTGCTTTGCTTTTTCTGTCGCGGTTTCCTCCGGCAATCCCTTCACTTTCATCGGCGCCAAAATCACATTTTCCAGTACGGTCTTATGCGGGAACAAATTAAAATTTTGAAAAACCATACCCATTTTTGCACGCACCGCATCTTCTTCCTCCGTATCGGTAATGTCCTGCGCATCGAGATAGATACTTCCCGAATTGGACTTCTCAAGCAAATTGAGACAGCGCAAAAAGGTGCTTTTCCCCGAGCCCGACGGTCCGATGATGGCGAGCACATCGCCGGCTTTTACATCGACATTGATTCCGCTGAGCACAACTTTGTCCCCGAAACTCTTATACAGATTTCTTACTTTAATCACTTTGCTTCAACTTCCCTTCCCATTTATTCACCAGCTTGGATAGCGTAAATGTAAGCACAAAATATAATATCGCTGCCATAAAAAGCGGCTCCATCGAGCGAAAACTCATCCCGCGCACAATATTTACATTATACATAATATCGGTGACGCCGATGACAGAAACGATGGAAGTCTCTTTGATAACGGTAATAAATTCGTTGCCGAGTGCCGGCAAAATATTTTTGGTCGCTTGCGGAATGATGATTTCGCGCATCGTCATCTTTTTGCTCATGCCCAAGCTTCGCCCCGCTTCCATCTGTCCTTTGTCCACCGATTGAATGCCCGAGCGCACGATTTCCGCAACATAGGCGCCCGAGTTCAAACTGACTGCCACGATTCCGGCGATAAATGCCAAAGTCGCAATCGGCAATCCCCATTCCTTCGTGTTGAACAGTGCCGCCGCTCCGAAAAATACGATGAAAAGCTGAGTGATCAGCGGTGTTCCACGGATGATTTCGATATAGATGGATGCGATTACCGACGCCGGTTTGCATTCAGACATTTTGGCAAAGGCGGTGGCGGTTCCGATAATGGTGCCGTTGAAAACCGAAATCATCGAAAGTCCTATCGTATAAAGAATTCCCGTTATAAAATAGGTACTGTATTTTGAAATGCTCTGCAGCGATTGCAATATTTTGTAAACGCCCGTCAAAATGCCGACGATGACCGCAAACAAAATCAGATAGCCGATTAAATCAACCGCTTTTATTTTAACCTTTTTCTCCGTCTTTAATTTTTTTCCTTCTATTATATAAGGCTGTATTCTTTCCATAATCTTCTCCATTTCACTGTCGAAATCATTTTCGTGTCGAACGATGACTTTACTCGGTCGCTTTTTCCGCCAAAGCATTTGCTTCGGCTACAAATTGCTCAATCTTTCCGCTTTCTTTAAGCTCCGCCAAAATCTTGTTGATTTCCGCCATCAATTCTTTTTCATCATTTGCGGTAATCACTGCCGCGCCGCCGTCGATTTTTTCCATCTTGATGGAATCGCCAACTGCCAAGTCCGGATTTTGTTTTGCATACGAATTGGCAACCGGCTCTTCCAAAACAATCGCTTCAATCATTCCGGTTTTGAGTTCAAGCACGAGGTCGGTCACTTTGCCCAGCGATTTGACATTCGCGCCCTTGATGGTTTCTTTGGAAATTTGCTCCTGAACGGTTCCTATTTGCGCACCGATGGTTTTTCCCGCGAGGTCATCGACCGATTTATAATTGTCTTTCGCATCCGCTCGAACTAAGATGGTATGGACGGTTTGATAATACATTTCGCTGAAATCCATCGCCGCTTCACGATCTTTTGACGGATTGATTCCCGCCATTCCGATGTCAATCAGTCCGCTGCCAACTCCGGCGAGTACCGCATCAAATCCCATATCCTGAATTTCAACTTCGACACCGAGCGCTTTCCCAATCTCTTTGGCAATCTCAATGTCAAATCCGACAACCTCATCCTTGCCGTCAATCATCATGTGGAATTCGTATGGCGGATAATCCGCGCATGTTCCTACCACCAATTTCCCCGAGGCTTTTATCTTTTCCAATTTGTTCGCCGGCTCCGCTTGTTGATTGCTCGAATTGTCCGGTTGAGCATTTTGGCTTGAATTATCCGACGCATTGCCACATCCGACCAATAAAATCATTCCTGCAATCACTAAACTCATTATTTTTTTCATGTTGAACTCCTCACTTCTCTCTAACAATTTACAAAAAAACGGTATGCTCTATTCCATTATGCAATTAAAAATTTTTATCAATTCATGGATGATTGATATTTCTACAAGCAGCCTTTCGGACTCTCCAATTCGATTGTCGCTTTTTATAGCAGTTCAATTTTTTGCCCCGATTTCGAGATTCCGTATTCTATTTGCTGTCTTTTTATTTTCAGTCCGCCTCAGTCTTTTCATATTTCCTCCAATTAAAAAAGCCCGCCTCCAACTAAGAGGCGAGCATAAACTCACGGTACCACTCTAATTAACTCATTTTCACGAATCATCTCTGGCATTTAACGCGTGCAGCGTGGAAGATACTTGCAAAAAGCTTTGTCAATCCAATCTCAACGACCCTTTTCACAATGCTTTGATTATCGATCTTCCATCAACATCGACTCGCTGTAAATCGCTACAATGCTACTCTTCGTATCAACGATAAATATGAAATTTTATTTTGATTTTGCCTTACATACCTCATCATTGATACCTCCTTCGCATTTTTTGATTCGTAATTCTCTTCGAAATTTAATTCCGGATTCTTACTACTAAAACCATTTTGAAAACCGACAAATTGTTGATTCGATTCCTCATGATTTCTTAGATAATAAAACTTTTTTTCGAGCTTGTCAATACTTTTTTGAAATTTGATACTTTATTTTAACTTTCCTACAAATTATATTATCATCCGGACTTTGAGCTTCGTGCTCGCTTTTTCGATTTGCAATTCCCATTTCGATTTTCATTTCAAAAACATTTTTATCATATCGTTCTATCGGAAGAATCAACAAATCCCTTTCGCATTCTCAGCGCCTCTCCCTCTATTTCGTCAAAAGGATACAGCGGTCTTGCCAAATGCCGATATTTGATATTCACAATATCTTGCGGAACGGCACCCGCAGTGAGTGCCATCACCCAGCCCTTTGCCGCCCGACTCAAATCCGGCTCCAAATATCCCATTTTGACAATGATAACATCGAATTCGGAAAAATCACCTACACCCGACTGGATAAAAAATTCCTTTTTCCCATATTGAAAGCGGTTTTGCGTCACAATGATAAATAAATTGTCATGACGAACGAGCGCACCCTTGCCCGCACGCTCCAATTCAAAGAGATATTCGATTTTCACTTCGAGACTCAGCGGTCCGCCGAAGGAAATATCCACCTTGCCGCCCAAGTCGATGGACACTTTCTCCCCAATACTTTTCGCATAAATTTTTTCAATCGACTCCGAATCATAAATCGATGCAAAGAGCACTTTCTTTTCAATTTTTTCTTGCTCATTGATACGAAAAAAATCGCGGAGCAACAAATTCATATCGCCCGCACCGCCGGCGCCCGGATTGTCTCCCGTATCCGAAATAAAAAACGTTTTTTCTTGAAATGAAAGTGCCTGATGAATCGAATTTTCCGGCGTATCCGTCGGACCGACGAAAGAAAATTTATCTCGATTCGCCCAAAAGGCTTCGGCCGTTTTTTGCGCGAACTCCTGCGTTTTCTTTTCATCCACACCGAGCGCAACCACCGCGCCGTGACATCTGCTTTCATCCGCCCAAGGAAATCCCATATAAATTGATATATCCAACAAATCGCCCATGCAAAAATCATCTACCATTGCATACAGGCTTTTGCCCGGCTCCACCTCCGTCGATGTTTTCTCGCCCGGTAATAAAATCGGAACATCCACCTTCACCTTGAAAATTTTCTGCGGATTCTCCAGCGCAAACAAAATATGCGAAAAAGCTCGCTCCCTCGTTTCATGCACATCGATATGCGGCGCGGTTCGATAACAGCTCAGCATATCGCACGAATCAAACAATCGATCCGACACATTCCCATGCAAATCCATCGATGCAGAAATGATTCGATTTCCCATAACCGCTCGGAGTTTTTCAGCCACAAATCCTTCCGCATCCGTCATATTTTCAACCACCATCGCACCGTGGATGTCCAACAATAGCGCATCGATTCCTTGCTCCACAATCGCCTTCTCCAATCGGCTGATAAATTCCGCAAGCCAATTCTCAAAAAAGGAACGACTCACCGCACCGCCCGGCAATGCCCGCGCATGCAGAAGCGGTATCATCTCTACTCTTTCCCGATATTTCGAAAGCCAAGGGTAGCGAGCAAGCAGCTCATCCCCACGCGTCATTGTAAAATCCGACTCCCCCGAAATATATGGTGTAAAAGTCGATGACTCGATATGAATCCCTCCGACCGCAATTTTGTATTTCATTGTACCCCTTTCTGATTCAAATGGATTTTATTCTCCATGATAATTCAAGTAAAATATGTTCGCTCTCCTTCTTGATGAGCAATTTGAAACATTTTCATCCAAACAAACTCTCCAACTTACATCGGATCTCTGCGCTCGTCTCCTATAAAGTACAACCTCTGCATATTCTGCGTAATTTGCTGAGATTTTTCGCCGTTGTAAACAAATAATGAATTTTTTCCTTCATTGCCCGTTTGCCGATCGGTCATATACAATATTTTTCCACTCTCGGTAAAGTACGCATCAAAGACATCATTTGCGATGAATTTACTTTCCCCGTTTACATAGCTTTTCAAATCACCATACTCGCCTTTGCGATTCCAGTTGGCAAGATACAGTAGAGTCTTTGTCTTTTCATCGTATTGCCAAGTATAAGCCTCCACATTTTCTTCCACTTTTTTCCCGTCAATATACAAATCGCCGACAAATTCATCTCTGAACTTAAAATAAATTTCCGTTCCGTCGCTGAGAACATTTTCTCTGGAAAGCAACACATTGTCCGAAACAAATTCCGGCTCACTTACGCCATCTTCGGACACTTCAATTCTATACAAATCCCCCTTGAGAAAATCGGCATCCGGGTTCTTGTAAAAATACAAATGCCGACCGGACGCATCGGTTGAGACATTCTCCGCAACGACGCCAGGAATCGTCATCATCTTATCCTTTATCGCCACAAAAAACGGAGCGCTCTTTTGAAATTCGTCGAAAATTTTTCCATCAACTTCATTTTCTTCTTTCAGCTCGGAAAGTTTTATTTTTTCAAATGCTTTTGCATCGTATTCTCTATAAAACAACTGCGTCCTGTCTTTCATCAACCAACTGGACATCGCCACATCCGGCATAATGCTCTGCAAATACCAAAGATATCGGTCGGAAAGCTTGTGCGACTTTTCCCCGTCGAAATACCATAAAGTATTGAGAGTCCAGCCGTACTCATACGCACCTTCTTCAAAAAGTGCCTTGACATATTCTTTTTTCGGCGAATCGCTCGGCACATCGTCTTCAATCAATTCTTCCCATGAAATCATTTTTTTATCGGTCAGATAGTATCCTTCGCCATTTTCAAAAAATCCGAGCGGCACAACACCTTCCGCAATCTTTTCTTCTTTACCCGCTTGATAAAGATACATATCCTCGTCTTTTCCATACAGGAACTTGGTAAGGTCTTCGTTGAAATAATAAATGTAAAGAATATTTTCAGCTAACTTTTGCGGCTCTTTGTTTTGGGATTTTACATACAAATCGGCATGCTCATCCAAATAACAAATTTCCTTGCCGTCTTTGGAGAAGTGATATTCGCCGACATATTCCGTAAGTTTTTCTTTCTTTTTCGAATCAAAGCTCCATTGATACAGACTGAAATTATCGCCCTGTACATAAAGCAAATTCTCTTTGTCCTCGCTGAGCAGATAGGTTTTTATATTTTCGTCGATGAATTGAGGCTTTTCATTCTCCTTATTCAAAAATTTGTAGTACAATCGCGTCTCTTGCTCATTGGAGTGATCCGGAAAAAGAACCGCTTGATTTTTAAGAATCAAATCGATATCATCGCTGACGCTGTAAATGTCTCCGTCTTTACTTTCCAACAATTTTTCGGTCAACTGTTTGGATTCAATGGCATCCATATTCTCCAAATCGGCATATTGAATCTCATTGTTTTCGAGATAAAATGCATAGTCCGAATTCTTCATCGCCTCTTTGTCGTTACACGCTGACAGACAGACAGTCATTGCCATCACAAAAATCAATGTCACGAGTTGATAAAATTTCTTTCTGCCGGAAAAACGAGCTTTCCGTTCTATGTAATTACTTTTCATCGTTTCCTCCTTTGTTTTCGGCATCAAATCTGCTTACAATAAATTCCATACACAATCCGTTTTCGACGAGAATTACAATGCTCTATTACTTCTGTGAACGAAATTCGAATGAATTGCGCTCATAAAGCACCTACATCGCATCCGTTGCTTAAATATTATCCAAAAATTCCCCCTTCGTCAATAGCTCCCCGCCTTCTGTCAATTTTTTGTAACAATTCCATCCGCAAAGAATTGATACTTTCTACAATAACATCAATTTGTAATATAGAGCATACGAAACGGTAATACAAAACAAGCAAAGCGAGGTCGATACTTTCCACAGGAAAACAAACTTATTATTTTCCCGTTTTTGCCGATAAATCGTTGATAGAAACAAATCAGTTTATAAAAATGTAAAACAATTTACAATACAGGAGGTCACATGAAGCATTTTAATAAGAAAATGGCAATCGCGATGCTATGCACAACGGTCATGAGCGGATTTCCATTGTCGTCACAGGCAGCTTCGGACATCAAAGGGCACTGGGCTGAGGCAAATATCGCAGCGATGCAGTCGCAGGGCTACATCGGCGGGTATAGCGATGGAAATTTTCATCCCGATAAACAAATCACGCGCGCGGAATTTGTTGCCGCTCTCAATAAAATTCTCGGACTGAGCGGCGATGGAGAACTTCACTTCTCCGATGTGAAAGCAAATGATTGGTTCGCCAAAGAACTTGCCGTCGCGCTCAAACATGGCTATATCGGAGGCTATGAAGACGGTACTTTTCGTCCGAATCAACCGGTGAGTCGAATCGAGGCGGCGGTAATGATCTCGAGAGCCAACCGTTTGTCCGAAAAATACGATGCAAGTCCAAGCGATTTGAAAGAATTTAAGGATAACGGCTCCATTCCGAATTGGGCGAAAGGCGAATTGGCTGTCGTTGTCAAAAGTGGAATCATGCGCGGAAAGCTTGAGAAATTTTTCCAAGGCAACAGCAAGATTACCCGTGCGGAAGCGGTCGTTTCGCTGAGCCGTGCAAAAGAAGTGAGAGAAACGCTTGGAATTCAGACCGTTGCAGCGGATGTTCAAAAAGAAACGGCTAAGCCGAATGAAACTTCAAAAGTCGAGCCGAAAAAGGCAGCGGAAACCAAGAAGCCGGCATCATCAGGTGGTGGCGGTGGTGGCGGATTCAGTTCTCACTCCGGCGGTGGTGGTAGCAGCTTCGGCGGTGGCGGTGGCGGTTCAAGCGCACCAAGTCAACCAAGCCCTTCACCGAGCCCAAGTACACCGAGCAAACCTGACTCGAATACTTCGTCCGGCTCCGGTTCAACAGGCGGTTCGTCAAATGCAGGTGCGCCTTCCGTAACTCCTGCACCACCGGCGAAAGAAAAAAACCCATCGGATGAAAATTCACCGAATGGAGCAGGAAAAGGCACATCCGAACCAAATATTCCTACTCCACCGGACACAGCGGGAAAAGATTCGTCTGAGTCAAGCGTTCCGGCTCCGCCACCGGCAGAAAATCAATCAGATGAAACGGGAGAAGACTTGTCCAGGCCGAATATTCCTCCTTCATCACCGGATTCTACAAATCAGGGAGACAAAACACCGCCGAATGAAAATTTGCCGGGTGGAACGGAAAAAGATTCAACCACACCAAGTCCACAAGATCCATCAAAAGATAATCAGAGCGACGGACAAACTCCCGAACAAAAAACGCCACCATCAACTTCTAATCCAAAAAAAGAAGTCGGCGAAAAAACAATCGATGAGTTGATGAACGAACTTAAATCGGGAACAAACGAAAATGTTACTCATTATATGAAAGATGGAAAAGAAAGAGCCATCATTTGGACAATGGGTATCACCGCACCAACGATCGATGAAAACGGAACGAGCGGTGATTTTAAGAAATTGGTCACCGGTGATTATGTCGATTATTTGATGGATTACAAACCGGGGAATAATTGGTATGATGTAAACAAAAAATTTGAGCAAGATAAAGTTCTTTGCTCCGGAGCAGTTGCCTCCAATATGCTTCACTGGTGGCTTCACGAGAACGAAAAGTATATTAACCGATTCTTAGAAAGTTCCTCATCAAATGGAGTCATTGATAACAACGAAGAATTTCAAGAGTATAAAGATCTGAGAAATTTCCTTAACTCTTTCAAATCACAAACTGATAGTAAGATATTCCAAATGATTACAAGATACTTCGGAAATATTAAAAACGGTATTTGGAGCGACCAAACTATTAACTTTTTTATAAATGGTCATCGACCACCTAGCATTCAACAGTCAAATAAATTAGGATTGAAAGACGAAAAAGGCGGTTTCTTGTACCCGGTTTTTGAAGGAACTCGACTTACCGATAAAACTTATGCAAGAAAATATAGTCATCTCCATAGAATGATTAGAGAATGGATGATGGATGGAAGAGCTTTGGCAATTTCATATGTAGGTACAGGTAATCCTCATGGACACATTTATAGCATTTGGGGAGCAGAGTTTGATTTATCAGGTCAGTTGACCGCAATCTTTATTTCAGATTCGGATGACACTAATACCCCAACACACGCGATGAAGCGGCTTGTTATAAAATATCAAAGCAAAGATGGAGATACTAGGATTAGCTCAAATCTCAAAGACCCTAACCACGGACCTCTTGTACATGAACTTTACTCCCTGTCACTTGGCACAGAGCAATGGGAACAGTATTTTGAAAAGCAGAAGCAAAATCAAACACCATAAAACGATCAAAAAAACTATAAAATTTCAACCCAAAAAGCGTGCCCGGCCGGCACGCTTTTTGATATCCATTATACAATCCATTTTCTCAAAACAACATAAAGAACAACGACTCAATAGGAATCCCCAAAATGTGAGCTCGTGCAAACAGTCGCCCTACATAAAACAGCCGACTCGGAATAAATTCCACAACTTCAATCTCAAATTTCTTACTTTACATTTATTTGCCCTCTGTAGGAAAAATGTAGTCCTTCAAGTGGCTCTTTAAGAATAATAAAACTCATTCAGCTTTCGGATGAAATAGTTGAAGCTCGGTGATTTATTATTCCTAATGTCTAGATGCTTGCCAATGTTATGAGCACATTCACTTTTAAATTTTCCTATTTCATGATACGATTTTTTATCAAATTGTCTGACCCCCTTTGGCGAAACAACATCCGCCAATCGCTCCCAAGTTCCTACAACACTATCCGGCTCATATTTGTTTAAAAGCGATGTTTTGGCATTCGGATATGCACTTATCAAAGCCGATTGATCGCCAAGAAGCCACGCTTCCATTTCTTCTATCGCAATGCAGAAAAAGACCGGTACTGAAATCTCAAGCTCTCGGTACATTTCCAACAATTCATTTTTAAAAGAAACACAATCCTTATTATCACTGTCCAAAATAACAAAGATTGCTTTTTTATAAGGAGCGTCCTTTAATCTTTTATCAAATCCGCGTAGAAAATTAGGTAGGTCATTCAGTAATTTTCCTGTTTTAATATCGGATTTCACAGACTTATTCCTTGATAATGTCCCTATTCCTTTAAAACTTCTTATCTCATAATGAATATCGTCTTTATCCTCTTTGTATTTCTGCATTATTTGATCTACTAAAATTTTCCCCGATTCATCCTCTATGAGAAATGCTAAATATTGATATTCCATCCTCTACCCCCATTATCCGAAGTAATTACTATACCACAAATCACCAAGCTCGATTTCCGACTCACAAAGCTCTTTAACAAAGTCATAGTCGGAAGCTCTCTTTATTGTAGAAAATCCGTCCTCTTGTTTTTGCAAAACCCATACTTCATCCGGAGTCAGCGCATTAACAAAAAAAGGACTATGCGTAGTTACAAACAATTGCTTTGAATAAACACCTCGGATGCTTTCTTTCATCTGCATAGCCAAGTCCGCCAAATATTTGTGATAAAGACCGTTCTCCGGTTCTTCAATAAATATCAACGGTCTGGGATCTTTTTCATGTAGCAACAAATAATAAGCAAACAACTTCAATGTTCCATCCGACATTTTTTGAGAATAAAAAGGTTTCGTAAATCCCTTTTCCAAAAATTCCAGTACCAACTGACCATTTTGTAATGTTATCGGTTTAATTTGTGCGATTCCCGGAATCTTCGTCTGAATGCTTTTGAGAATTTTTTCAAAGCTCTTGGAATCCTCTCGGTAAAAATACTGAGCTACATTATTGATATTATTTCCTAATCGGTTCAGATATTTTTGCGGGCCGGCATTCGGTATCTCACGCGCAGAAGCGGGGCTGAAATAACATAGATACCAGTTCTTGAGAAAATTTTTGAATTTGACGATTCGCGGATGCTCATTGAGTTCACCCAATGTAACAATGCCCAACTGTCGCGGATCCGCTAACTCAACCGGTACTTTTTCTCCGTACTCTACATTGTCTTTATCATCAAAACCGCTGTCCGTTCCTTTAAAAGCATACCCACTTCCTCGTTCAAGAGCCAAAAAAGACATTGGACGACCATGCCGCTCATTTGCTCTCCTTTGTCTAAGTCTTTCTTTTTCTACAATAGGGCGACCACTTTTGTCAAGACCTATTGACAATTCGTAGGTAATAGGTGACTCATTTGCTGTTTCTTTATAGTAAATTTCAAATTCAATTGGTCCATCCGTACCTTGTGACACGATTTTTTCAAATCCTCCTCTGCCTGCAAGGTCGCAAGCCTCCTCCACACCACGGTCAAGACTGTCCGCCAAAAAACCGAACACATCCGCCAAAGTGCTTTTTCCCGAACCGCTTTGGCCAATTATCGCATTAATATTGCTCAATTCCGAAGCCTTCTTATCTGATAGTAGACTTCCCATCTGAATATCTTTTAAAGAACCATAATTTTTGATTCGTATTCCTAAAATCTTTCCCATAAACAACCTCTCTTTTTCAAGATTATACCCCTTTATCCTCTCACCAAATCCAGTAATGACTTGTAGCTATCCACCACTTCATATTTCACATTGCCATTGCTGATTGCTTTGAAGTGTTCGCGGGCACAATGAATCTTGGATTGCTCAATCAAACGAAGCTGCATGGAATCCATCGAACCTTTGGTTTCGGCAACGAAATAAATATGCTTGACCGTCCCCTCATAAAATGCAATTGCCCAGTCCGGATTGTAACGACCGACCGGAGTGGAGATATAAAATCCGTCCGGCAATTTTACATACACCGCAACATCTTGGTTCGTATCCAGCTCCGTCGCAAATTTCATTTCGTTGGACGAATCATAAATGATGTGGTCGTACAGATGACGCGACGCTTTCATCGCATTCACACCGAGGCGACCTTTGATAGTCGGGTTCGTAAACACTTCCGTTCCATACTTCTCGTCAATCACATCATAAGTGATATGCTCAATAATTGCGGTTGCCTTCTCGTCATTGATAAGTGACGCGGATTTCAAAATAAATTCTTCCGGATTTTCCTTAAACTGCTCAAAGACCTCCGGCTTGATTCCCTGAAGAATTTGAATGATTGCCTTTCTCGTAAGAGCGGTTTCTTCCACCAGCTTTCCAATCAAATCATATTTTACACGAGAACTTGGAGCAATTTTGTTTTCAAAAGTTGCGGATTTCTCTTTAACAAAAGCGGAGCCGCTTACCAATTCATCCTTAGACTTGATTTGCTCCATCGTTCCTGTTTCTACATTATAATAGATTCTGGAGACACGAAGTTTTCGATCGAGTGAAACAATAGCTTTTCGAATCAGTTCGTCCGTATCAAAATCAACAATATATACGGATTTTGAATTTATTTTTGACCACAGCGCTTTAAATTCCGGCATTGCCAATTTATCTTCATCCACAGCAAGAGTAACATTATCCTCGCGGGCATTACCAATCTGCATTGCACGAGAATCATAAATCGAATCGATAATCTCAATAATCGATGCAGCGCAATCCGCGACTTCTTCCGCCAATTTTATTTCTCCATTCGCCTTGTCTTCATAATATTTGTCTGTAAGAGAGCCTTTTTTGTCAATATATCCGCTCACAATCAAGTCAAAATGAATGCTGCGTGCAGTATCCGAATCAACGACCTGCTCATTTCCTCTGTCATCTTTTATCACTTTACCCATAAACAATTCCGGAGTAATCGCACGCGGTCTGTCCGCAATCGCTTCAGCAATTTCACTTTGAAGTCCTTTAGCAAAACTGTCATAGCTCTCACTCGCTATAACCGTCAGCACATTTACATGATGAACATCGTTTCCGAGTACATTGGTATCCATCCGCTCTCCATGTTGATTGACACAAAGACGAAGTCCGCGACCGACCTCCTGACGCTTTCTCATCTCGCTGGTGCTTTGTTTCAATGTGCAAATTTGAAACACATTCGGATTGTCCCATCCCTCACGCAGCGCGGAATGAGAAAAAATAAATCGCACCGGCGACTTTTGCGGATTTCGCTCCAACAAAAGCTCCTTGTTCTTCATAATAAGATTGTACGCATCTTCATCATCGGCTGTCGTCTCTTTGCCACTGACCTTCGGGTCAACCATCTTCCCTTTTTTGTCAATCGAAAAATATCCGGCATGAGTTTTTTCTGCAGAAATCTGATTCAAATATTTTTGATAATCCTCTTCGCCGATTCCTACCTGAAGATTGCTGATGATATCATTGTATTCTTCCTCAAAAATCTCCGCATAGATTCCATTCATCGGCTGATTCGCATCATCGTACCGCTTATACTTTGCCACTTCATCGATAAAAAACAGCGAAAGCACTTTGATCCCTTTGTAAAACAGCTCCCGTTCCCGCTGAATATGCGAAAGAATCGTCTCGCGAATTTGGATACGACGCAATTGTTCTTCATTGACTTTTCCAATTACTTCACCGGCAAAGATTTTGATACCGTTAATAAATTCCACCGAATTATCGCGACCGTCAATTCTCGTTACAACAAATCCCTCTTTATACTCTTCCAGATTGCCGGAATGGTCATAGAGATTGTAGCCTTCTTTTACCGTTCGAGTAATCTTACGAATCCCGCTCGCTCCTTTGCAATCAAATTGAATCGTCGCAGTCGGCGCCGACTTCGAGAGATTGATACTCTCCAAATAAAGATATCCCTCTGTCGCCGTACTCCCCGATTCGCTGATTCCCTTTACCGAAATTTTCTTCACGAGCCTCTTGTTGTATGCTTCCATGGCATCCAAACGATACACCATATTATAGATGCTGTCTTTTTTATGCGTCGCCGAATAACGAAGTGTCATCAACGGATTAAATTGTTTCAGATTCTCTTTCGTCTGCTTTCCCTCTACCGATTGCGGCTCATCGATAATAAGAATCGGATTGGTCTTTGCGATGATGTCAATCGGACGACGGGAGCGAAATTCGTCCAGTTTCATATGAATTCGTCTTGCATCTTTTCCCCGCGCGTTGAAAGCCTGCGAATTGATAATCATAACATTGATTGAACTATCCGAAGCGAAATTGTCAATCTCCGTCAGCTGTTTTGAATTATAAATAAAAAATCGTACTTTCTTCCCGTATTCTTCGGCAAAATGCTCCTGAGTTATCTCAAAAGTTTTGTAAACGCCTTCACGAATTGCAACGCTCGGCACAACAACAATAAATTTGCTCCAACCGTAAGCGCGATTCAGCTCATACATCGTCTTGATATAGGTATAAGTTTTTCCAACGCCCGTTTCCATCTCAACCGTCAAATTATATTTTCCTTCCAAACTTTTTGACGGCTCAATTTGGTTACTTCGCTGTATTTTTTGCACCTGCTCCAATATTTGATGCTCCGAAAGCTCGTGTACAATTTTTTGATTGCTCCAACCGGTAAAATCCTGTTCGATTGACAAAGTCTGCTGCTGCGGTCCCTCCCCTTTATCCATCATATAGGTCGGTGTAAGATAAGGCTGCCCGGCAAACACATCCACCACCGCTTTTGCCGCATCAAATTGGAATTTCTGATGTTTAAATTGTAATCTCATTCTATTATCCTTTTTATCAAATGTGGTCATCTACTATGATGCCTTTCAAAGAATCGATTTAAAATCATAAGCCTTGCGGTGAAGATGAAATAAAAACATTATAATCGGTTCATCTTCTCCGTTCAAATTTTTTGTTGTTGCCTATAGCACTTTCACTCTCGTATCCGGTGATAAGAATTTAAAAATTTCTTTGACATTGATTTTTGATGGACTGTCCGCAAAACTGCCGTCGCGAAATACCGCACGAAGCGGCTGTCTTTTTGCCATCGCTTGGATAACTTCTTCCGAAATCTTTTCATCAAAACAAGCCATCAAATCTCCATCATTGTAATTGTGAATCGTGCATCCCCCGATTGGTTCGGAGTGGTACGGCAAAGAAAGCGGAAGGCCCCATTCGAGCAAACATCCGAACAACAAATCCAAATCTCCGCGGTCGGATTTGACATTGGATTCCAATGCAGTTAACAAATCCTGCGAATACTCGTTCGGACTGTAAAACACATCCTTCATATTGCTATCGTCGAGTTTGAGCACTCGAAATCCGATGTCCAATTTTTCAATTCCTTCTTTGTCCTTGTTCTCTTCCAATATTTTTTTGCCAGCGCGACGAATACGCTCTTTGCCGATTTTACAAATATTTTTATATCCCACTTTGTAGGCTTCGGATTTTTCATCGGTCTGCTCCGGCAACTGCACCATAATAAATTTACGATTGCCTCCGTCTTCTGCATTTAACTGCATAACGGCATGCGCGCTCGTTGCGCTGCCTGAAAAAAAGTCGAGGATGATACCATCGCAACACATAGCAATATCAAGCATCCTTTTAATGTATGGTATAGGTTTAGGAGTATCAAATACAATATTATCGAACATTCCTTTTATCTCATCTGATGCATTTGCTGCATTTGAAACATCATCCCATAAGGTTTCTGGTATTTTCCCTTTATTTTCAGAAATGAACATTTTCCTATAAATATTATCCCCTCGGATAATCAACTTATCGTCTTCATCAAGTTTTTTTAGATTATCTTTACTAAAAAGCCATAATCTTTCTTTAAAATATTTTCCATCTTTTGTTTCAAAATCATACTTCACTCCCCCCTGTGTCCCCCTTGCCCAACATCCTAACATACGATAGTCACCTCTTGGATCATTATCAGGATTTTTATACGCTCTTTTAGTTTGTTCATCAAGCTCAAGAACTCCTATATTAACCAAGTCTTTTGTTTTGGAATAAACAACACAATATTCATGTGCCCTACTAAACCATCTTGCACTGTTATCTCTACCTCTTTTCCTTTTCCATATAATATTAGCAATAAAATTACTCGCCCCAAAAACTTCATCACAAATCTTTTTCAAATTTTCCTGCTCATTGTCATCAATCGAAATAAAAATAACCCCATCATCCGAGAGTAAATTTCTAGCCAACATCAATCTCGAGTAGATCATGGAGCACCAATCGGAATGAAATCGTCCGTTGCTGTCGGTGTTTTTGAAAAGACGATTACCTTCTTCATCCAATACCCCCAATTCATCGGCGTATTCTTCACTGCTCATTTTGAAATCATCTCGATAGATAAAGTCATTCCCTGTATTGTATGGCGGGTCGATATAGATCATCTTCACTTTTCCAAGATAGCTTTCCTGCAAAAGTTTGAGCACTTCCAAATTATCCCCTTCAATATAGAGATTTTCCGTCGTATCCCAATTCACGCTTTCCTCTTTACAAGGGCGAAGTGTTTTTCGAATCGGCTTGTTCGCCTCAACGATGGCAGCCTTTTTCCCAACCCATGTAAACTCATACGCCTCATCACCGTCAATCACATCCCCCGAAAGCATCTGCTTGAGCAATTCAAAGTTGATTGCCTTTTTATATACCTTGTTCTCGGGCGTACTCTTTTCCTCGTCCAACATTTCCGTAATACAATTCGGGAATAGCTCCCCGATACGCTCCACATTTCGAGCCGCTATATCATCCGTCTCCATTTTCATTTTATCCATTTCATCCTCCTAAAGTGTTTTTACATCTTGGTAAAGTGACAATAGCTCCACAATATCCATATCAAGTAACGGTTCATACATAAAAGAGTTCAAGTGAATGTTTTCCGGAGTCATTATATTCACCTCTTCTATAATTTTTATCTTACTAGCATCGCCAAATTGTCTGTATCCATTTAAAAGCTCCCTTGTTTGATTGGATTTATTTAATGCGTACTCCAAAAATTTTACACCAGAATCCTTGTGTTGTTTCTTTCGATTTTCTCTCCAAGTTAATAGTGTTGGACAGAACTCAATTTCTTTTATCATGAACTCTTCTGCTTTATGTCTTATCGCCATAGCAAGTAATATCTTATCTTCAAGCTGAGTATCGCTTGCTGTCAATCTATCGCAAATAGAGTACAAGCATTCAATAATACTGTCTGCAAGAACAACAGACTCCTGAAATTCATCAATCCCCAAATACACTTTATAAATATCTAAAAGCTCCGAAAAACGCCTATTATGTGTTTCTGCTTTCTTATGCAACAGTGATGTCAGAAATAGATAATCCGTCATACTCCCATTTACTTTATAATCGCGTCCATATTCAACAAGATTTCGTACAAAAGGAACAAGAGCAATTACATTTTTCTTCGTTAGATGTTCCTTCCATTTGATGAATGGTTGATTTTGATAATATTCTGGAATAAGAGTTATTTCTTCGTTTGTATTATCCGCAAATAATCTACAATCACGAGGTAATCCTAATCGACTTGACACCGTTCTATAGAAATCAAAGTTGTGAGACAGTATTATCATATTGAAATCTTTATTTCCAGCGAGTTCGTAAAGATATTCTATAATAGCATACTTGTTTTTATAATCAAATGAATCAGCTATATCATCAATTATGAAAAGTACTTCTTCCCCATTTTGTTTAATTTCCTCAATCTCAAAAATAATATTTAGAAGATATAAGGCTCTTTTTTCTCCTTGACTCAAAATATCTATTTCATCTAATCTACTACGCGATAATGTGACTTTTCTCCCAGCCTTTTCAAAAGAGAATTCCACTCTTGGTATACTTTCACCAATAACAGCACCCCTTAGATTCTTTATCTCCATTTGATAAGGTACATCAAATCGTTTCTTAAATATTTCTAAAGCATTCTTCCATGGAGTATCGTCTAGTGACACTTCATCTATCTCCTTAGAAAGTTCTTTATATTTTTTACATAAATCAGATAGCAATTCATTATTATCTTGCAAGTAAGAAAGCCAAAGATTCTTTCTCAACTCTGGTAGTTTTTTAGAAGCAAGAAATTCTATTAACTCCGGAGTAGTCTCAATAATATCTTTAAGCACTGTTCCTTTTGCATCACTTAGCATTTTTTCTATAAATTGAAATTGTGGTACAGCCTTGAGCTGCTTATCAATTTCTTCAATCTTCTCATTTAAAGATTGAATATCTGTCATCTTTTCTGCACCAGAAAGCACTATGCCATTCCCTTTAACAAAGAATTTTCCTTTTTCAAGAGATTTACGAATATCTTTCAACTTAGGAAGTGTTAATTTGCCTTTTTGCAGAAATCCATATGAATCATAAATCTCTTCGCTTCTTTTAACAAATTCTACAATTTTTTCTTGGAATTCTTTTGAATCAATTTTCCTAAGTACACTGTCATCAAATAGCGCAGAATAAGAAATATTTTCAAATTTTTTGTCAGGGCGCATATCACAAAGTTTTAGAGCATTAAGAAGGAAGCTATTTTCAACAAAACCAAAATCTTTAATGACTTGAGTTTCTAGTTCATATAAAGTTTTCCCAGCTGAAACTTTTTTAATCTTTAATCCCGAGTACTTTTCTAACGCTTTAAATAATTTATCTCTAGATTCCAAGACATTCGCTAGAAGCTCTTTTATTTTTGAATTTATAAGTAATGGTGTCACATTGGCTTCATATGAGCTTTCAAAAGACTTGATTATAAAAACTTTCTCCGATTCTATTGGCTTTCCATCATATTCAACCTTTACTGCTCCATCAATATCAAAAATTTCATCCCTAACTTCATCTGCTTTATTTTCACTTATTTTACAAAAAGTTTTTGCAAAAGATGTCTTCATAAGTCCATTTCGTGCATATATAGTTATTACATTACTGTTAGAAAAATCAAATTCATGGTTCATTCTACTTATTCCATAACAATTATCCATTGTCACTGTCAACTTATTCATTATATCCCCTCCAATTCTCTTCTCAATTTCTTAAGTTTATTATTCATTTTTATCTGTTTGTTCACACCAATCGGAATGACAATAGATGTTTGCCTTGGTGTAAAACATTGCTTCCAGATTCGTTCAAATACCCCTCGAATTCGAGTCGATTTCAGTTGTTCGGAATTTCCGAACAACTGAAATCTCTTTCAATTCTTCTTCGGCAAAGATATTTTTGATATGTTCGCTAATATTGGACTTACTCGTCTGGTATAGTTCGCACAATTGACTCTGTGTCAGCCATACAGTCTCATCAACAAAACGAACATCTATCTTTGATTTTCCCTCTTTGTCCTGATAGATTACAATCTC
>JAUNKE010000001.1 GCA_030532905.1 Peptostreptococcaceae bacterium
TTTTCAAAAAATCATTCATAAACATAAAAAGGTACTTGACAAAACGCTCTCTGTCTTGTCGTCAAGGATTCTATCACTAAATCTTCGCTCATCAAGCGGGTCAAAAAATCATTATGTCCTATGACCTTTTCATAAATTCGAATGGTTTTTTCGTCCAAAGTCTTAAAATTTTTGAAAGCAAATTTTTCACTGAGTATATAAGAAGCTTTGCGAGCATCATTGACCTTGATTTCCAAAAATTCTTCCGCACTCTCTTTTATCTTTTCCATCGCTACTTCTTCAATCAAGTGCCCTTCCTTAATAACACCGATGGTGTCCGCCATCTGCTCAATTTCATTCAAAATATGGCTGGAAATCATGATGCTAATGCCGTATTCCTGATTCATTTTTTTCAAAAGGCTACGAATTTCACTGATTCCGAGCGGGTCAAGTCCGTTAATCGGCTCATCCAAAATCATCAACTCCGGTTTGGTAAGAATCGCTCGCGCAATTCCCAGACGCTGTTTCATCCCAAGCGAAAACTCTTTGACCTTTTTATTTTTTATATCCGTCAGCCCCGTTATTCTCAACACCGTCTCAATTTCTTCAACATTATAATATCCCATATATGAGCAATGCAGAAACAAATTTTCCTGAGCAGTCAGTTTTTCATAAAAAATCGGATATTCAATTATCGCACTGATTCTTTTGAACATATCCACGGAATTCGGTGTCAACATTTCACCGAAAATCTCAATGCTTCCTTGATCCGCATGAATCAGATTCAACAGCAGTTTCATAATAGTGGTCTTTCCTGCACCGTTGGGACCGAGCAGACCATATATTTCTCCTTTTTTGATTCGCATATTCACATTGGATATAATCGGTCTCTTCTTGATTTGTTTGCTTAGATTTTGAGTTTTTACAATCCAATCCATATCTCCCTCACTTTCGTTTCATAATGCTCTATCCGGACTTGAATTGACGCTGATAAAATAGTCAATATAAGCCGTTCGTCGTTTCTTACCGGGTTTTCAAATCGCGTAACACGATTTATAAATATTTCTATCCGGATTTAATATTTGTTCCACTCTTACTATAAACAAAATCATTTTCTTTTTTCTTACTCAAATCTTACTTTTTTATTAAGTTTGATTGACATGAGTCAAAGCATATAAAAGCTGACCTCCTATCCCGGTCAGCACTCAAAGCAATTATTTATTTCTTCAAAATCACCGTAAAGATAGTCTTTTTGTAAGGCTCACTCGTCAAATGAATTTCGCCTCCCAAATATTCCACCAGCCGCTTGGTTATCGTAAGACCCAACCCGCTCCCACGATATTCCTTGTTTCTTGAATCATCCAAAGTAAACAGACGCTCAAAAACCTGCTCGTGATGAACCGCGGCGATTCCGCGACCTTTATCCCAGATATGAATATATACTTTTTTATCCGACTCCTCCATGTGGAGTCCAATAATTTTTCCATCCCCGCCATGATAAATTGCATTGGTCATTAAGTTTGTGAGTATTCTGCCCAGCGCCTCCTCATTTCCAATCGCAAAAATATCTTTTTCAGGAATGTCGATAGATACTTCCATCTGTTTTTCGTTAATTACATCGTATAGCGAAAGCAGATTTTTTCTCGAAATCTCACTCACATTGATAAACGAGAGTGGAATATTCTTGTCATTGGATTCCAATTTCGCTAAATCAAAAAATTTATTGATTAGCTCAAGCAATTCAATCGATTGTCCATGCGCCTTTTGCATCTTCATCCGGGTTTCATCATCAATTTGTAAATCTTGACTCATCGTTTCCAGATAGCCTAGTATGATTGTCAACGGAGTTTTTAAATCATGTGAAATATTGGATAGCATTCTTTTCATCGACGCTTCCATTTTCCGATGCTCAACAAACACTTCCTGATTATACTCGATAAGATGGTTAAGCTGAACCAGCAAATCCATAATTTTTTTATCATCCGTAAAGAGAAACAGCTTTTCAGCGCGATTATGCTCGACAATATTTCTCAGCATTTCCACAATAGCATCCAACTCACGATTTTGTTTTTTGCGTAAATACGCCTGCCACAAAACAAAAGCAATCAAAATTGCAATCACGACATAACTCATATTGCTCATTTTCATTCCTCACTACATTTCAATACCATTTGTTTGACTACTCACCGAGGCGATACCCGATTCCCCAAACCGTCTGAATGTATTTTGGATGCGACGGATCATCTTCAATCTTCTCTCGCAATCGGCGAATATGCACATTGATCACATTTTCGTCGCCATAATATGTATCTTGCCATATTTCATTATAAATCTGAGATTTTGTAAATGTTCTTTTAGGATTTTTGAAAAAAAGGTGCAAAATATCAAACTCTTTCGCAGTAAGTCGGATAGCTTTTCCTCTTTTTTGAACGGTAAAATCCATCGTGTTAAGTGTAATTTCCCGACAGGAAATGATTTCATCCTCACAAGGTTGCTTGGCAATTCCCGCTCGGCGCAGAATCGCTCGAACCCGAGACGAAAATTCAATCATCGAAAAAGGTTTTGCTAAATAATCATCCGCCCCAAGTTCTAATCCCAACGATTTTTCAACATCACTGTCTTTTGCGGAAACGATAAGAATTGGAATCGTACTGATTCCGCGAATGGATTTGAGCACATCCAAACCGTTTTTCTTCGGCAGCATCAAATCCAAAATGATTAAATCAAATGACACTTTATGGAATTTTTGTAATCCTGCTTCTCCATCCGATGCGATTTCAACCACATAGCCCTCCTTTTTCAAGTGCTCCGATATCATTTCGCCAACTTCATATTCATCCTCTACAATCAAAATTCTATCATTCATCATCATACCTCTCCAACGCAACATCCCATTTATCATTTCATCTACAAAAATTATAGCTCAAAAAAATCGGATAGACAATAAAAAAACGCAGCTTCCGCTACGCTTTGATTTTATTTTACGCTTTCACGAATAAGCACCGCTTCTTCTTCGGTAATCGTTTTGATTCCGTAGATGAAATAAACGATATGGAAAAGCCAAACCACCGCCAACACGATTCGCGCCGCCGGCACCCGACTCATCATCATAAATCCGAATCCCATCGAAATCGTGACAATCAGCATAATCCGCATCTTTGCTTTTTTGGTCATCCCGCGTCCTTTGACATAGGATTCCAAATTATTTCTATAAAGATTGGTCTGGATAAACCAGTTGTTCAATCGGTCGGAGCTTTTCGCAAAGCAAACCGCCGCCAGCATCAGAAACGGAAAAGTCGGCAAAAACGGTAATGCCGCACCAACCGCACCAATCGCCAAACCGATGCAACCAATGACAATCAACACAATCTTTTTTACGGTTAAATTCTCCATTGAGCCTCCTACTTTTATATAAGTTATCGTAAACTAATTATATGACTCTATCTTATAGCATGCGATGCAAATTGTCAACAAAAAAAGTAATCGATACGATTACCTTTGTCGGAGTTTCTTCCTATTATATAGCTTCTCAATCACAATCAAAAAGTTTTATGCAGACATTTTTTCACGAAAACACCAACCTTTTGCGTAAAAAATCGTCGCAATTCCTTCCTTTGTATAGCTATCAAATATTTTACATTCCCATAAACCGTTTGTTTCATCTTGCGCTTAGGATTTTTTATTCCATTTGATGTAGTCGGTCAGATATTCGTGCTTTACCTTGGTCGCATCAAAGCCGAGCATGTCAAACTGCTTTTTCAACAGCGGCCCGGAGAACAATGCTATCAATACCGTTCCCAAACCGAAACTGCCGCCGAGCAGATATCCGATGCCGACCGCAATCACCTCATTGATGATTTTGATAATGCCGATGGATATTCCGGTTTTCTTTGCCAGCACGACCATCAATCCGTCTCGCGGTCCCGAGCCGAGCGCCTGCGCCATATACATCCAGATTCCGAAATTCAGCACAATGGTGCCAATGAGCAAAAACAGCAGACGAATCGCGTAATTTTCTCCGGGATTGATAATATCGAGTTTGCGAATCAAATCAATGTACGCGCCAATCATCACCATATTGAGCAGCGTACCGACTCCGATGCTGGAGCCCGCAAAATATTCCACGACGACCAGCACGACGGATACCAAAATAATCGCCTGCCCGATTGTAATTTTGAGCGTTTTGGACAAACCGCTGGAGAGCACATCCCAAGGGGCGTATCCGGTATTGGATGCCAAGATGAACACCACGCCCAGCGCGCAAATGATAAATCCGTTGTTAAGCCAAAAAAGTCGCTTCACATATTCTTTCCATTTTGTATCTTTCATATTTCTCCTTGTGTTAAACCAAACGATATCCAATCAGATTTCAATTTCTAAAATTTTATCGAAACGCCAAGCCGCAAATAATTCCAAACAAATCCCGATTTCAATAGCCCTTGCCCGAAATCATCGAAGAATTTTCCTACACGCTCGGTATTAAAATTCAAATACCGTACTATCTTATCATAGGCGCTTTGAAAAGTAAACCGGCGATAAGCTGTCGGTCATGTCAAGTTGTTGTGGCGTTTTTCCATTGACAAGCTCTAAGCGGCGGCAAATCTTTTTTCTTATCGGAGCATGCCGGAGAGTTGTTTCGCTGAGCAAAATTTATAACTCCTTCAATTCCTGCAAAAACATCCCGAAATGTTCAATAATTTATTTGGACTTTTTCGAACTCAAAAAATCCGCTAGACAAGCTAACGGATCTTTTTATTAGAATTGAATATCCACTTCAACTTCTTTGTCATTTCGCCAAACGACCGCTTTGACCTTGTCGCCTTCTTTGACTTGGTACAGATAGCGCATCAAATCTTCTCTCGTTTTGATTTCCTGCTTGCCAAGCTTCAAGATGACATCCAGACTTTGCAATCCGCTCTTTTCAGCGATGGAGCCGCTTTCCATTTTAACGATAATCAAGCCTTGGTCAACGCCCATATCGACGCCGAGCTCCTGTTGATAACGACGAACATCGACCACATTGATGCCCATGACCACTTTTTTGAATGAGCCGTTTTTGATGAATTGATCCACAATCGGCTTTGCAACATTGATTGGAATCGCAAATCCCAAGCCTTCGCCTTCTTTTGCTTTCGCCGAGTTGATGCCGATGACCTGTCCTTTCATATTGAGCAAAGGTCCGCCGCTGTTTCCCGGATTGATTGCCGCGGATGTTTGCATCAAGCCGTCCATCTGCGTAGTCGTTCCGTCAAGATTTTTTACCATGATGGAGCGCTCAAGTCCGGAGATGATTCCTTCCGTCGCGGTTCGCTCAAACTCGAGTCCAATCGGGTTTCCGATCGCAACGGATATGTCTCCCACTTCGACCGTATCCGAATCGCCAAGCTCCGCTACCGGCAGATTTTCTTTTTCCACCTTGATCACCGCCAAGTCGATCGCTTTGTCCGTCCACAAAATTTCAGCCTGTGTCGAAGTCGAGTCGTTGAACTTTACGGTAACCTGTTTCGCATTCCCGTCATCGACCACATGAGAGTTGGTCAGGATGTAACCGCGAACATCGATAATAAATCCGGTTCCCAAATTGGTATCGCCGCCCAAAATGCTGCTGAGCGACGGAGAAACCGTCGTAATTCCTACAACCGAAGGCATCCCTTTGGAGATAATTGCCTTATAGATATTATCCACATGCTTATCGCTGACATTGATTGTCGTATTAAGCTGCGACGGTACCGTAGTCGTAGCCGTATTGATTAAATTGGATGCAAAAAACGGTAGCGTCATAAAAGTAAACATGCTTCCCATAATTGCGCCAATGAGTGATAGTGCCAAATAATTTTTTGCTTTCATACAACCTCCTTCATTCTATGGAGTACATTCTCGAAACTTTTCCTCTTAACATAACATCCAACCCGACATCTTTGGGACCCAATCCCTGTGCCGTCAGTATGGTTCCAACCGTCTGAAACGCGAGTTGCGGAAGATTGCTCTCCTTGCTCAAATGTGCAAGCAACAATTTTTTTGTCCCCGATTTCACCAATGCAGTTCCCAAATAACCCGCTTCCGAATTGCTCAGATGACCCACCTCCGAGCGAATGCGTTGTTTCAATTGGTAGCTGTAACTGCAAAACGAGAGCATCTCATCATCATAATTGGATTCGACGACCGCAATGTCGGCGCCTTTGATTTTTTGAAAAACTTCATCCGTTATGATTCCTAAATCCGTTACGATTGCAAGCTTTTTGTTATTTTGCCGAAAAGCATAACCCACGGGATCCGCCGCATCGTGACTGATGGCAAAGGTATCGACTTCCATGGAGCCTATCTCCAAAGTCTCTCCTTTTTCAAAAATCACGATATTTTTGTCTGCAATTTTGCCGAGATATTTTTTCATCTGCTCCCATGTTTTTTCAGTTGCATAAATCGGAGCGTCAAATTTTCTGCTGAGAATTCCGACCGCTTGAATATGGTCAAAATGCTCATGCGTCACCAAAATTGCATCCAGTCCACACAAATCCCTGTTGTGAACGGCAAGATGTTCCACAATTTTTCTGCCGGAAATCCCTGCGTCCACAATCAACTTCGTGTCCTTACCCTCAATGTAGTGGCTGTTCCCGCAACTGCCTGAGGATAGCGAGATGTATTTCATATTTCTCCTTTGTCAATTATATTATAGCTTTGTGGAATTTATATAGACAAAACTTGTAATTTTTTTATATCTAACCAAAAATTTTACAGCTTAATGAGCAACCTGCCGGCGTTCCCGCCAAACCGCCGAGTGCGCTTTCACGAAGCTCAAAAGGCAATGCTCTGCCGACGGAATACATCGCCGACACCGTTTCGTCAAAAGGAATCGGATTGCCCGAGCCCGACAAAGTGATATCCGCTGAAATAATCGCATTGGTCGCGCCCATCGCATTTCTTTTTTGACAAGGCGACTCCACCAAGCCGGCAATCGGGTCGCACACCAGACCGAGCATATTGGCAATCGCGGTCGATGCCGCGTCCAAAGCCTGCTTCGGCGTTCCGCCGAAAAGTTCGACAATCGCGCCCGCCGCCATCGCAGCCGCCGAGCCGATTTCCGCTTGACAACCGCCTTCCGCGCCCGACACGGTCGCATTCCTTGTAATTATATACCCTATTGCACCAGCCGTAAGCAAGGCGTCGAGCATTTTTTCATCGCTGAAACCATGTTCTTCCTGCAAGGCGACAAAGGAGCCGGGAATAACGCCCGACGAGCCCGCGGTCGGCGCCGCAACGATCAGCCCCATCGAGCTGTTTTGCTCCAACACCGCCATCGAATATGCAATCACGCGCCGGAAGAATTCGCCCGTAATCGGCGATTTGTTTTCCATCATCATCTTCGCTTCACCGCCGATGAGTCCGCCCATCGTCTTGAGCTTTTGCTCCAGCGGTTTCTTCGTCGATCTTTTCATAATTTCATAGCTGTGCAGCAATGCCGCCATAATATCTTCTTTTTTCTTGCCGAATACTTCCATTTCCCGCTCAAGCATCAATTCCGCAATGCTCAAGTTGTATTCTTTTGTCATTTTCAGAAGCGATACGCCGTCGGCAAAATCATATTTTCTTGTCTGTTCCATCGCCCACCTACATTTCTATTACTCTTGCATCCAGAATGTATTTGTTGAGCTTGATAAGCTCCGCCACTTCCGGATTGATTGTCTCGTCGGTCTCCAAAATCGTGTATGCCTGCTTCCCTTTTTCTTCACGATAGGTACTCATGCGAGCGATATTGATTTCCAAATTACCGAGCGTGCTCGTGATATGCGCAATAACGCCGGAATGGTCGATATTGCTGATAATCAATGTACTGTATTCGCCCGTAAATAAAATTTCGACCTCGTTGATTCGAGTAATTTGAACATTACCGCCGCCGATGGATTCGCCGACGACCACCATCTGATGACCGGTGCTCGACTTCAATTTCATTTCAACCGTATTGGGATGCACATTTCGATTTTCTTCATCCGTCGAAAAAGAATAAGCCAAACCGACTTCATCCGCTATGGCAAACGAATTGCTGATGCGTTCATCTTCGGTATCGAAACCCATCACGCCCGCGAGCAACGCTCTGTCCGTTCCGTGACCTTTGTAAGTTTTTGCAAAAGAACCGTACAGGATAAAATCCGCCGAAACCACATCGCCCTGCATCATTTTGTATGCAATCGCGGCAATGCGAAGCGCGCCTGCCGTGTGTGAACTCGATGGCCCGATCATATTCGGACCGATTACTTCAAACAAGCTGATATCTTTCATATTCTCCGTCCCTTAGTCTGTCATTCTCCAATTTATAATTCTCGTCTGCCTTCGAGCGCCTTCGTGATGGTCACATCGTCGGCATATTCAATGTCTCCGCCCACCGGCAAACCATGTGCGATTCGAGTCACTTTGATGCCCAGCGGTTTAATCAGTCTTGCGATATACATGGCGGTCGCCTCCCCGTCAATCGTCGGATTGGTCGCCAGAATCACTTCTTTCAAATCCTTGTTTGCCATTCGGCTCATCAGTTCTTTGATTCGTAACATCTCCGGCGTGATCGAATCCATCGGCGAAATCGTTCCGTGAAGCACATGGTACTTGCCGTTGTACTCCCGAATTCGCTCCATCGCCGCCACATCGCGCGGGTCTTCCACCACACAGATGATGCTGTTGTCTCTGGAAGGATTTTTGCAAATCGAACAAGGACTGCTGTCCGAAATATTGCAGCATTCTTCGCAATACATAATATTATTTTTTGCATTGATAATCGACTCCGCCAGCGCGCTCACATCTTTGTTCGGCATATTGATGATATGAAACGCAAGACGCTGCGCAGTCTTTCTTCCCACTCCCGGCAAATGCGCCAGATTCTCGATGAGATTGTCGATATGATTTGAAAAATGTTGCATTAGAACAGACCCGGAATTCCGAGCCCTCCGGTCACCTTGCTCATCGATGAACTCATCATCTCCTCTGCCGAAGCAAGTGCCTGATTTACTGCGGTCAAAATTAAATCTTCAACAGTCTCCGCATCTTCCGGATCCAAAACCTCCGGATTGATTTTAATCGATACGATGGACTTTGCCCCGTTCGCACGCACGACCACCGCACCTCCGCCGACGGATGCTTCCACTTCCTTGGTCGCAAGCTCCTCCTGAACCTTTTGCATTTCCTTTTGCATTTTTTGAGCCTGCTTAATCATATTATTCATATTCCCGGGCATTCCCGGAAATCCGCCTCTTTTTGCCATTGAAACCTCCTTATTATATCTGTTTCTATCTATTATTCCTAAACATATATTTTACCACAAAAAGTCCAAAAAGAATATATGAAAATGCAAAAAGCAAACCCTTTGAGCAGAGCTTGCCGACATATTTTTTATGATTGAAAATCTATGGAAATTTTTCGTTACAATTCGGATTTTGATTTTAGTCTGATTTCTATTCACATTTTACACGGAATCCGCTTTTGCAATTACGATTTATAATCTCCGCAAAACTTTTCATAGAAAAATCAAGACTTATATGTATAGATAAATCCAATCGGCGAAAGAAGAAATAAAATTTCTGTCGTGAAAAAGCAAAAACCGCTGCGGCTACAACGGTTTTTGCTTTAGGTATTAACTAAGGTTATGTTTTCGGAGAATGTGTTAGCTTTGGCTAACACCTAAATAGTAACATGATAATAAATCTTTGTCAACACTTTTTTCAAAAAAATTTTTATTCCGCGATTCTTTTTTTCAAAAGAGCAATAAATTCTTCCGCTTCAAAGCCTCCGCGCTGTGCAACCATCTGCACATTCGCAATATTTTTCATCGTGTTCATCACGAAAGGATTATTTATTTTTCCGTCGCAGGATGCAATTTCTTTTAAATAATCTTCAAGCTGCGGATAAAATTCAAGCAGCTCTCCGATTTGGGTTGACGGGGTGATAACAAAATCGCAACCGCCTTGAAGATTTTCGCTTCTCGTGATTTCACCTTTGCATTTCGCACTGCGCATGGATTCACAGTCCGCGGATTTTTCTTCCGTTTGAATCATCAAAAATTCTTTGTCCGATAAAAGTGCATAGGCGGTCGGATATAGAATCTCTTCTTCCTTGCTCATCAAATCCAACCCCAGCGAAGTAACCGCCTCGTTCATTTCGCTGAAAATATCGTCCTGATTCAGCTGGATCGTATTTTGGGTATCGTCAATCAATTTTTGAAATTCGTTGTCCAAGGTTCTCATAACTTGCGACGCGACAAAAAAACCTTTGAGCTCCAACGCCGGATAAAGCCAATTTTGCTTTCTTGTAAAATGCGTTTTTTTCTCCGATAATTTATTGTATAAATCCAAACGGATAACCGCTCCCGCCTGCTCCTTTAATTCCTGTAAAGTATATAAAACGGACTTGATTTCATCCACCTCCGCCTGATAGCTGCTCAGCGGATGATTGCTCGGCAAATGAAGTTTCTCAACTTCAATCGTTCCGTCAAAAATCTCCATAATTTCAGGCAGCTCCTCCAAGATTTCATTGTAGGATATACCCATATTTTCCAAATTCTGCTGTGCAATCGCAAATTCACAAGCACTGAAGGACATATTTTTCTCGCGTAAACAATCTTTCGCCTGTCCCTTGCTGATTTCGCCTCTTAGATATTGAAACTTCAGCTCCGTCAAAAATGTCACTTTGTTGTTGTCAATGTTCATCTCTCTCTCCTTGCCGGTTTTCTAAGTGTATCGCTCCTTCTTTACACGGTAAATTTTGAATGGAAAAACATCTGTCCACTTCATTTTGTTAATAGTATATTATATTATAATACCGCATTTCCTATTATACTTCCGTAACATCGGTTACTTCAAGTAATTTCAGTAAAAAATTTTTTTCATATTTTTTACATCTCATCACTCGTTCGAATATTTTATTTCCCATTTCTGATTAGAAAACAGTTTATATGGATAGAAATAACTTATAGGTACGATAAAAAAATTCTATACAAATGGAGGATATTATGAGCATTTATGATATCAAAGTAAAAAATGTGGAAGGTGAAATGATTCCGCTTTCCGATTACAAAGGAAAGGTGTTGCTGATTGTCAACATCGCAACCGCTTGAGGTCTTACTCCTCAACTTCAAGGTCTTGAAGAATTATACAAAAAATACAATAAGGACGGATTGGAAATTCTCGGATTCCCATGCAACCAATTTTTGAGCCAAAATCCGGAGGACGGTAAGGAAACCGTAAAATATTGTATGGTAAATTATGGCGTTACTTTTGAGAATTTCGAAAAAGTGGATGTCAACGGCAAAAACGCCGACCCTTTGTTTGTTTATTTGAAAGAGCAAAAGGGAGAAGACAAAACCAATCCGGCATCCGGCGGTCTGATTGAAAAATTGACCAGCTTGGCGCAGGTTTTCCACGGCAGCGAGCTCAACTGGAACTTTACGAAATTCCTTGTCGATAGAGAAGGAAATGTAGTGGAAAGATTTTCACCGACATACTCCGCTGAAGAATTGGATGCGGAAATCGCAAAATTGTTATAGAAAAACGAAGGGCTTTTGATTATTCGAAAGTCCTTTTTTGTATCCAATTTGTAACTATTCGATTATTTACATCCTGATATTTATTGAGTATAATAAAGTTAAGGAAAAATTTTTCAACCAAAAAGGAGGATTCTATGGAACCGGTTGTAATTGTAGCTTTTATTGTTGCACTCGTGGCGCTTGTTCTCATTACCATCCCGCTATGGTATATCAAATCACCGCCCGACAAAGCATTCATCATTTCCGGATTAGGACGACGAAAGGTCATCATCGGAAAATCCGGAGTCAAAATTCCATTTTTACAACGACTCGACAAATTGAGTCTGGAAATGGTTTCGGTCGATGTCAAAACCGATTCATTTGTACCGACCAATGACTACATCAATGTAAAAATCGACGGTGCCGTCAAAATCAAAATCGGCTCCGACCAAGAGTTGATTGAACTTGCCGCACAAAACTTTCTGAATCGTGCACCCGACTACATCATCGCACAGGTGAAGGATGTGCTCGAAGGAAACACCCGTGAAATCATCGGTAGTATGCCTTTCGAAAGCATCGTTCAGGATCGTAAATCCTTTGTTGAAAAAGTTCAGGAGAACGCGGTGCCCGACCTTCGTAAAATGGGATTGGAAATCATCTCCTTCAATGTGCAATCCGTAATCGACGAAAATAATATCATCGTTGACCTCGGTATCGACAATGTATCTCAAATTCGTAAAAAAGCTCAGATTGCAAAAGCACAGGCTGATCGAGATGTTGCCATCGCAACCTCCGAAGCGAAGAAAATGGCAAATGACGCGGAAGTGCTTGCCGAAACCGAAATCGCATCCAAGCAAAAAGAGTTGGCGGTGCGAGTGGCTGAATTCAAAATCGAACAGGACACCAAGCAGGCGGAAGCGGATGCCGCTTACAAAATTCAGATGGAAGAGCGTCGTGCCATCATCGAGGAAAAAACCGCTGCTGCAAACCTTGTAAAGACGGAAAAAGAAGTTTTGGTTCGCCAAAGAATTTTGCAGGCGGAAATCGAAAAACAAGCGGAAGCGGATAAATTTAAAGAAATGCAGATGGCGGATGCCGAGCTGTATCGTCGTCAGCAGGAAGCGCAAGCTCGCTTGATCGAGAAGCAGCGTGAAGCGGAAGGTATTTTGGAAATCGGTAAAGCGGAAGCGGAAGCGATTCGTGCCAAAGCGCTTGCGGAAGCGGAAGGTATCAACGCGAAAGCCGAAGCGATGAAAAAATACGGTGAAGCGGCAATTTTGGAAATGTACTTC
Source organism: Peptostreptococcaceae bacterium (assembly GCA_030532905.1). Classification (GTDB taxonomy): domain Bacteria; phylum Bacillota; class Clostridia; order Peptostreptococcales; family Filifactoraceae; genus JAUNKE01. The sequence goes on from JAUNKE010000001.1 coordinate 12,775, forward strand.
GACAAATTGCCGGACATCGCAAAAAATGTTGCCGAGCCGTTGACCAATGTCGAAAAGATTACAATGTACGGCGATGCGCAGAATGCTAAATTAGTCGGCGACATCGTAAAAGCGACTACACAAATTTCCGACGGATTGACCGAGGGAATGGGAATCGACATCAAATCCTTTATCCAAACTTTGATGAGCAAAAAAGAAGCGCCGATGGACATTCCACCGATGGATATTGCACCGACACCTGAGAATCCGCAGTAAACCAGGCAAATAAAGTTTTGGCGAAGCCGGTTTACTTCTTTTGAAGTCGGATTATCAGCATTAAATTGAAACCACAGAGGTTTATATAAAAACCGGAAAACAAAGACCTGACTGTCCATTTGGAGCGTCAGGTCTTTGTTTTTCATTTTTTGATATTCTTACTCCAAAAATCGATTTTGGATTTTTATTCTCGAATTTCGTTTTGAAAATCCGATTTGTGCTTTCGATTCTTATCTTCAGAATTATTTTTCCAAATTCAATTTCGAATTCCCATTTTTAATTTCCAACAAAATATGCATTTGCTATTGCAATTTAGGTTTTAATTTCCAAATCCGATTTGCATTTTCAACAACTATGCGGCTTTTGCAAAAATCACATCCAAATCCTGTGTCATATAGAGATAATGACCTTTTTCAAGAGTCGGCATATTTGCAAATTTGCCCTTGTTTTCTCCCGCCACGAAGCTGTTGTCTTTCACATTGATTTTCACAACAAACTCGCCTTTGGTCAAAGTAATCATTTTGGCCTTCGCATCATAATCCACTTTGTATCCTTTTGCCGTTGCAAATTCACGAATTCCAACTTTGGAATCCGTCGGCATCGCTTGTTCTTGAGCTTGCGCCTTTTCATCGAAAATGATTCGCGTTTCAAATTTGCCATCAACGGTTCCCTGCTTTTTCACATAGTCGAGCAAAGTATCCATCAATGTATTGTACTCCGCCTTGATCGGATATTGTTTCAACATATCGTATCCGTCGCCGCCCGCAGCCATAAAGTCATTGGTTGCGACCTTATACATCTTGTCCATCACAATCGGCTCGCCTTGAATTTTGACATTGCTGACTCTCTTGCCCGCCACCGCTTTGGTATTCAATGTGAAAGTTGCGCCGGCGATATGAGGGAATGCCCCTTTTTCATTCGGATATTCATTCGTACCATGCTCAAGCGCCGCTACGATGTCGGAGCCTTTCACTTCTTTGACCATAATCGTGTTACCGAACGGGAATACCGTCACCATATCACGCAATGTGATGTCGCCCGTCTTGATGGATGCACGAATTCCACCGCCGTTGGTGATAGCCATATCCGCCTTTGTCAAATCCAGCATCGCATCGGTTGCAAGTTGTCCGAGATTGGATTCGCCGGTACGCACGACAGTTCGCTCGCCCACCAATTCTTTGCTCGTCTTTCCTACCACTTTATCCAAAATCACTTTTTGTTTGTCTTCCACTTTTTTGATTGCATCCAAAATGCTCTGCTCCGGTTTTACATTCGCCATCGCATCATATTTCAAAAGTGTCGCCTGCACATCGGTCACTTTTTTGTCGCTCAATTTGATCTCCACTTTTCCGACCGCCTTCATAGAGCTTCCCGTACTGACGATGAAAGAATTTCCTTCTTTCAAACCTTTTTCAATCATCGTATGGCTGTGTCCGTCAATAATCAAGTCGATACCTTCCACATTTTTCGCAATGATGTCGGATGTGTAATCGCCCTCATACAGACCGAGATGCGCCAACATAATGACCACATCCGCTTTTTCCGTGTTGCGCAACTTGTCAACCGACTCTTTCGCCGCCTTGACCATGTCGGTGAACACATAGCCCTTCACATTGTCCGGATGCGTTTTGAATGCGGTCTCCGGTGTCGCAATTCCGAAAATACCGACCTTCACACCCTTCACTTCTTTTACAATATAGGATTTGAACATCTGCTTGCCGTCCTTTTCGATATTGGCTGCAAGCATCGGAAATTTCAATTCCTTTTCAATTTCAAACAAATTTTCCGCAGTAAAATCAAACTCATGGTTTCCAACCGCCATCGCATCGTAGCCGACCTCGTTGACCATCGGAATCATGCTCTTCCCTTTTTCCAAATTCGCAATCGGCAATCCTTGGAACATATCACCCGCATCCAACACGAGAATTTCGTCGCTTTTTCGAAGCTCCTCCACATAGCCGCCCAACTTGGCAAGACCGATTTGCGATTTGCCGTTATCGACAACCGCCGCATGCACATCATTCGTATGAATGATTGTGAGCGTTTTTTCTTCCGCCGCGAAAGCAGAAGACCCGAAAATCGTTGTGGCAAGCATTACACCGACCACGACTTTACTGATGAATTTTTTCATACAACACTCCTTTACTCCTCTATAGATATAAACAAAGCGCGGAATTTCTTCCACGCTTTCATTTTATCATATTTTGTTATAACGGTATAGAGTTCATCCGGCGATAATACCCGCCGTTTCGATTTTCAACGGTTTTTGTTAATCCCGCATAATTCTCAAATAGAAATCCAATCTTGCGTTGACATAACCCGCAAACAAATTCTCCATCGCCGATATATCATCTTTTAGATGGTATTCATCAAATGCATCGTAATAGGCGATGCGATCCGTAAATTTAATATCGATCGGCGGATAGCCCGCTTTCATCAATTCCAAATTCACGAGCAGCCTTCCCGTCCTTCCGTTACCGTCAATAAAAGGATGTATCGCTTCGAATTCAATATGAAATCGAGCCAACTTCGTCACAATCGGCTCTTGACTTGCTGAAAATTTTTCCAAAAGCTGCTGCATTTTCGGCTCAATCAAATAAGGTTGAACCGGCTCATGCTTTGCGCCCATAATTCGAACCGGCACTCTGCGATAGATACCGCGGTCCTCTCTTTTATCCGCAAGAACAAGATAATGAATCTGCTTAATAACTCTCTCGCTCATCGGAATATTATCTTTTACAAGCTCATGGACAAAATCAAAAGCCTCCTTGTGAGCGATTGCTTCCAGATGGTCTTTTAACGGTTTACGGTCGATGGTCAAGCCGCGTAAAACCAAGTCCGTTTCTCTTAAAGTTAAAGTATTTCCTTCAATCGCATTGGAATTATAGGTGAACTCGACTGCAAATTCCTCATTCAACCTTTGAACTTCTCCTGCGGTTAAAGGTCTTTTGTTATCCAGCTCCGTCTTCTTTCGCTCAATTTGAGACAAAATACTTTCTTTAGATTTATATCGTCTGTCAGCGGGTTTTACTGCATCAACAGGAATTTTCCAGCCTCGTCCTTCTTGATATGCACCGGCGATTTTACCTTCGGCACAAAGAACTCTTATCCTTCTATCCGAAATCCCCCATTTTTCAGCAGCCTGCTTTACCGTCATGAACATTTTCATCCCTCCAATCCATTACATTATACCTTTTTATCGGAACAATGGCAACGACATCGGAACAATACTTCTCTATTTATCGGAATAATATAGTGCAGAAGGGATAACCTCCTCACAATTTTATAAAAAAACAACAGTTCATCCACTTCGCCACATTTTTTCTTCTCCGTTTACGCTTTTGAAAAATTAAAGCGTGGAATTTCTCCCGCGCTTTGTGCATTGTCTGAAACATCAAAACCGGAATATCAAATCAAAATTCAATATCCAATCGAAAGCTCATTTTCGCTCACGAATAATAAAGTCGAAAGTCTCTCATCCAACTGTCTTTGTCGGCAATTCTTCACGATTGCTCCATCGCCTTCGCCATGCCGGCTATTTCTTTTTGCAGCCTCCGCCGCTTGGTGCCGATCCGACTTCGTCCATCGCTTTTTTGATGATGGCAGGTGATTTGGCGCAGTTTTTCTCATCCACCGCACAAATTGCAAATCGCACACCTTTTTTGAGCGCTACGGCATATATATTGTACTCGGTAAGTTTTTCAACCAATTTCTTCGGATGATGATACGGAATCGTCGTGAAGAAACCGTCGCGATACGGTAAGATTTCAAGTCCAACTTCCTTCGCCGCCTCAACGAAAGCATGCGCTCTTTTTTGAAGCACTTCCTTCCAGTAGTTGCGCTCTTTTTCATAAGCCTTGAGCTTCGCTTCATCCTTATCGATTTCAATCAAAGTTTCCATCGCCGCACGCGTTCCGTTTGACCAATTCGCGCGACCCGCATGAAGACAGGAGTAGTAGAAGTCGATGACAACATCTTCCACCGCTGAAACCCCGATAAGCGCTCCCATACGAAGTCCGTACATCGTATATCCTTTGGACATGGAGAAAGCAATCATCACAAATACATTCTGCGGCAGATTTTCAAATTTCTTGAAAAACTCGCGCTGAGAAGTTCCCTGCCCCGCATAGTCGATATATGCCGTATCCACAACCAAAATAATTTTATTTTCAGCATCCGCCTCCGCATTTTTCTTCAAAATGTCGATGACCTGATCCCATTCTTCATTGCTCAAGCTGTATCCGGTCGGATTGTGCGCCGGTGTGTTGATAATCGCAAGCGCTCTTTTTTGGTCTTTGACGAGCTGCGTATATTTTTCGTCAAAATCCGCGATGTCAAATCCGCCTTCGTCGTTGAACAAACGGAAATTACGAAGTCCTCTGCCACCCTCTTCCGAAATCGTCTTGTACGGCGACCAGAACCAATCCGCCACCAAAATATCATCGCCCTTGTCGGTATAATTCCAAACCGCATGCTTCAATCCGCCGGTTCCGCCCGGAATCGCTACCGAGCGAATATGTGCATTCGGACGATACTGTGCAAAACAAGCTTTCTCAATCGCTTTCAAAAAGTCCGGTTGTCCGGCAAGCTGTGCATACGCGGCAATTCTTGCATTCGGAAGATTTTTCAGCTCGGTGTAAACCGTGTCCAAGCAAACCAAATTCCCGTCGTCATCCATAATTGCTCCGAGAGTCGCATTGATGACATTCTCTCGCCCGAATTTTTCTTCCGCTTCTTTCGCTCTACCCGCAATTTCAAAAATCGCATCATTTTCAATTGGCCATTGCGCATGCTCCGCCGTCATTCTAATCATAATTTCCTCCTAAGATTATAAAATTTCAAACCAAATTTATCTGTTTTCCACAAATTCATGGGCATCTTCCTGACCCATCAGCACACGATATGCTCCATGCGCCAGCGACTCCAATTCATTTTCGCCCGGCAAAACATGCACCGGTGCGATGAACTTCACTTTTTTGGTAATATAGTCGGTAATATATTTGGAATAGGCAATTCCTCCGGTGATAACAACGGCATCCACTTCGCCGTCCAAGACGACTGCGAGTTCGCCGATGGATTTTGCAATCTGATACGCCATCGCATCATACACCAACTTCGCCTGCTGATCGCCCTGCTCAATCATCTTTTCAACATCGAGCGCCGAATTCGTTCCGAGCAGCGACACCAAGCCCGCTCCCCCACGCATTTTCTTCGTCAAAGTCGGCAAATCGAATTGCAAGGCATATTTCATAAAATCTTTGATTGGCAGACGACCCGAGCGCTCCGGTGAAAACGGCCCTTCGTCATCCGAAACGATGTCGAGCATTCTGCCCTGTCGATGCGCCGAAAGCGACATCCCGCCCCCCAGATGAGCGACGATTTGATTCGTTTGATTGTACGGCTTGCCGAGTTTTTCAGCCGATTTGATTGCCGAAGCACGCATATTGAGCGCATGAGAAAGGCTCTTACGCTTAATTTCTTTGATTCCGGTGAGACGCGCGACATCGTCCAGCTCATCCACCGCCACCGAATCGTAAATATATGCCGGAACGCCGACCGAATCCGCAATATCCTTCGCAATCAGTCCGCCCAGATTGGACGCATGCTCCAGTACGGGACGATTGAGCAGCACATCCGCCATCACATCGTTGACCACATAAGCCCCCGATTGAACCGGCGGCAAAATTCCGCCACGACCGACCACCGCACTCAAATCCTTAGTGGAATAGCCTGCCTTTTCCAACACCGAAATAATCGCATCCTTGCGCATTTCATACTGCGACGCGATGCTCGGGTATTTCGCCAATTCTTCGTTGGAATGCTCCAAGCTTTCCTTAAACAGTAAATCCTTGTCTTCATAAAGCGCAATCTTGGTCGAAGTTGACCCCGGATTGATTGCTAATATTTTCATACACAGCTCCTTTATCATGAGATTTTTTTCTATTCAATCTACCTATAATTATAGTATGAATTCGTTTTTTTGTCATTATGGATTTAGGCTTATGCAAAAATCTTATCACAGACTTGTTCAATAATCTTCGGCAATTGTGCGCTCTCCACATTGTAGAAATACAGCAACAGATTCGGCTTCTTCTGCGCATAGTCCGACTGCACATAGCTGCCGAAAGGCGTCGCCTTCATGCCATGGCGTACAAATTCGTCCGCAATCTCCTCTTCCGAATATTTGCAGCGAAGCTCAATTATCATAAAGAGTCCCGATGTATTGCTGATGATGCGCACTTTTCCCCGATACGATTCATTCAGAAAATCGGAGAGCATGCTCGCCTTTTCGCTGTATAATCTTCGAATCCGCCGAATATGCCGCTGATAATATCCGTCCTCCATAAATTTGCAGAGCGCGAGTTGGTCAACCTTCGACACCCCCTGCGAATAAGAATTTTTGATTTCCTGATAAATCGCCAAAAGCTCCTTCGGCAAAACCAGATAGCTGATTCGTATCGACGGCAAAAGAGTCGATGAAAAAGAGCCCATATAAATCACGCGTCCGCTCTTATCCATCGCTTTGAGTGCGGGAATCGGACGACCGAAATATCGCAATTCCGAATCATAATCATCCTCGATAATATAGCCCCTCGTGTCGCGCGCCCACGAAAGCAGTTGACTTCTTCGAGCCGCCGACATCACGATGCCCGTCGGAAATTGATGCGACGGACTCACATAGAGCAGGTCGAGCTTTTTGGCAAAAGCATCCGCAAGCAAAATCCCCTCCTCATCAATCGGCAAATTGTGAATCTTAAAATGCTGTGCGCCGAAAATATTACGGCTGAGCACATAGCCAGGGTCTTCAAAACCGATGCTCTTTCTTCCGGCGCGATTGAGAATGGCGGTCAAAATATTCATCAGCTGCTGCGTTCCCGCACCGACGACCACTTCATCACTGTTGCAGTGAACCCCGCGAGACTGAAACACATATTTCGCAATCTGCTCCCGCAATTCCATCTCTCCTTGAAAATCCGCATCCGCAAGCAAAAACTTGGATTGATACACGAGCACATGATTCAAACATTTCTTCCATTTTATAAAATCAAAACATTCCTCATCATAAATGGAAACCATACGCTCGAAATGAACCTTGCTCGCATCATGGGCACTGTCATACGAAAGGCTCATCACCTCTTCCACAAAATCGAGCTTGTTGACATAGTAACCCGACTTTTCCTTGTTCAAAATATAGCCTTCCATCGCCAATTGGTCATAGGCAAGACGAATCGTCGTGATGCTGATTCCCATTTTTTTCGACAGATTTCGAATCGACGGCAGTTTCTCTCCCTCGCGAATGGAGCCGTTTTCAATCTCGGTTTTGATATATTTATACAGCTGTGAATACATCGGCTCCTTGGACGAGCGATCCAGCGTCGGCAAAATTTCTCTCATACAAACTCCTCTTAACCATCCGGCATTTTATCCGATTATAATAATAAGCGACTCGGATAATGCATTGTATCATTTTACATTAGTATATCGAATTTTATGCTTTTCATCAAGAAAGGACTTTGTTCCATTTTGAAAACGGATAACGATTCAATCGGGCTTTTCCTACAAAATTTTTACTTGCATTACCAAAAAATTCGCCTTCCGTTTTATAAAATAAGGTTACCGCTTTTCATACCATCAGAAGATTGCAGTCCGTTTGGACAACTCAAACCGTCGGTTTTGAAAAGGTCTGAAGAATTCTTGTGAAATATTTTATTTTCAGCAAAAATTAGTGACAAACCGGTTACATTGGTATATACTATAAATTGGAATATTATATGTGTCCTTGACACGGCATGGGGGAAATGTTATGAAGAAACATTTTAGCATTGCATTGTCACTAGCGCTTTTTATCAGTTCCGGCGCAATGGCAAAAGCAGACAACTTCTCCGATGCACAAAACCACTGGGCAAAAGACAGTATTGAAAAAGTTGTTACGCTGGGCTATATGAAAGGGCTCGGCAACAATCGATTCGGTACCCAGAAAAATGTCTCCCGAGAAGAGCTTGCCGCAATCGTTGTGCGACTCGCAGGCGATCCGTCCGCTTCGACTTCACTGAAATTCAGTGACACCGTCGGAAGATGGAGCGAGCAGGTTATCTTAAAGAGTGTGGCATCCGACTTTATGGTGCCGGTCAATTCCAACAATTTTGCCCCGGCGCAAAATGCAACAAGAGAAGAAGTCGCAAGAGCGATTCAACGCAGCTTGCGATACAAAGGCGTACAACTACCGACGACGCCTCAGAATTTCAGCGACATCGCCAATTCGCCATATCAAAGCGAAATTCAAAATGTCGCATCACTCGGTATTATGAGTGGCTATCCCGATGGAACTTTCGCACCGCGCAAAAGTATTACCCGCGCCGAGCTGGCATCCATCATCGTGCGTGCAAATGAAGTGATAAACGGAGGAATCCTTCCTCAAACCCAAAGTGCATCTCAAAAACCGGAAAAGAAAACACAGGTCACAGCAAAAAAAGATCAAAAGAAAAACAGTGCCAAACCAAAGCAATCATCTGATATTATTAATGTTACGGTTCAAACGAGCCAAGGCACGACAACAGTTTCCGGAAAATACAACAGGGAATATGCACAAAAAGTGCTTGAACTTGTAAATGCGGAAAGAACAAAAGCGGGAATCTCCCCATTGAAATGGGCGGATGACTTGGACTCCGGAACGGATATACGAGCTGCGGAACTTACTGTATTTTGGGATCATACCAGACCGAATGGGAAACCATTTCACTCAGTAGGAACTGACTGTTGGTCTGAAAACATCGCTGCCGGACAACAAAGTCCGCAAGAAGTGGTCAACTCTTGGATGAACTCACCGGGTCATCGCAAGAATATCATGAACAAGGAATACACCAAAATGAGCGTGTCGCTCTTTATTCCGAATCAAACGACCGAATACAAAACTTATTGGGTACAACATTTTGCATAGCACAACAAAAGGACGAGCAATCGTCCTTTTTGTTTGTTCTATTTATCCGCGAACAGCCCTTTCGCAAAATATTGAATAAAGGTCTGCAGCGCTTCTTTACTTCCTTCAAAATCTTCTTCTCCGACATGATAGTCGATGTAGTTGATAAGCTCATAGGCTTTCAGAATTTTGGACACTTCGGCATCGTCATAATTCGCCCGTCCGAGCTGAACCCGAAAATAGTTCATCAGGAAATGATGAAAGGAATTGCCGGACATTCCGTTCTCCGAGCGATAGTGCTCATGAAGCATCTTGCCCAACTTGTCGCTGTTCCATTCAACCAGAATCGGATTGCTCAAAAGCACATCGAGACTGTAATGGAAAATATCTTCCACAACATCTATCGGCTTCTTGCTCCAATCGATACGCTCGACCAACTCTCTGCGCATCCGCTCATTTTCCCGAATATAGACCTGCAAAAAAATATCTTCTTTCGCTTGATAATATTTATAAAACGAGCCCACCGCCATATTCGCCCTCTTCGTAATCAGTGCGATATTCGTGTTCTTGTAGCCTCTCTCTAAAAAAATTTCATAAGCGGCATCATCCAGCAATTTTTTCTTGTCCATTGCAATCCCCCTTCCAAAATGAATTTAAAACAAAAGCTATTCATAATTGATAGTAGCATTAAATATTTTGAAAGTCAACTTTTTTGCACCAATCCAAATTCACAAAGCATTTCCAAATTCAAAAGCTAGGCGGTTTCCTGATTCTTGCGCGACGCCGCAAGCAGCGTAATCGATGTATAAATCATAACCGTCACCACGAGCCATTTGAGCATATACAGACTCAGCCCCTCAAAGAATTTGTACGCGATAAGCACACCGGGTACGCCGAGCATCGCAATCGCAAGAGAAGCTTTTTTGTTGTAAGCTCCCTCCTTGACAAATTTGATGGATGCGACCGGCATCAGAAAAGCACAGGATGCCATCATAATCGGAAAAGCCGCTCTCGTATTCATTCCCAGAAAAATCACGAGCGCCAGACAAGGTGCATAAAGACCGATGCCCGCCGTCATGAGCGCGCCCAAAATGAAATTCACGAAAATCCCGATGAATAATTTTGCCCCCGAAAGTCCGATGACGACCGATTCTTCATTCGCCGTCGGCAAAATCCCGGTCAACTGTAAGACCACAATCGTTCCGGTGACCGCCAGCGCAAAAGCCATCACGCGCTGCACCGTCTTGGTCGGCAATTTTGAAACGATGCCCGCTCCGAGATAAGCGCCCGCCGTTGCCGAAGAAAGCATGCTCACCAAAGTAATCGGCTCCACTTCAATTCGGCTGATGAACAAAAAAGCTTCCGTCATCACCGGAATACAGCAGCCGACATTGAGCGTTCCCGGCAAAACGCGGTCTTCAATCTGCTTAAAAAAACGCAGCAGAGAAGTCGCAATCGCAAAAGAACCGATGCCCAAAGTATCGAAAAAATTGGCAATCATTCCGATGGTTCCCGAAATCAAAAAGTTGGTGTGCTCCTTCTCATCTTTGCGTTTGATCAAATCCATGACAAAAACCGCCAGGAAAGCAATCAGAAATAGCCCCAAGACCGTCAGCAAAACATTTACAGCATTCAAAAAACTATTCTCCGTTCGCATAGATACCTCCCGTCCAATTTGCTCATCAGCATCCGAGGTTTCCAAATCTCAAGCGGCTTATCAATTTTTACAGGATGAATCCGTATTTGACGGGATCATTTTCGTCAATGACAAAGTGACTGAAGCCCGTAATATAAGCGGAGCCCGCTATTTTAGGAATAATCGCATCATAGTCGCCTACCTTGTCCGTGCCGACGATTTCTCCATGAAACAGCGTTCCCAAAATGCTTTCATAGACGAATTTTTCGCCCTGCTTAATCTCTCCTTTGGCAAAGAGAGTCGCCAATTTTGCGGAAGTTCCCGTACCGCATGGCGAGCGATCCACCTGACCCTGCCCGAAAATCACGACATTCTTGTAGGTCGCCTCCGGATGAGTCGGCTCATCATAAATTTCCACCAAATCCACCGTCTTGATATGTTTCAATATCGGATGCTGAATTTCAATTTCCCGATTGATGACAGAGCGCAATTTCATCGCCGCCTCCGTCAGATTTTTACTGTTCTCCGGCTTAATTTCAAGCCCGAGCTCTTTGGCATGAACGATTGCAAAAAAGCTTCCGCCGAATGAAATGTCAAAAGTGATTTCCTTGCCGTCGAGCACCACCTTCTGATTTTGTTTATACAAAAAAGCAGGCACATTGACAAATGCGACGCTCTTGACCTTTCCGTTTTCAACTTTCGCTTCCGCACGCACGATGCCCGCCGGTGCTTCGAGCACGACAGTCGTAATCGGCTCCACCATCGGCACCATTCCCGTTTCAATTGCCGCCGTCACCGCACCGATGGTTCCGTGACCGCACATATTGAGATAGCCCCCGCCATCCATAAATATAATACCCAAATCCGCCTCCGGACTCACCGGCGCCAGCAAAATCGAGCCGAACATATCCCGATGTCCTCTCGGCTCCAGCATCACCGCCGTCCTCAGATAGTCCAAATTCTGCTCAAGATATTCCTTTTTCTCCGGCATCGTTGCGCCTTTGATATTCGGAATCCCGCCCACGATAATTCGAGTCGGCTCGCCTGCAGTATGAGAATCAATGGCATGTAATCCGCGGGAAAATATCATCTTTCTTTCCTCCTCATTTTCAGTTTCAAAAAAGCGACCGCCTTTTTCGCGTCCAATCTGTCCGCTGTATTTTCGCCCACCACTTCGGTTTCGATACCCTCCGCCGACTTGTTGATGTCAACAATGGTGTCCATATATTTGTTCGTAACGACAAATTTTGCCTGTGTTCCGTTAAAAGTCATGCCGACTACGGCGATATCACGCTTGCCGATTTCTTCAAAAGTATTGGCATAATCGACATGAGAATTTCCCCAACCGTCACAGGACAAAATACAACCGTCCACACGCATCGCCTCAAGCATCTGCGCGGTTCTTTGTCCCACTCTTTCCTTTTCCGAATTGTCCTGCGGTGTTCCCACCACAATGACACCGACGAGATCCACATCCGTATCCTCACCCAACACTTCTAAAAGCGGGTCGCGAAAATGATGCAGACTCGTCTCCTTCGTCGATGGCCCTACGCCCATAAGTCCTCCTAATCCATTGCCCGAAGCGCCCCGTCACGAAATTCGTTCGGCGACAAAACGACGGGCATATTGCCAAGCTCGATAATCGAAACGCCGCCGGCAAAACCCGAAGGCTCTTTCGGGAAAAGCAGATTGTCATACATCGCTCCCTGTCCGGCGACCTGCTTGACGATGGCGACTCGCTTGACGCCCGAACGAGCTTTGTCATAAAACTCATGCACCTCATTCGCATTTTTGGACTCTTGTTTTTTCAGCGTCATTCGTATATTTTGTATAATTTCGTCGCAGATTTGAAAAGCGGCGGTCGGCAATCGTCTGTCATAGGGCTCGCCACCTTTGAGCAACACATCGATATGAATGATATAATCCTCTTCGCGCGGCGTCCCCGCCTTTCCGAATTTCATCTGCCGGCTCAAAATTCCTTCCGACGAGCCGAACTCATGCATCTGTCGCCCGTCTTCGTCACAACCGGTCAGCATCACATAGACACCCGTCATCGTGAAGGTGATTCCTTCGCCCAATTTGCCGAGCACCTTGGTTGAAATCGGAATGATGTCCATAATCGTATTGATTTCCCGCTCATGATCATGCGGTTTGATAATATCGATATGAACTTTTCGAATCAAAGGATGAGACAGCGCATCGACAACCTTTTTATCCAGTAGCAACAAGCCGTTTTGAAATTCAAATCCGTCGCCGAAAATCACTTCATGCACATGAAATGAACGGATGACCAATCTCCGTAATATTTCTTCCATAATTCACCGTTTCGGAGGGAAGATCCCTCCACCTTAAACTTTTGCATTGTATTCGAACGGCAGCGGAATGATTTGTCCCGCACTCGTCATCTCCATCATCGCTTCCAGCGAAGCTTTGACGATTTCGGTTTGCATTTCGATGTCATTCGGCGCACCCGCATTCGCGCCCATCGGCACAAGAGGCGCAACCGCCCGAGGCGTTCCGTTTTGTCGAACGACCGGCGGCAAAGCTGCGATGATAACCGTCGGAATACCGGCAGCTTCAATTGCTCTCTGCACAATCACGGCAGAGCGGTGGCAAGTACCTCAGCCGGCGGTCAGCAGCACATAGTCCACGCCTTCTTCCTTGAGCTGCTTGGCAATCTCCGGTCCGGTTTCGTTCGTAAACTTCGACTGGTCGCCGCCGCCGCCCATAAATCCGAAATGAATCGGCGCAACCGCTTTGATAAATCCTTCTTTTGCAAGTTCCTGCAAGCGCTCAATCGGGAACATGCAGTTGATGTCCTTGTTGACATCTCCGTTGTCATATCCTCCGTGAGATACCATCAGCTCCTCGCCTTTGACATCGCCCGGAATCGTGCGGAATGTAAAATCTCCCGCCAAATTAAAACGCTCGTCCTTTTTCAAATGCACACCTGCCGCAGTTGCCAATGCAACCACCGATTCATTCAGCGGTTTGGAAACCGGCGTCCACACCGGCGGCGGCGTAACAGGCACAAATATTTCCGATTGTAGTCCTTTTACGACTGTAAGGCTCATTTTGAATCCTCCATTTTCTTCTGCTTTTTATACTCCAAATTCTGAGCATATTTTTCATTCACTTGCGGCCCGAGCACCTCCGGATAGCTCAACAAAAATCCTACTTCCAATCCCTCTTTGAGTTCATAGTCCGTAATCACCATCCGAACCGGCACACGCCATTGCCCCATTCTTCCTTTGAGATCGATCGCCACAAGACCGTCCTTGACTTCGACAATTACACCTTCCACATAATTTTCCGTGGAAGCATATTTCAATTTATCCATCATTCCACTTCGTAAATTTCCATTCTTTTTTTACTCTTCGGCAGCACCTGCTCGTTATCAACCAACTCAATTTTCTCGCCGAGCGCTTTCTCAATCATCTCGATATTGTTCAGCTTCACACTCGGATTCCATTTGCGCTCCGCCTCTTTGACTTCTTCACCCGCCATCGCCGTTTTGAGCATCGCCATCGCACGAATCGCGTCCTCTTTACACAGCGTATTGTTGGATAAAATTTCATTTTCGATTCCCTGAGAAGATTTGTTGTTGTCAATCATATGCTTCATATATTTATTGCCGACCACCAATGCTCCTTGAACTGCGGAATAAGTGACGCCGACAACTTCCACACCGCGCATTCCGATTTGCTCATGATGCGATGCAAAGTCGATATGATTGTTTCCGAAGCCTTCCGTCGTAATAATTGCACCATCGACATCCATCGCCTCGACCGTCATACCCAATCGATTCGACACATAGAATTTCTCCGAGTTGATTTGCGGTGAGCCGACAAAGATAACACCCGCCAAATCCACTTCTTCATCACGCATCGCTTCAATGACCAAAGGCTCTCTGAAATAATGACGCGAATTTTCTTTGGACGCAGATCCGATACAGGTCAGCGCATGAATTCCGCCATCGAGCACTTCAAGCGGCGAAAGCACCACCGGCAAGTTCCCCAAATCGACATTCGGCTTCGCTCCGAGCGTGCCGACCGGCTCCACCGGAAGAATCAGATTGTCATGCATTGCACCCTGTCCCATAATCTCTTTGACGATGACGATTTTCTTTTTGCCCGCTCGTCTTTTTTGTACGAATTCTTCTTCGCGAGTGACCAAAGAATCGTCGGCCTTTTTTAGCGCCTTTCGAATCTCTTCCGTAATAAAATCCGACACCTTGTGTGCGGCAAGCGGTCCCGGTCTCTCCATATTCGTATGCGCCTTGATGACCACCTCGGTCTTGATAAAAATCTCGCCCTTGTCCGGCGCTCCCGGTCTTCCCCACATAATATTTTTGTCAAGCTCGCCTTCGGATGAGCCGAACTCTCCGATTTGAACTCCGTTTTCATCCGTTCCCGTCACCATCATGATGACACCGTCGAGCACTCTCGTAATTCCGCTGCCGAGCTCGCCTTCCTCTTTGGTTGCAATCGGCTGAACATCCATAATCGTTTCGGAATAATTGCCGTACTTCTCCGGTGTGATGATATCCACCTTCATCGAAACAACCAATTCCTGCGTTTCGACCGCATCCTTTTCAATCCCTTCCCGAATGTATAAAGTCTTGCCCTCGATTTTGGTTTCCGAGCCGAATTCCACTTTATCAATTTGGAAATGGCGACGCTTGAGTGAGCGAATCACTCTCTCCGACGGAGTCTTTTGATTTTGCGCAGACGCTTGCTCGGATGCCGCTCCCGCTTGCGCTGCCGCATGAGAACTTCCCGAGAACATATTCTCCGCCATGCCGGCACGCGCAACGCTGAGCGGAATTTCAAGATTGATGTCGCGACCTTCACCGATATGAATTCGAATTATTCCCGCATTTTCCGCAATCGCTGCGACCGGCGCGATTGGCGCAACCGATGCAACCGGCTCCATCACCGGAGCTTTACTCTCCTTTTGCTCTGCCGGCGATGCGATGCCCGAAAGCATTTCTTTTGTCAAAGGCGTCAACGCATCCACCGTCTGCGTCAACTTTGCGCCGAGCACTTCTTCAATCGTCAGCGTGTCCTCCCCGATTTGCAACAAGCCGGACTCCACAAGGTCCGGAAAAATTGCGGGGTCTTCCAAATTGGATACTTCAATAATATTGCCCGCTTCGAATCGACAGCACAATACCGCCGGGTCTTTTGCATGAGCCTTGGCGGTTTCAATCGTAATTGACATAATTCCTCCTTTATCCTCACTAAAATTTTTAATTTATTTTTTTCTTCGATACAGTCGATGGCCACCCGCTCTGAGCGCATGGTCGGTACTGTGATAAACCGGCACTCCCAACCTGGGAGCTACTTGCATGACCGTATTCGTTCAATCCTCACAAGTTCCGATAATAATGACCTCCGCACCCATCTTTTTGAGCTCCAGCACTTTTTCCGCCTGACCCGGACAAATTCCCGGCAAAGTACAGCGAAAACGCCCGTTGATTTCTTCCATCCTTTTGCATTTGACCGATGCCACCACTTCGCTGCCCATGCCATGCGCAATTTCACTCAAGCGATCCAACTGGGCTCCGCATTCGCATTCAATCACGCCGACTTTTCTTTTCTCATTCGGAAAAGGCATCGCCACGATGATTCCGCCGAGCGTCTTGGTGATCGGCGAATCTTCTTCGGCATGCTTTCCCGTAAAAGGACCGCCGGCGATAATTTCGCCATGAGGCTCGACATAGCCGCCCGATTTTTCGATATAGTCACCGATTTTCATTCCCAACGGTACATCCAAGTACACCATCTCGTTTTGCACCCGACCCGTGACGGTAAAATCCTTCGTCATTACGGGCATTTTGTCCTCGATGGCGCGCGCAACATTTTTGAGCGTTTCCACATTCGACACGACGGCATTGGCTTCAATCGGCAAAGCACCCAAAGGCAATTCCACTCCGAGAAGCTCGCGCACAATCACTCGTTCATCGCCCGCCGGATACATATCGGAGAGAAATTTCACTTCAATGCCCTCAAAATTTTTCGCCGCCTTCGCAACCGCAATCATCTCCTGCTTGTGCTTCGGTTTGATGGCGATATAACCATGCGCGGCTCCCGTAATTTCCATCACATATTTCATTCCTTTGAGGACGATTTCGGGATTTTCCCGCAAAATCTTCATATTATGGTCAAGCAGCGGCTCACATTCCGCAGCATTCGCAAGAACATATCCGCCGTCCAGCTTTGCTTTGAACTTGACATGAGCCGGAAAACCCGCTCCGCCCGCGCCGACAATTCCCGCTTCTTCAATCAACGCCAAAGGCTCTTGAGATTGCAAACGAATATAATCGCTTACATCCACCGCGCCTTCGGATTCGATTTCAATTTTCTCCTCATCGATGACAACAATTTTTCCGTTGACCGAGGAATGAATATTCGCACCCAATCCGTTCGGTTTCGCAATCAGTTGCCCTCTACGAACTTCATCGCCCACCGCAACAATCGGCTGACATGGTGCGCCGACATGCTGCCTCAGCGGCAATACAATTTTCACAATAACCTCCCTCTTTTCCAAGCGATTGTCAATCCGTTGACATTCGAGCTCGGAAAAAGTTAAACTATATTCATTATAGGATATCTGAATGTCCTTTGCAACTGTCCGTTTTTCGACAACAAAAAAATATCAACTCCAAAAATTGATTTTCAGATATTGATATTCTTTATTTTTTCGTTTCAGCTTTCCATAAAATTATTTTATCCGTTTTTCGTCACTGTCGAATATCGGACATCTATTTTCTTCTCTTGCTTGGAAATTCTTTAAGCTGGTACTGCTCGATTTTATACATCAGCGTCGTGCGCGGAATATTCAGCAGGCGCGCGGTCTGCGATTTATTCCAGTTACAGTTTTCCAAAGCTTCTTCAATAATATGTTTTTCATATTCGCCGACGGTTTTCGCAAGGTCATTGATTTGTGAATACGAGCGCGCGAATTTCGCCGCACTCTCCTTGACCGCATAAGGCACCATTTCCATCGTGATTTCTTCGCCGCCGCACATAACAATCATGTGCTCCATAATGTTTCTGAGCTCCCGAAGATTTCCGCCCCATTCATATTCCAACAAAACATTCATCACCCGCGGTGAAATGCTCGGTTGCTTCACCTGATATTTTTCAGCAAGCTCCCGCAAAAAGAAATCCGCGAGCAAGGTGATATCCGAGCCGCGCTCCCGCAGCGGCGGAATTTTGAGTTCAATCACATTGAGCCGATAATACAGCTCCTCCAAAAACTCGCCCCGCTCCACCTGCTCCTTGATATTCTTCGCGCTCGATGCGATGATGCGCGCATTGATTCGAATTTTTCTTTTGCTGCCCAAGCGGGAAATTTCCATATTCTGCAACGCATTGAGCAATTTGGATTGCATTTCGAGCGACATATTGGAAATTCCGCTCAAATAAAGAGTTCCCTCATTCGCCAGCTCAAAAAAGCCCGCGCGCTCATCATTCGCCAGCTCGATGCCGAAAAATTCTTCCTCAAACAGAGCTGCCGGAATCGCCCCGCAATTGACGCTGATAAAAATTCCTTCGCGCCGACTCATTCGATGCAGTTCACGCGCCAACGCTTTTTTCCCGACGCCGCTCTCTCCCGAAATCAAAACATTCACATCGGTTTTTGCAATCTGATTCATCTTATACATCAGCTCGACCATCTTTGTCGAATTACCGATGATGACGGAGGATTGCTCGCTGAGACTTTGACTTTCCAAAAACTCCACACGCTCCTGCAAAGTATCGACCTGCTCCTGCAATTTGGCAATCTCGCTCAAATCCTTATCCACACAAACTACGCCAATCATATCGAGCTCGTCGTACAAAATTTTCGCCTTCACCAAAATATTGCAGCCCGTTCGAGTGGATGTGTAGATATTTTGTTGCTCCTCCTTCGTTTTGAGCACCTTCATAATGACGGTGTCGGGCAACACTTCGTCCATCTTCTTACCCAAAATCTCTTCCTTCGGCAAATCATAAATCTGCTCCGATTTTTTATTCCAAATCGTGACGATGCCGTCATTATCGACCGCACAAATCGCCTCGTCGATATCGTCGAGAATAAAATCCCGCGTTGCGACATCCCACAAAAGTTTGCTTCTCATCGTTCTTCCTTTCGACCCGATTTCCATTTCATTCCGATTCTATTGTATACCATCCGCCTTCTTTTGAAAACAAAAAGCCGATTCATACCTTCGTACAAACCGACTTTTGAAAATCTATTGAAAATCTAAAATAATTTTTCAAAGCTGTAGCTTAGTTTTCCATTTTGATTTCTCATGCTCAGCATTTTGAAATCCGCATCACTTGTCGCTTTGGCAACCGCATTGTCCATCACCGTAATGTAGCTGACATTGCCCTCCGCATACGAGCCGAACGCATCGCCGTATGAAATCACATAGACATTTTTACTCTTTGCCGCTTCATTGACCAGCTTTCTGAACAGTTTTTTCTCCGCCGGATTCAGCTTGAAGCTTCCGTTAAACATTACAACGACATTCGAATTCGCGGATGCCAATCCGTTTTTGAGCGCATTCCACTGACCGCTCGTTCCACCGATTCCTTTGTTGACCGTCAAACCGACAAAGCTTACACCGGAACTGTCAAGAACCTGTCCGCCCTGATTGACGGATTCTTTATTGACCTTCAACGAATTGCTCAATTCCTGACTCTTGTTGAACATATTGATGGCTGTCTTGGCATTTGCGGATTTTTCAACAATTTTTGCATTGAGCACCTGTCCGAGCACATCATTTTTGTCCGAACTTCCATTCGGCACGACGGCAAAATCCATTGCGCCGCCCTCCGCTTGAAGATTCGGGTCATTCGGATTGATGCCCACGACATTGATTGGAATCGAAGTCGATGCCGAGCCGGAGCTGATGAGCAAATTGCCCGTCCCGCCCGAATTTGCAGTAATATATCCATTGTTGTAAGTGACATTCACACCCGAGCCGCTGACCGAAACACCGCCGAGCGCAATCGGATTCATCGACGAGTCAAATCCCTGCACCACGAGTTTCACTTGGTCGCCCTGCACGATGCTGTCCGTCTCCAACACCGCCTCCAGCTTGGATAAAGCACCGCGCGGACTGCTGTTGACCACCGAAATTCCGTTGAGCAACTTGCGCTCCTTGCCTACCAAATGATTTGTGATTTTGCCGTTGATAATCAGCTCCGTCGAGCCGCCGCCGTCAAGCATCATCGCATCCTTCACATTCTGCGACTGCAAAAAGCTCGCCACATCATTTTCATTCATTCCGATGTATGCGCCGGTTCTTCCATCCGTTACCATAAAGACCAATTTATTGTCAAAAGTCACACCGATTGCCGTACGCTGCGACTTGCCTTTCACCCGATGCGTAATCGCCGTCGGCTGACCGTCCTTCAGAACCATCGTTCCGCCACCGATTGCCGTCACCATATTCGAATAAGCCTGCTCCGCATTGCTCGACAAAGAAACCGAATCGCCGACCGCAAATTTGCTCGCCAACTCACTTCCTTTCGCACCGCCCGCCAGCACGACAAAACCGTCCGCAGGCACCTGCGTCGCCTGCTCACCGACGCGCACTTCCGCCACCGAGCCGTTGCGAACGACAACTTCCGTAAGCTGTTTGCTCGGCTTCGAGCCGATAGTCATCTTGCGATATTCACTCGTAAATATAATCGGGAAATTGAAACTCGCCGAATGTTTGTTCAAACTGATGGAATTGTAGGTCTGTCCATTGCTGTCGTTCGTCAACACGACACCCGATGTCAGATAGTCGAAAATCAAATTCCCGTTGCTGTCCAAAATCATCGACGCCATCTCCCCGTTTTTGTACGACGGCGAAGAAATCATCTTGCCCGCATCCACCATAATACCGGTCGAATAACTCGGGTCACTCGTATGAAAAAAGTCCCCGTTGATGGAAGCGACCGCATTCGGATTTTGCCCCGCGAGCACCGAAAGCTCCTTACGATTCACAAAACCCGTTCCTTTATTATACAAAAGATTCAGCCCCAGTGACGCATCGCTCAAATCCGCAATCGTCAAATAAATCGACTGCACCCCGTTCTCAAAAGTTTGTACAATCCTTTTGTGCGTCACCCCGCGACTGATTGGGATCTCATACATATTTTCATCAATCATCGAGCCGTAGCTGACCACCGATGCCATTTGAAAAAGCGCTATTGCCGAAATCACAAAACGCTTCAACTTACCCTTAAAATTTTGTGTATTAAACTTCATTTCTTCACCATCCTTCTTTCCATATTATAGCTTAGCCTTTTTGAAAACAAATTACAACCATGTTACAATAGCTTAACAAATTCTAGGTAAAAAACAAAAAAGTTTCCACCAAAAAAACAGATTCCTCATCTGTTTTTTATCTCCATCGTTTAAGATTACAATTTACTTTTCGGCAAATAAATTCGAATAAAAGAAAAAAGTGCAAACATAAAAATATTGACGATAACGACACTCGCGCCCGTCGGCGTTCCCGCGACATAGCTGATCATCATTCCGAAAACAAAGCCGAGCAACGAAATAATCGCCGAGCTGATGATGACCGTTCGAAAATGTCGAAACACACGCATCGAAGTGAGCGCTGGAAAAATAATGAGGCTCGAAATCAGCAAAGCCCCCATAATCCGCATCCCCAAAACGATGGTAATCGCCGTCAAAAAAGCGAGCAACATATTGTAGAAATCCACATTGATTCCGGTCGCTCTCGAAAAAGCTTCGTCAAAAGTAATCGCAAACAGATTGTTGTAAAACAACACAAAAAGAATCAGCACGATACCGCTGAGCACCAAGCTGAGCACAACATCCGCCCGACTCATCGCCAAAATGCTGCCGAACATATAACTGTATAAATCATTGTTGAGCCCCTTCGCCAACGCAATCACCGTCA
Source organism: Peptostreptococcaceae bacterium (assembly GCA_030532905.1). Taxonomy (GTDB): domain Bacteria; phylum Bacillota; class Clostridia; order Peptostreptococcales; family Filifactoraceae; genus JAUNKE01. The sequence continues at coordinate 34,501 of JAUNKE010000001.1, forward strand.
CCCCGATTGCCAAAGCCGATGTCGAAATCATCGCAATCGCCGAATCCCCTTTTATCTTACTGCTCTCACTGATGCGCAAAAGCAAAAAAGCCGACAAAACGACAATCGGAATTGTAATTTGAAGCGGTGCCATATTGAGAGCAGTCGCAACCGCCAACGAGCCGAAGCCGACATGCGAAAGACCGTCGCCAATCATCGCATAGCGTTTGAGCACCAAGCTGACCCCGAGCATCGACGCACAGAGCGACACCACGATACCGACCACAAAGGCTTTGAGCAGAAACTCATAGCTCAACATCGTGTTTAACAAACTAATCATAACTCATTCCCCCAAGATACGATTGGGCAAGACTCGTCTGCAAATACTCCGCTTTCGCTCCGCTGAACAATACCCTATTGCGCAAATGCAAAATATGTGTCGCCTCATCGATTGCCGTACCCACATCGTGAGAAACCATGATAATCGTAATTCCGCGCTGTTTATTCAACATCTTCACCACTTCGTACAATTCCTTGCTGACCAAAGGATCCAAACCCGCGACCGGCTCATCCAAAAGCAACAATTTTGAGGTCGCGCACAGCGCCCGAGCCAACAAAACCCGCTGCTGCTGACCGCCGGATAACTCCTGATAACTTTTCTTCTTCAAATTTTCGATGCCGAGCAAATGCATATTCTCCATCGCCCGTTCATGATCCTTCGTATTATAAAAAGGAAATAATTTTTTCCGATTCAAACAACCCGACATCACGACCTCTTTGACCGACGCCGGAAAATCCTTCTGCGCAGATGTTTGTTGCGGCAAATAGCCGATTTCATTTTGAAGCAATCCGTCGCCCATCGTAATCTTACCCTTGAGCGCAGGCTTGAGTCCGAGCAAAGCCTTTATCAAGGTACTTTTCCCCGAGCCGTTCTCTCCGACGATGCACAGATAATCCTTTGCGTTCACCGTCAAATCCAAATTCTCCAAAACAATTGTATTCTCATATCCCAAAGTGACATTTTCACATTTGATAAGTGCCATAAATCCTCCATATTGTCGTTCCCAATTCTAAAATCTTAAAAGTATCCGAAATCGAGCAAACAATACAGCATTTCCCCGACAAGCTCCATTCAATTTGAAGAATGAAGGTTCTATCGCTGCTCAGTCCATTGTAATGATTTTAGACGAAACGATTTGAAATTCATTTTCAAATCATTATAACATCGTGTAAAAATACCGTCAACAAACGAGAAGGCAAATTCGATTTCAAAAAAAGCGCCAAAAATCACAAAAACAAAAAAATACCTACACTTCACATTGAAATGTAGGTATTGTGCTGAATTATTTTCGTCAACGCAACAATAAATTAAAATTCTATTCCATTTTCTATGCAAGATGCTGAATCGCCGCTTTCGATTTTTCGTAAGCTTCTTTTTCCGCATCCGTCATCTTCATCTGACCGATGCCCAAGAATGCCATCACAACCGAAACAACCGGATTGATTAGATTGAAGAAACAGAACGGAAGATATTTTACCGTATCAACGCCTAGAGACTTCGCCATATAAGCCCCGCAAGTATTCCAAGGAACCAATGCGGATGTAATCGTACCGCCGTCCTCCAAAGTACGCGACAGATTTCGCGGAGATAATCCGCGCTCCGCATACGCATCCTTATACATACGACCCGGAATTACAATCGATAGATATTGGTCAGATGCGATAACATTGATAAAGATGGTTGAGAAAATCGTAACTGCTACCAAAGAGCCCGTTCCCTTTGCCAACTTCAACAAAGAACCCGCCAACACTTCAAGCATTCCCGTAGATTCCATAATCCCGCCGAAAGACAACGCACAGATAATCAAAGAAACCGTCCACATCATCGACTGCATTCCACCCCGTGACAGCAACTGGTCGATAACATCGCTGCCGGTAGAGACAATTTCCGCTCCGCTCGGCAAAGCATCCATCATAAGCCCCAATTCTTTGGCGGCACCGAAAGTGATTTGTTCATCACCCAAAGTTATATATCCATAACTGATTCCATCATTCGCAACGCTGAGAATAGTTCCCAAACTTGCACCTTGGAAAAGGAATGCAAACAAACATCCGAGAAACAGACCGCCGAGCAATCCCGGAATCGCCGGTACTTTAAAAATAACCATCGCAATAACCAATATCGGTGGAATGAGCATCAACAAATTGATATTAAAGTTTGTTCTCAGCACCTCAAGCATTCCGTTAATTTCATGAGCATCCAATTCCTGTCCCGCATATTTCATCGACAAAAAGCCAAAAAGCACCAAGGCAATCAAATAAGAAGGACCCGTTGTATAAATCATGTGACGAATATGGTCAAACAAAGTAGAACCCGCCATCGCCGGCGCAAGATTCGTCGTATCCGATAAAGGAGACATTTTATCTCCAAAATATGCTCCCGAGATAATCGCTCCTGCAGCTACCGGCTCCGGAATATTGATCCCTTTGGCAATACCGATGAGCGCCACGCCTACTGTTGCCGAAGTTGTCCACGAAGAACCTGTCGCAATCGAAACAACGGAGCACAAAATCACCGTCGCAACCAAGAAGATACTCGGTGATAAAATTTGCAATCCATAATAAATCATCGACGGCACGATACCGCCCAAAATCCATGAACCGACAAGCATACCGATGACCATCAAGATCAGCGATGCCTGCATTCCCATGTTGATGGTTTTCAAAATCCCATCTTCCATGTCCGCCCAAGAATTACCAAGTAAAAACACCGCTACCGCTACCGCAACGCAAGAACCTGCTACCAACGGAATATGTGGTGCTTTTTCCAATTTTACCACGCCCACATACAAAAAAATCATCAATGCGATGACCGGAATAAGCGCAACTCCTAATGTCGCTTGCTTCTTAATTCTTTTTTTCCCTTCCGTCATAAAAACCTCCTATGTAGTTTTATTTTTTTGTCGATTGAAAACGATGTTGTCGCCGAGAAGTCAATTCCCGAGCAATCGTTTCCAAAATACCTAAAAACATAATAACGAATTATCAGCAAATTGTCAACAAAAAATATAAGAGTTTATTCAGTAAGCAAATTATATCAAACAAAATCAGTATAACCAAATTTTCCTTAGCTAACTTTCAAATAAAGCTTACAAAATTAAATATGCTTAAAAAATGCGCATTTTGAAAATCTTTTTGCAAAACGAAATGTCAAAACCGATAAGCAAATCAAAAAACCTAAAGGTCTGTAATAAAAAAGAGAATACAAAACGAATCCACAATAAAACTCGATTTGACTTCTCTCCATCATCTTTCCGCTATCTATTCAATGACATATACCCGACCTATTTTTTCGATTTGCTGTTGATATACCTCAACATCCCCTTCGACACAAAATATCGGTCGTACCGCTAAAATGGAATTGACTGGTACGGAGCCCACAATTCCTCTGTCATCAGCCACACCACGTACCGTATAATCATACCAAGTAGAAGCTGTTCTAAGCCAATAATTGAAGGTCTTTCCATTTTTGAATCGTCCTATTCGTATCAATCCATCCGGTGATTCTTCGAAATATTTTTGCTTTATTCCTTCTTCAGCTACTACTGATGAGTCCGGCGCATCCACTTCGTATGCGGACAGTAAAAATATCTTACGCTTTATTTTCTCTGTTTCCAATACAGGACCTGCTGATACACTTTCTTCCGTAGTAATATCAATATCCATTTCCAATATCAGTTCTTTCATTTTAGGACTTAAAGTATTGTAGAACTCATTGGACAAAAACACATCCATCAAACTGTTTGGATAATAGGCATTGCGAAATCCGTTAGCTTCATATATATTAAATGCTCTCGGTTCATCCAATAGGAATTTTCTCATCAATAATGTTTTACCATAATAGTCTTTGCTTAGCACCATATATGGTTCGTACTCATCGTTCTCCTTGATATATACATAATTTTCTTTACCAAATAAATTATCATAAGCTAATTCTTTTATCGGACGGGGATTGCTATTTTCACTTTCAAATTTTGTGCAAGCAACACATAACAAGCCGACCGTAACCAGCACCAAAATATATTTCAGTTTATTAATCTTCATCTCAGTTTGCCCCGTTCCTATTCTATTTTCAAACAAAATAAAAGTCGATATATTTTAGCACAAGGATTGTTTATAACCCATTCATTCCTTGAGCAGTTTGTTATTGAATCGTCGCGCCGTCAATAAGAGACAATCGGGCTTCTTCTACTATATTAGGATAAGCTTCCATTAAACTCTCGCACATTTTCAGTAATTCATCCTCTGTGCTTTTGGAAACTTTTATAGTGTATCTTCCTATTGCTGTAGCTTTTCCAATAATTTTAGCATTCATCGATTTCACTACATTTTCAACTTGCTCCGACGAAATATTTTCTTTTGCATATATTACAATCCTATTGTTTATAAACTTCCTTCCCGTCCCATCTGATAAGTCTGATATTTCGTCCGGTTGAATATTAGGAGTTTGAAATCCCGAATCAAAGTCTGGTCTTTCCCTCACATCAAAAGTTGCACTTTTACCGGTTGAATCAACCACCTTAAACACCACTTTGTTTTCTCCCGGCAGCAGTAGCACTCTCGCTGCTCCCAGCTTTCCTTTTTGTTGAACTCCTTTTTTCCCTGCAATATAAATAAATTCTTCGAAATCATCGTTGATGATATAGCTCACTTGCGTTATTGTTGCATTCTTGCTCGGCTTGGCGGTGTACTTCACATCAATGGCATTGTTTTCCACTTTACCGGTTGGAAATGGAGTGGACACAACGATGCTCGGATTTTTGCCGGCTTTCTCCTTTTTGTTTTTCTTATTCGAATTCTTCTTGTTGGAATTTGATTTTTTAACATGCTTCGCCAAAGGAACATTTTTCTCCGATATCTTTGGAATCAAAGTTCCCTCTTGAAAAATATCCACAGAATCTTTCCCTTCTGCAAAGGACATTCCGGAGCTGAACATCAAAAATGACAGCGCTAATGCAAAAAATCTTTTGTTATATTTCATCTTCTACCCCCGTTCCAATTCTATATCTTTAAATATCATACCCAAAGTGATACAAAAATACATAATTTATTCAAAGACGACTCAATTTTATTTTGTAAAGCATTTGATTTTGTTGATGCCGAGTCTTTGGAGCAACTGCGCCGCCTGCTCGTTCATCTCCTCATATTCCATCACGACCGGAATCCCGGGCGGATACGGTACGATGTCTTCGGCAATCACGAGACCGATGCTTTCGGAAACATCCACCACCGATATGCTTCGATTTTTGCAATCCTCCATTCGCTCCCGATTTACCTTTTCCATCTTCGGCAAAAAAATCATCGGCTTTAAGCTCGATTTTTTCCCATATTTTCGAATCGCATCCAAAATTGAATCCGTCAAATAGTCGATGTCCTCCTCGCTGTGCGCCGTACCGAGCATAAACAAAAGCGAATCATCCACCACCATCTCGCATTGAATTCGATATTCCCTGCGCAAGATTTGAGCCGCCTCTTTGCCGAGCGGAGTTTTCACAAACAGCTTGCAAAAATCCTGCCCGAGCGCATTTTTATACACGAGCACATCCTCCGATTCGAGTTTTTCACAAGCTCGCTCATACAATTTTTTTAATCGCAGCAGCTCCGCTTCTCCACATTCTTCCATCATCGACACCGCCAACTCCGCCGACGCCATCAGCAAATACGACGGACTGGACGAAAGATAAAAACGCAAATTCTCCTCCACCTTCTCAATTTGCGCTTCGGACAAATTCTCGCCGATATGCAAAAGCGAAGTCTGTGTGAAAGCCGGCAAAGTTTTGTGCAAACTGTGGATGCAGATATCGCTGTGCAACACCGCCGAATCCGGCAATTCTTTTGAAAAAGCGAAACTCGCCCCATGCGCCGAATCCACAATCAACGGGATTTTTTTGCTCTGCAAATAATCATAAATGCTTTTCAAATCATAGGCTCTGCCGTAATAATTCGGATAGGTCAGCACCACCGCGCGCACATCACTTGCTTGCTCGATTGCCGCGATGACATCCTGCAATTCAATATGCGAATCGACTCCGAACAATTCATCCGTTCGGGGATAAATATAGACGGCATCGAGCGATTTTTTGCGAATCAGATTCCGAATACTCTTGTGCGAATTCCTTCCCACGATGACAGTTTTCCCTTCCGGAATCAGCGCATCCATCGCAATATGAATTCCTGATGTACTCCCGTTCACCAAGAAATACGATTTTTTCGCCCCATAAATTTTGGCGATCCGCTCCAGCGATTCCAAGATAATGCCCATCGGCTCAGCCAAATTATCCGTTCCGTCCACCTCCGTCACATCCAGCGCAAACAGATTTTGATACAATTTTTCATACTGCGCCGGCATCTTTCCGTAATGCCCCGGCATGTGAAAACGCAAAATCTTCTCTTTATTATATTTCATCAATCCGTCCAACAACGGCGTCTTCGTCATTTCCCGCTCCTATCTCCATCCAATTTTTTCATCACGCGATTCCTTTTGTCGAAACAAACCACCTCGTCCAAACCGAAAGATCGCACATAATCGCTCGCCATGTCAAAATTCATGCCGACATGCTCCGGAAAATGCCCATCGCTCGAAATCATAATCGGCAAATCATACTCTTTCACAAGATTCATAAATTTGGGATAAGGCGAGATTTCACGAATCGGATATCGATAGCTCGTGCCCGTATTGACATCGACCACCATATTCTGCGCCTTGAAAATCTCCGCCGCCCGCTTGAGCAAAGGCGCGACCCGCTGAGAATCCGGCAAATGACCGAACAACCGCAAATTAAACGGATGCCCGATAATATCATACAGCCCGCTGCTCACCACCTTCTCCATCTCCTCAACATAGGACTACCAAATGCTCACCAAGTCGCCTTTGTCAAAATTGTCCTTGAGCACTTCAAAATCAAAACCCCATCCGCGCACAAAATGCACTGACACCATCCGATAATCCCAATCGTAGCCGCTCAAAATTTCCGCGACCTTTTTTTGATTTTGAAAATTACAAACCTCAATGCCCATCTTGACGGGATAACCCTTCGCTTTCAGATTTGTTATAAACTCCTGATACTTCGGCAACGAGTGGACAAATTTGCTCTTAGGATTGGCAAGCCACCGTTTTTGAAAATTGCCAATCGGCGAATCATCCAAAATCAAATCTTCATAATACAGCTCCCGAAATTCCTCAAAAGCATGCGAATGCTCCGAAAATCCAATCTCCGACAAGCCGATTTTTTGCGCCTGCTCCAAAAAACGAAGCACATACTCCTCATCATAATCGCCATATTCCAAATGCAAATGATAATCCGACCACATATCTCCTCCAAAAAATCTTTTTTGCGTCGTCAATCTATGATATACTGAAACCATAACAAATTTAACCGCTCCATGCGAGTACAAGGAGAAGCTATGCATTACAAAGTTCTATTTCGAATCGAAAAATACGATTTGCTCGACAAACTCAAAGCTAAAATCTACAATTACAATCGCTACTGCGAAGAGATGGGCGATACTGCCGAAATCCTTGTCGTATTTGCCGGCAATGTCGTTCAACATTTCAAAAATCAGAACCATGAGCTCACCGATATGGACATTCAAATCGCCCTCTGCCACAATGCACTCAGCGGCTCCGGGATGGAAGATATCTTCTACAAAAACATCACCACCGTACGCGCCGGCATCGGAGAAATCATCAAACGCAAATCCGAAGGCTATATTGAATACACCATCGAATAAAAATCGCCTTTTGCCCTGTGCAAAAGGTTTTTTTATGCCGAAACACTCTTCTTTCGCCACCAATTTTTCGCTCGATCCATCATCGCCCGATTGTATGCCACTTCCTTTTCAAAACTCCTACTTTCTCTATTCTACACTTTGTGCAGGCGGATTGCAAGACGGCGCCTCAACATCACCGTTCCATCCTTATAAAGAAAGAAACACATATCCGAACGCTCGCTCAAAATCGTATTGAAATCCGAACCCCCAATACAAGTCTATCAAGCACAAACATTGAACAAAATTTCAAAAAATGCTATAATTCTATTGAGAAGAGAACGCGGATAAAAATCCATATAGAAGAAAAAATTCGGAAGGTAAGATTATGAAAAGAAAATTGACAGCAACATTCGCTTTGGCAATTTCAATGATGCTCGCCATGACCGCTTGCAGCAAAGCGCCGGAGCAGGAAAAATCCCAAAACGATAATCCAAGCGTTACCGAAACGGATAAAGACAACGCAAAATCCGATACAGAATCCGAGGATATCTTGGACAAAAAAGAATTTGAAAAAAATTTCAACGAACAGAACCAAACGCTTCAAAATGTTCACTTTCAGTTTGACGGCGACTATCTGTTCTTCGGAACACAATCCTATGTAAAACTCGACAGTCTGTATTTTTACGACCCGCAAACTTTAGAAAACACCGCTTACTATGTAAAGCTCCACACAAAAGACCCGAAAAAAGAGAACTCCGGCGAGACCATCCACATCAGTCCCGGCGGGCATTATGTAAAATGGGAAGGCGAAAAGGACTGGACGAAGGGAACATCTGAAGGCGATTTGATTGACTATCACGGTTTCTCAAATATTTTACAAAAAATCATGCGAGAAGACCCCTACGAACTGAAAAAAACCGAATCCGGATACGAAGTCCTCGTCAATGACAAAAATTTTGACCTCCTCGGCACTTTTAAGGGCGAATTGGATTTTTGGCTGAAAGGAATCGACCAAACGGAAGTAGATAAAGAAGTCATTTTCTTAATCGACGAAGAAACTTTCTACATTAAGGAAATTTCCGTCGATATGAACCATCAGGCAAATGATGTTAAAACCATAAAGACACATACAAAAATAATTGCAACCGAGCATAACCAAGTCGATTTGAAAATGCTCGAAAAAATCTATGCGGAGGCGGAACAATAAAGGAAGTCGTTTGAATCTTGGAAAAACCTTGTTCACCATTCTTAAAAGAGATTCCGATGAGAATCGACGAAAAGAAAGGACGAAAAGATGAAGAAAAGAATCAGTACAACGAATGGAAAAACCCAAAAAGCGCTTGCGCTGTTGTCGGCAATCATGCTGTTGATGCTTGCCGCCTGCGCGCCGAATCAGCAGAGCAGCGCCGATACCAAAATCACATCCGAAGTCGATGCGATGAGTATCGAGATATTCAACGCCGTTTTTGAAAGTCATGAAAAAGAAAACAATCTCGTGTTGTCTCCGCTCTCGATTCAGCGACTGCTCGACTTGATGGCATTGGCAACCGACGAGCGAGCGGATTTGAAGACGCTGTCCGTCTATGACGAAAATCATTTGGAAAATTTGAATCTCGCGAACAGCAAGATGGAAAGTCTGATTTTGATTAACAAAGCCATAAGCGATACCAAGCCGGAGCTTTCTTTCAAAAATATTAAAATTACGGAATTTCCAAAACAGGCAACCAAAGAAAAGATCAATCTTCAAAAAAGAGTGCTCGACGAAGTGCTCAACGAGGAAAGCATCAGCGCCGAATCCGTCTTGGTGCTGCTCGATGCGATTCAATATTATGCAGAATGGACGGAGCCGTTCGACACCGCTTTGACCGCCGATGCGGATTTTACAACCTTTGAAAAGAAAAAAATATCCGTACCGACCATGTCCAAAAAATTCGACAGCCTTAACTATTGGACGGATGATGAAAAAGAAATCGCTCAGCTTGACGGCAAAAACGACGCCAAAGTCTATTTCATCAAACCGAAAAAAGACATTGAAAAATTAGACCTTGCCAAAGCCGTCAGCGAATTCAAAGAGAACGCCAACAATGGCGAAGTGCTGTTCAAGATGCCGAAAATCGAGTACAAACTGACGAGCGACCTCAAAGAAATGTTTGAAAAAATCGGTCTCGGCAAGATGCTTGTCAACTACGAGCTTGAAAAACTGCTGCCGGGCGTTCCGCTTAAAATCACCTCGGCAACGCAGACCGCGACACTCAAAATCGACGAAAAAGGTGCGCGCGCCAAAGCCGTCACCGAAATTCAAAACGAAGCCGCTTCCGCACTGGACGAGCCGACCGAAATCAAGATGGACAGCCCATACTACATCGTCATGACCGATGTGGAAAAAAATACGGGAGAAAGCATCATCACTTTCGTTTGCTACATCGCCGACCCGAGTCAAAAAGAAAAATAGCGATAGAAATTCAACGAAATGACCAAAAAAATTTCCGTTCCGATGGGACGGCAAAGCGGTGGGGTTCTAGACCTAACCGGATTTTCAAGCAAAGCGATGAAAATCTTTGGTAGGTCACATGCATGGGTTGACGAGATATACAATGACCGCAGGGAGATTGTATGTCCGTAACCTACTGCCACCGTTCTTTATAATTCAAAAAGCCGACCCCCTCATTAGAACAAAACTGAGGAGGTCGGTTTTTTAAGTTCCGCAGAAAGTGCGATAGCCCGCCATCGAATACTTCGGCAATTCCTGATATTCCCTATCCTTTTCGTCATAGCGATAAGGTGCTTGTAAAACGCTCAACAATTCCCGAAACGGATTCAACTCTCCTTCGAGCGCCTTTTGCAAAACCTCTTCCACCCGAAAATTGCGCGGTATCACAAAAGGATTGGCTTCCTGCATCCGCCGAGCGATTTCCGATTGTAACATCACGGACGCCGTTTCTTTGTCTTCCATCTTCTGATTTTCCAAACGCGCCGACCATTTTTGATGCCATCGCTCAAAATTCTCATCGGCAAAGAGTCGCTGCGTGCCTTCCAAATAAGCACCGTCACGCTCCATCCTCTCCAGCGTCAAACGCACAAAAGTATTTGTAAAATCCGCTTCATTTTCGAGCATCAGCGAAAGCAATTCGTCAATCAAAGTCGCATCCTCCGCTTTTTTGTCGAAAATCCCAAGCTTTTGACAGATTCCGTCAAACCAAAATTCTTCATAGAGCGGCTTAAACTTCATAATTTCCTCATTGGCAATTAAGAGCGCCTCTTCCTCATTTGCCGACAACAACGGCAGCAAAGTTTCCGCAAATCTCGCCAAATTCCACTGCGCAATCGGCGGCTGATTCTCATAGCGATATCTGCCATGCCTGTCAATCGAGCTGAACACCGTCTTCGGATTGTACGCATCCATAAAAGCGCAAGGTCCGTAATCAATCGTCTCGCCCGAAATCACCATATTGTCGGTATTCATCACCCCATGAATGAATCCGACCGACTGCCATTTTGCAATCAGCGACGCCTGATTCTCGATGACCGCTCTTAAAAACAGACGATATTTTTCATCTTCCTTTGCTTCCGCCAAATGCGAAAAATGTCGCAAAATCGTATAATCGGCAAGCGCACGAAGATTCGAAGGCTCCAGCGATGCCGCAAACTGAAAAGTTCCGACCCGAATATGACTGCTCGCCACCCGCGTCAGCACCGCCCCCGGCAAAATGCCCTCCCGACGAATGTCCTCGCCCGTAGTAACCACCGCAAGACTTCGCGTGCTCGGAATCCCGAAAGCCGCCATCGCCTCGCTGATTAAATACTCCCGAAGCATCGGTGCAAGCGAAGCCCGACCGTCGCCACCGCGCGAATACACCGTTCTGCCGCTGCCCTTGAGCTGCACATCCACCCGCTCGCCCGAGGACAACACTTTTTCGCCGAGCAAAATCGCCCGACCGTCGCCGAGCATATTCAAATAACCGTATTGATGACCCGCATAAGCTTGCGCAATCGGCGATGTGCCCGCCAAAAACTCATTCCCCGAAAAAATTCCCGCCTTCTCCACATCCGATAAACCGATTGAATCCGGAAATCCCAAATCTTTCGCCAGCTTTTCATTCCACAAAACCAAATTCGGCTCCGGAAAATTCGATTTCTTGGCATAGGTGAAAAATTCCTTCGGCAAATTTTCATAGCTGTTTTCCAAATCCCAAACGATTTGTTTTTCCATATTTTCCTCTTTTCAAATGAAATGATGGCAAAAAAGGCATGGCAATCGCCACACCTTCCATCACTCAAAAATTCGTTTAGTACGCTCTTGCAAAATATGCCAAACGCTTCGCCGGCTTTCCGCAATTCACGCATACATCCGATACCTGCTCGGTATCATGGAATGGGAAACAACGAAGAGTCGCCGCGGTTTCCGCCTTGATTTGCTCCTCACATTCCTCACATTCACAATGCATCGCACGAATGAAGCCTGGATTTTCGACCAAAGCTTTTTTGAACTCATCCATATTTTTCACCGTCGTCGTTCTCGACTCCCGATGCGCCTTCGCTTTTTCAAACAGATTCTTCTGAATCTCCTCCATCAGATTGCCCAAATAATCGGCAAGACCGTCGATGGACACCTGCTGTTTTTCCAAAGTGTCGCGACGCACAATCGTCACCTGATTATTCTCCAAATCACGAGGTCCGACCTCAATTCGCGCAGGAATTCCGAGCATTTCCGCTTCGTTGAACTTATAGCCCGGCGATTTCTCGCTGCTGTCATCCACATCGACACGCAAAGTTTGTTTCAATTCCGCATAGAGCTCATTCACCTTGTCGAGCACACCTTCCTTGTGCTGCTGAATCGGAATGATACGCACTTGAGTCGGTGCCATTCTCGGCGGAATCACCAAACCGCGATTGTCCGAGTGAACCATAATCAGACCGCCGATAAGACGAGTCGAAATTCCCCACGATGTATGATACGGATGGCTCAGCCCGCCGTTTCTGTCCTGATATTCAATGCCGAAAGCCTTGGTAAAATGCTGCGCCAAAAAATGACTCGTTCCCGATTGAAGCGCCTTGCCGTCATGCATCAAAGCCTCAATCGTATAAGTGTCCTGCGCTCCCGCAAAACGCTCGCGAATCGACTTTTGCCCCTTCACCACCGGCATCGCCATCAGCTCCTGCGCCACTTCCTCATAGATGTCGAGCATCTGCAAAGTTTCCTTCACCGCCTCTTCTTCCGTCTCGTGAAGCGTGTGACCCTCCTGCCACAAAAACTCCGATGTTCTCAAGAAAGGACGCGTCGATTTCTCCCAGCGCACCACCGAGCACCACTGATTATATAGATACGGAAGGTCACGATACGAGCGCAACCACTTTTTATACATCTCACAAATAATCGTCTCCGAAGTCGGACGCACGACCAAACGCTCCGCCAAACGCTCACGACCCGCATGCGTTACCCATGCCACTTCCGGCGCAAAACCTTCGACATGCTCCGCCTCTTTCATCAACAAATTTTCTGGAATCAGCAAAGGGAAATAGCAATTCTTGTGCCCCGTCTCTTTAAATCGTCTGTCCGCAAAACTTTGGATGCTCTCCCAAAGCGCATAGCCATACGGTTTGATTACCATAAAGCCCTTGACCGGTGAATAATCCACAAGATCCGCCTTCGTAATGATATCCGTGTACCATTGCGCAAAGTCATCCTCCATATTCGTGATTTCTTTTACAAATTGTTGTTCTTTCTTCGCCATACAATCCTCCATCTTCGAGCACCGAAATTAAAAAATCCTCCCACCTCAATAGAGGCGAAAGGATCGCGGTACCACTCTAATTATTCCAAAGGAATATCTCAACAGGCTATAACGCGCCCAACCGTGATTGCTCATCGCTCCGAAGCAGGACATATTTTTTCAAACAAAAGGCTCTCAGCAACTCCTTCTCTCTGTGTATTTTCCAAAATACGATTCTTCATCCACGCATATTATTTCTAAATTATAAACAAAAATCGGATTTTTGTCCATATCTTTTTTCAATTTCAAAAAATTTCGTATAGCGTTACAAAAAAGTTATAAACAACAACAAAAATACATTGACATTTTACAGATATTTTTATAGAATAGCAATCGTGTGCTTCAACACGCATAAAAAATAGAGTAGGAAAGAAATATGTTTTCTAACAAGAAAATAATGCAAAAAGCAAAGAATCTGTTTTTCGCATTAGCAATCTGTTCATTTGTATTCTCATTCGCAACCGATGTGTTTGCCAACGAGAGCGCAACCGAGCAGAGCACCGCTGTAACCGTAGCGGAAAAAGCGGTGGAAGAAAAAACACAGGTGAGATACCAAGTCCGATTCATCGACGAAAATCAAAAAGAAATTGATTTGAATCGAACAAAAATCGGTTTTTCAGGAGATGAGGTGAGCGAAAGAGCCATCGTTATCCCGAATTACGAATTGGTATCACCGCAAGAGCAAAAACTTGTACTTGCCAAAGAGGGCAACATCATCGTATTCGAATATCGCTCCGTTGATGCTCAAAAATTGATGAGCGCAAAAGAAGCGGCAATCGAAAAAATCGAGCAGCTAAAAAAAATCAGCACGGCTCAAAAAAATTCCGCAAAATCCGATGTGCAAAACGCAAAGAGTGAAGCGGAAGTGCTTGCGATACTGGAGAAAATCCAAAAGAGCAACGATGCCGTTAAAGCGCAGGTAAAGTACCAAGTCAAGTACCTTGACAAAAAAGGTAAGGAAATTGAAAAAAGCAAGACTAAAATCGGATTTGACGGTGAAGTGGTCACCGAAAAGGCAATCGACATTACCAAATTTGTCAAGCCTGAGGAGCCGAAAATCGTAAAACTCGCAGAAGGCAAAGACAACATCATCGTATTTGAATACGAAGAAATTCCGAAAGTTCAGGTAAAATACCAAATAAAATTTGTGGACACCGACGGCAAAGAAATCGCGCCGAGCGTTACAAAAATCGGATTCACCGGTGAAATCGTAACGGAAAAAGCGGGCGAAGTGAAAAAATATATTCAGCCGCAGGAGCCGCAAATCATCACATTGGAAGAAAATATGGCGCCGATTGTTTTCACATACGGGAAGACCGACGAGTCCAAAACCGTTGCCGAATTCATCCGCGAAAAGCTTGACCTCGACAGCGAGCTTGTCTATACCGACACCAATTTTGCAGGAAGACCGGACGATTTGAAAGACTATGTTATCAAGTCGATTTACAAGAGAAAGCTTGCCGTTACATTCTACGCAACCGATGACGATGTTGACAAATTGTACTGGAATCTATGGAACAAGCCGGTCGATGCGAGCCTTGTGCGAATCGCAAGATTCTGGACGGCGCGTGACGGTGCGAAATCAAATGTGGATACCGGCATCCCGGGTGTGAACAGATATTCCATCGGTATCACTTATCATATTACGAAACAACAACTGATGGAAGCCGAAGACAAAATCGATGAAATCATCGAAAAATACAATGTGAAAGCCATGAGCGACCTTGAAAAAGCAAAGTTCATCTACGATTATCTGATTCTGAACACAGCGGTCAACCAAGACAATGACCGCGGCTACAACCGATACAATCACAGCGCGGTGCTTGTAGCCAACGCCGGCGTATGCGAAGGCTATACGATGGCATACAACCGAATTGCCGAAAGAGCCGGATTGCAGTCAAGATTCGTCAGCGGAATTTACTATCCGGAGTGGAATCCGAAAGCGCAAAAGAGATATTTCGACGCCGTGTTGCCGCAAATGCAAACCGAAGTGTTCGACAAAAAACTCAACCACGCGTGGAATCAAGTAAACATCGACGGACAATGGTATCATGTCGATTCCTACCATGGCGACTACTATTACACAAACAAAGTTCCTTCGATGGTTTACGATTCATTCCTGCGCTCAGCGCAAAATATCGGTAAAAACAGAATTTGGAACTACAACTTCACGCATAATTCGCCAGCCGATTATCCGCAAAAGTTCTATAAGATTTCCGATTTGAAATAAACTCTTAAAAAACTTCTTTATAGAAGCAAAATTATTATAGGAATAAACGAATACCGAAAATCTAAAAAAGCGTAGCAAATTGCTGTGCTTTTTACATAGAAGACAACACTTAAAAAATCTCCCTTGTTCACAACTTCTTGTGATTTGACAAAATTTGATATACAATATCTAAAAGAGTTTTACCAAAAAATGAACATATACATTTTTAACGCCGTATAAATAAAAAAGCCAGCAAATATTGCAACGATTTTTTGTATTTAGGCTAATCTCTATTAGAAAGAATAGTTGTCAACAATTTGTATTTTGAATATCCGTTCTATGCTTCCCACTTTGTAGGGAACGGTGACCCCACCGTTCCGCGACAAACAAAGTTTGTCGAAACAAAAGACGATGTAAGCAAGATCCAAGTGCTGAATATTTAATTTTTATTTTGGGCTTTGGATTGTTCCGTTCCGATGGAACACAAAGCGGTGAGGTTCTAGATCTAACTAAATTATTGATATGCTAATGAGAGATTCCGTTCCGATGGAACGGCGGAACGAAGAGGTTCTAGACCTAACCCGATTTTCAAGCAAAGCGATGAAAATCTTTGGTAGGTCACATGCATGGGTTAGCGAGATATACAATGACCGCAGGGAAATTGTATGTCCGCAACCTACTGCCTTCGTTCCCTACAACGAGATAATCAAAGTCTCCATATTCAAAACAAAGTTTAAGCAAAAAAAGCTAGACAAATAAATTTGCAACGATTTTTTGCATTTAGACAAGGCAAGGAGCGAAAGCAGGAGGGAGCATATTGTAATATGTGACCGAGTGCTCGAGTGAACTTAACGCAGTATAAATCAAAAAAGCTAGACAAATTAAGGAGGGAAAATATGTCCAAGCAACTACAATGGGAACGAAAATTATTGGATTTGAGCTTGCGAAACAATCTGCTCAACCTTCGCGTGAGCAAAAATTTACTTCCGTTATTATTAGCCGAGCCGGAAGCGGTCGAAGATTTGCTCGCGGGCGGCAAAAGCTTCACTATCAGTTCGGGGCACAATATTCTGCCGAAAAAATATCCGGACGAGCTCAACTTTTCCAATCTGCATGAATTGAGCGATGTGCAGCAGATACTTTGGAGCGACAAAACCATTTACAGCCCCCTGCTTGAACATCATCTCAACGAAGCGATCGTTACGCTGTATCGGACGAGCCGCACATCCATCGAAGAAAACGGCGCCAACACATTGTACCTCGCTGTCGGCTTGATGCAATGGATTGAGCCCAAGTCCCAAGACAAGATGCGATACGCCCCATTGGTACTCGTTCCGGTTGAACTCGTGCGAAAATCGAGCGCGCTTGGATATATTCTTCGTCAACGCGATGAAGAAGTCATGCTCAACACCACGCTGCTCGAAATGCTCAAACAGGATTTCGACATTCGAATCAAAGAACTCGACCCGATGCCGATGGACGAAAACGGCGTCGATTTGCCGAAGATTTTTTCCATCTTTGAGCAAGCCATCGTCAAACAAACCGATTGGGCGATTCTAAAATCCTCCTGGCTCGGTATTTTTTCATTTTCACAATTCGTGATGTGGAACGATTTGCACACACGCGCCGATGACCTTGCCCAAAACAAATTGGTAAAAAGCTTGATGGACGGCAAACTCGCATGGCAAGCCGAAGCGATGCAACTCGACGAAAAAATTTCCGCCGCCAATTCCCTCGTGCCGATTCCGACCGACGCGTCACAGCTTTACGCCATCGAATCGGCGAGCGCCGACAAAAGCTTTGTACTGCATGGTCCACCGGGAACCGGCAAATCGCAAACCATCACCGGCATTATCGCCAACGCATTGGCGCAGGGCAAGACCATTCTCTTCGTCGCCGAAAAAATGGCGGCGCTCTCCGTCGTGCAAAAACGAATGGAGCGCTTGGGACTCGGTGCTTTCTGCATGGAGCTGCACTCCAACAAAGCCAAGAAAAAAGATGTGATGAGTCAGCTCATGGTTGCCGCCGAAGCGACCTCCAAACACAATCCGGCGGAATACACAAAAATGGCGAATCAGATTTCAGCCATGAGAAAAGACCTCGACCTCTACGCCGACGCGCTGCACAGAAAAAGAGCATCCGAATTCAGTTTTTACGAAATGGTCAGCGCATACGAAGACGACAAAAACGCAAAAGATGTCGAAATTTCCGGCGACTATACACAAAAAATCAATCGCAATCTCTACGACAGCCATCGCTTGCTGATTCAGGAACTCGCCGCCATGAGCCAATCGCTCGGCGATGTTGTGAGCAATCCGCTCCGATGGATTGGACTTACGCAATACGACAACAGCCTCAAGCAGAGCATTTTGCCGAAAGCGGCGGAATACGAAAAATCAACCGCCGAGCTGCTGCAAATCGCCGCGCCGATTGCCCGAAGCATCTACGGAAAACCCGTTCAAAGCTTTGCGCAACTTGAAGAAATGAATCGGATTTTACAATATTTTATACTGTGGAACAAATTACCGGACGAATGGACGATGCTCGGGGAGCAAGGACTTCAGGAAATTTACGAATTTGCAACCGAGTCGAAACTTGCTGAAGAAAAAAGCAACCAACTGCTCGTCGATTGGCGCGAAGAATTTTTCAATCAGGATGCCCATCAACTTTCTGCAAAATGGGCGGAAATATCTTCCAAAGGATTCATCGGCAAATTCTTCGGACTGCTCAAACTAAAATCCGCCGTTTCCTCCTTCGCGCGAGGAAAAGTTGACAAACATCGCTTGGGCGAAACTTTTGACGACCTGCTCGCCTATCAGGAAGCCATGCAAAAAATAAATCAAGCGCAAAAAATCAGCAACCTGCTCGGAAATCTTCATCCGCAAAACGACTGGGCGACCATCGCACAATTTGCCGAAGAAGCCAAGCAAAGTCTCGCACTCTTTGACAAAATCGAGCGCCCGCACGAAGCGCGCAAAAATATCGGACAAAATGCCGCCGACTTTTCGCCAAGCTACGAAAAATTTTTGCGAAACAAAAATGCACTCGCAGAAATCAAACCGCTTGAGCATTCCTGCGACGACTATCTCAGCGCACAGGTCGAATTTGCACAGGCATTACAAAACAAAACCGACTACATCCGCGAGTGGACTCAGTTCAATGCGAAAAGATTCGAGCTGCAAAGTCTCGGATTGGGCGCAATCGCCGACGCACCGTATCAGTTCCGACCCGAAGAATTTGAAAGCGCCTATCGAAAAGACCTTTTCAAACAGCTCATCATGCTGACCCTGCAAGACCCGATACTGCGCGACTTTTCCGGCGCAAGCTTCAACGAAAAAATAATGCAGTTCAAAAAACTCGGCGAAGACTTGCAGGATATGACCAAAAAAGAAATCTTCTATCGTTTGGCATCGCGCGTGCCCAACTTTACCAAAGAAGCATCGCAAAGCTCCGAGCTCGGCATTTTGCAAAAAGCGATACGCTCCAACGCCAGAGGACTCAGCATCCGAAAACTGTTCACGCAAATTCCGACCATCTTGCCGCGACTCAGTCCCTGCATGCTGATGAGCCCGATTTCCTGCGCACAATACTTGGATGTGAATCATCGATTCGACCTCGTTATTTTTGACGAAGCATCCCAGCTGACCACCGCCAAAGCCGTCGGCGTCCTCGCGCGTGGAAACGAAGCCGTCATCGTCGGAGACCCGAACCAAATGCCGCCGACCGCCTTCTTCACCAACAATGCATTGGACGAAGAAAATCTTGCCGAAGAAGACCTCGAAAGCATTTTGGACGACTGCTTGGCACTCTCGATGCCGCAGACTCATCTGCTCTGGCATTACCGCTCGCGACACGAAAGCCTGATTGCATTCAGCAACGAAGCATTCTACGAGAGCAAGCTCTACACCTTCCCGTCAGCCAATGACCAAGAGAAAAAAGTGCGCCTTGTCGCAAGCAACGGAATTTTTGAGCGCGGGGCGAGTCGAACCAATCCCATCGAAGCGAAGATGGTCGTCGATGAAATCATTCGCCGATTCCAAGACCCTGAGAAAAAAAATCAGAGCATCGGCGTCGTTACCTTCAACATCGCGCAACAAAGTCTGATAGAAGATTTGCTCGAAGAAGCCTATGCACAAAATGCCGAACTTGACCTTTGGGCAAATGAAGCCGAAGAAGCGCTCTTTGTCAAAAACCTTGAAAATGTGCAAGGCGACGAGCGTGATGTGATTCTCTTCTCCATCGGTTTCGGTCCCGACAGCGAAGGCAAAATCTATATGAATTTCGGACCGCTCAACCAAGACGGCGGATGGCGCAGACTTAATGTCGCCGTCACCCGCTCGCGACATGAAATGCTCGTGTTCTCCTCCCTTGCACCTGAGGACATCGACCTTTCGAGAACACAGGCGAGAGGAGTTGCCGCCCTGCGCGAATTTTTGGCATACGCCCGCGACGGAAAACTTTCGACAGCGCAGCAAAAACAAAAAGATACCGACGGAATTCAAAAAAGCATTCAGGAATATTTGGCGAGCAAAGGCTACACCGTTCATCATCGAGTCGGACATTCCAAATTCAAAATCGACTTGGCGGTGCTCGACCCGAAAAATCCATCCCGCTATCTGCTCGGCATCATGCTCGACGGCGACAACTACCGCGATGCGAAAACCACAAGCGACCGCGAGCTGTCCTCCCTCTCCGTACTGCGAGGACTCGGCTGGCAGATGCACCGACTTTGGACAATCGACTACTACGAAAATCCGCAAAAAGAACTCGACAAAATTTGTCTCATGTTACAAAAAATCGAAAGAGGCATGCCGATTGAATCCGAAAGCGAGCAAAATTCATTCAAGTCGAAGAACATCGTCACCGAGCTGAAACATCAGTCGAGCGATTTGGAAAATGAAACGAAAATATCCACCGAAAAAGCTGTTTTTGAATCAAAAGAAAATGATTTGAAAAATAATTTTGAAACGAGCGCTGATTTGGAGACAACAGCCGAAACACAAAGCGAAACAGCGATTGAAAATCCGATAAATCCAAGCGCCGATAGCAAACCGACAGCAGATTCGACAAGCGATTTGGAGAATCAAAAGGAAGCAGCGGAAGAAAACACTGTGAAAAACATCGCGGTCGAAAACGAAAATCCATTATATGAATCGAATGCTTTTCCACAAGGAAAGATTTTGGAAGTGCCTTACGAGCTTGCACCGCTCAAAGAACGCACACAGACGGCGGCAACTTTTACCGCACAAAAGAATATGCCGATACTCTCTGAATATATCGCGACGATTATTCAATACGAAGCGCCGATCAGCGAAGAAGCTTTGCACAAAAAAATTCTCAAAGCATTCGGCATCACGCGCGCGAATATCAATGTGCAATCGAGCATCATTCATCAAATCAACCTGCTCAATCCGAAATTCACATTGGTCGAAGGCAGTCGATACTTCTGGAATTCGAATCAAGACGAAACAAGCTACAATCTTGTGCGACAAAGTGACAAAGAGAGCAAGCGCGACATCGAGCACATTCATCCGAAAGAACTCAAAAACGCAATCAAACTCGTGCTGCAAGAACAAATTGCCATTCCGCAAGATGCCCTTGTCAAAGAAGCAAGCAAAAAACTCGGATATGCGCGAATAAGCCAAAGCGTCAACCAAAGATTGTCGGATATTGTCAAAGAACTGATTCGAAACGGCGAAATCGACAATGGCAACGAAATGCTCAAACTGAAATAGAAATTATTTCGGATGGAGCAAAAAAATTGAAAATCGTGACTTTCAAAAAGTTGAAAATCAAAAAGCAAAAAGTGCCCGACGGCACTTTTTTTATGCATTGCAACTTCCGTGTGACAACTGCACATCTCCATCGCTCAGTAGCAAAAAAGTTTTACACACAATCAAAACAGAGCATTCCCGAGACAAATTTTTCAATAAGTCACAACCCGACAATCCACAAGTAAACAATCCAAAATCCGAGCAAAAAGCAAATGAGATTTTCGACATTGATATTGTATCCTTTTGTTTGACACTCTTCTCAACTTTTGCTACTATGACATCAAACGGAAAAGGAGTCTATATGAAATTTGTATTTGATATCGACGGCACCATTTGCTTTGACGGAGCAAATATCGAGCCTCGTATTCGTGAAATATTGAAAGACGGCAAGGCGTCGGGGCATGAAATTATATTTGCTTCCGGTCGCTCTTATCGGGATTGTATTCCGGTGTTAAAGAATCCGCTTGCCGAATACTACATCGTCGGACTCAACGGCGGGCATATATATAATGAAGGCAATCTGATTGAGTACAAAACCATTCCGTACGAAGTTTATTACGCTCTTGCAAAGTTCTGCGTTTTGCATAATATTCCCTACTTCGTCGATGATATTATGGATTATCACGGCTTTCATCAGGACAAAATGCCCTTTGTTGAAGAAATTGACGCGGGCGGAATCGCAAAAAGTCTCAAGCTGGAAGAAATAAAAAACCCCATCAAGATGATTATCCGTCTCAACGAGCATCCGGATAAAAAAGATGAACTTATGGAAAGATTATGCAAGGAGCAGGTCGATGCGCTCTTCTTTGAGCGACATCATCTCTTATATGTGCAACCGAAAAATTGTTCGAAAGGCTCCGTGCTGAAAGAATCGCTCGGCGATTATATCTGCTTCGGAAATGATAAAAATGATATTTCGATGTTTCAAAATGCGAAATACGCCATCCAAGTCGGCAATCTGCCGGAGCTTATTCCTTATGCACAAGAGCGGATTCCAATGAACAGCAACACCATCGACAAATTATGTGAGAGCATTCTCGCCCTCTATCAAAAATATAAATAGGGCTTGTTTCATGAAACTAAATATGTCTCTTGCAAAAATTTCTAAAATGGCAAACTCCTAAGAGTGTTCCTTCTCTATTTTATAAACTTGATTCACATTTTATAAAATCATCCACCAAATAAAAAAGCTGTTGCAAAACAAAAACTCAATTTGCAACAGCCTCTTTATTTTAATCATTTATTTTTTGAGTCCCATCATCTCACGAGCTTCCGCCGGAGTCGCAATTTCTCTACCTACATATTTTGCCATTTCGACAACCTTCGCTACCAGTTCCCCATTACTTTTAGCCAGTACACCTTTTTCCAAATAAAGATTGTCCTCAAATCCGACACGCACATGACCGCCCATCGCGATTGCATGCATTGCCAATGTAAATTCATGACGACCGATTCCGGTTGCAACCCAAGTAGAACCTTCCGGAATGGAGCCCACCATAAAAGTCAAGTCACGAACCGTTGCCGTCATCGCTCCGGGAACGCCCAACACGAAGTTAAAATGCATCGGCTTGTCAATCAAACCTTTGTTCGCCATTAAAATCGCCGTATCAATCATTCCTTTTTCAAAAACTTCACATTCCGGTTTTACACCATATTCTTTCATGGTTTCCGCAAATTCCTGAATCATCGTAACCGTATTGGTGAACACCTCATCGCCTCCGAAGTTGCAGGTTCCGCAGTCCAATGTCGCAATTTCCGGTTTCAAGAAAACGGGCTGCAATCTTTCTTTTGCAGTCATCCATGTAGCTCCGCCCGTACTTGGCAGAATAATAATATCCGGAAGCACCTTTCGAATAGCTGTAATCGCTTCTTCATAGCGATCCTTGCTTTGAGTCGGCGTTCCGTCATCTTCACGAACATGAAGATGGATTACCGCAGCACCCGCATCCGCTGCCGATTTTGCTTCGCGCACAATTTCTTCAATCGTATAGGGTACTGCCGGATTTTGCTCCTTCGTGACCTCCGCTCCACAAATTGCTGCTGTAATAATTAGTTTGTTCATAAACTCCATCCTTTCCTGATAGCATAATAAAAAAAGGTTTTCTAACTCTTCCTCTATTATAACCATCCGTCCGTAAATTATCAACAATGAAATTTCAAAATATGTATTGAACTTGTCTCCGTTTTGTGATAAGATGAGTTCGTAGCGAATTACTTAATACTTGGTTGTAGGTGCAAGGGAAACAGGTGTAAATCCTGTACGGTGCCGCCGCTGTGTTGGGGAGAGAGCATTCATAATGTCACTGCGAAAGCGGGAAGGCGAATGTAATCGTTGATCCTAAGTCAGAATATCTATCTACAGCTATCACCAAAAACTCTACGGATTATAGAGGGTGTGTTGAATGATTGAATTCAGACCTTCTGTCGTTGTGTCCTTTTGGTACGATGTCGAAGGTTTTTTATTTAGGTCACCAAACTCCAAGTGACCTTCGGGCAATCCATCCTACTCCAAATGGAAAGCCCTAACACACATAACCGTAAAGAGATGTTTAAGTAGATATGTACGCATATCGTAATTCGCAAACATCCCTTCCAAATGGGCAGACCTTACTCCTTGGTCTGCCCTATTAGTTTAAAAACTTTTTCTGCTCATCAGTCGGTTTGCTACAAAGACAAGCAACACAATGTAGAGAATACACAAGATTACAAAGAACGAATAATTTCCTTGCGTAATTTGTTGTGGAGCATTGGAACTCATTCCATAGCTCATCAACGCATACGGCCAAAGATGACCGAATCCTTTTACGAGCGCAATGATTCCCGAGATTCCTCCAATAAATGAAATCCCTATCGGCAACGCAAAACTCTTGATATAGGCGGATAACAGCAACTGAATACTCGCCGTTACCATGCCGCCCAGCGTACCAAAAGCTCCCCACATAAACATCAAATGAATTGGCGGCGGTTCAGTCAAACCAGCGATTTTACCCGATATGACAAATAATACGGCAATCCATAGCTGAGTGAGTAAAATCAATTTAGTAACGCTAGCAAGTTTCGCCACAAAAATCAGTTTACGCGAAACCGGCAAACTCAACATCTTATTCCAATTGTGATTATTATGTTCCAGTCGCATCAAATAAGAGCAAAACACCCCCAACATAACCGGCAATATAAAATAACTGACAAACAGCGTATGTTGCGTCCATAGACTATACCATTCTTTTTTTAGAATTCCAATATTTCCCAAATAGTTCGCCGTACCGAGAAAGGCTGAGAAAATCGGCAATACAATGCAAACAATCCACATCGGTGAGCGTCTGAGCTTCATCTGCTCCGCTTGAATCAATCGTACTAACATAATTCCTCCTTACAAAATAATTTTCTTCCGACCCAATAAATTATTGTTCCCATGCCCAGCAATATCCCAAAAGAAAACCAATCGATAGGCAAGGTTTCAAAATGCGCATTTGCCATTCGCATTTCTTTGTCCCAACCAAATAAGCCGACCAGTTGAAATATACCGAAGTAACTCCACAAAAGAATTCTTTGGATAACCGTTTGTTTAAAAAACAAAGAAAACAATCCGATAAAACCTCCTGTTATCCCTACCAAAAATGATATTGTTTGGTTTTTGAACAGAATCGACAGGCAATGATGCAAAATGTAAATTACAATTACCGCAGCCGATGTAAACATCAAATACAACAAATATAATTTTATCGGAAAATGGCCAAAACCTTTCCAACTGCCAATCCCTATTATAGTCAACCATTGAAATAATATACATGATTCAAGAACAACAACTCCGTAGAGCAGCTTACAATCGAAGAGTACAGCTCTATCCATCATAGTCCCCAATTTTTTAAACATCCCACCCTTATGCTCCAAATCACAAATACGAGATGAAATCACGATGGCCACTAAAGGCAAAAAAATCGTGTTCATAATCGGCAGTTGATAGAGTAACATCAACCAGCCGTTTACATTTTGAGATCCTTTCAGCGCGTAAAACAACCACATCACTTGCACCATAATTATTCCGATTGCACTTAAAGCGATAAATCGTCTTCTGCTTTTTTGAAATTCACATCGTAATAACTTAATCATAGACTTTGTCCCCTTCCTGTAAGCTCCAAGAATATCTGCTCCAAAGTTTTGCCCTTACCACAATTCAATCCGCTCAATTCTCCTTGATACATCATTCTTCCTCCCGCGATGATCCCAACATCCTCTGCCATCTGCTCAATTTCAGATAACAAATGACTTGACACGATGATTGTCATATCAAATTTTTGAGGCAAAATTTTGATCAGTTCACGCATTTCCTGAATTCCCGCCGGATCCAGTCCATTGGTAGGTTCATCCAAAATCAACAGTTTCGGCTTTGACAAAAGCGCAGAAGCAATGCCCAACCTCTGTTTCATCCCGAGCGAAAATTTGGACACCTTCTTATCCCGTTGGTTCTCCAAACGAACAATTTTAAGCACCGTTTCAATATTTTTGTTCGGTACATCCAGAAGGGTTGCAAAAATTTTAAGATTTTCTTCCGCCGTCAGATGTCCGTAATACGACGGGCTCTCAATGAGAGAACCTACCGAGCGTAATATTTCAATCCGATTACTCTCATTCATTCTTTTTCCAAAGATATCAATTACACCATTCGTCGGATATACCAAACCCAAAATCATTTTCAGCGTAGTGGATTTCCCCGCACCGTTCGGTCCTAAAAAACCATAAATTCTTCCTTCTCGTACCACCATATCCATATTGTCAACGACCACTTCGTCCCCATATTTTTTTGTTAAAGCCTGAGTTCTGATAATTTCTTTCATTGTCTAATCCTTTCTTTCCTATAAGTATTCAAGAGCATCTTTTATCTTTTGGTTGCGATGCGTCTTGACACCTTTATATTATCAGACCCACCTGAAAATCAACTTAAATCAACCTTTCATAAACCTTAAATCGAGTTTTTTATCCAAAAAAACAGTCGGAAGTAACCGGTCTTATGTTAAAATTAGAGAAACAATCTTATCTCAGCACGAGAAAATGAATGAAATTATAATCTCAAACGAAGGGGGAATCATGCAAGAAACAAAAAATAAAAAAATTCTTATCGTGGATGACGAGCGGGAATTATTGAAAGTAACCAAAGAATATCTTCAAGCGGAAGGTTTCTTGAACATTTACACCGCAGAAAACTGTTTTGACGCTCTCCAAATTGTAAAAAATCATCCAATTGCACTTTGTATCTTGGATATCATGTTACCGGATGGAGACGGTTTTTCACTGTTAGAACAAATTCGCCAACATTCTCAGGCTCCTATCATATTCCTGACGGCTCGTGGCGAAGCGGAAGACAAAATCAGAGGATTCGGATTGGGCGCGGAGGATTATATCGTAAAACCTTTCTTGATGAAGGAGCTCTCACTTCGAATATCGGCACTGCTCAAAAGAGTTTATTCCATCGTTCAGGAGGATACTGCCGTTATAATAGGAAAAAGAACGATTGATTTTGAAACAGCAACGGTTCGATGGGAAGAAAATGAAGTTCAACTCACCGCAAAAGAGTTTTTGTTATTGAAAAAACTGTGTGAAAATCAGAACCGGATTGTTACTAGTGATTCACTTTGTATGACCGCATGGGGAGATGAATATTATGGATACGAAAATACACTGATGGTACACATCCGCAGACTAAGAGAAAAAATTGAAGATAACCCGTCTTCTCCACATCATTTAATTACTGTGAAAGGACTTGGATATAAGCTGGTGACCAATCATGAATAAACCTTCCATACGCATTTTCTTATATTTTTCGGGAATTGCCACATTGGTGTCGATAACGCTTTTTGTTTTCAATCTTCTTGGAGTAATATACTTTTTGGGGGACGGAAACTTCCAAAAAAATGTTTCAAATCGGATTTTCGATGAACTTCAAGAACAATTTGATGAAAAAAATCTTCATTTAAAAACCATGGATATATTGCCCCAAAATACTTGGTGCATCCTTATCGATAAAAACGGAGATATGATTTGGTCGCAAAACAAACCTCATGATATTGACACACATTATGATATCAATGATATCGCACGAATGAGTCGATGGTTTCTCAAAGACTATCCGGTATATCTTCGTACAACGGATTATGGCTTATTCATATTGGGATACCCGAAAAACTCCTATGCAAAATACAGTATTATACTTTCGGCAGAATGGTTTGAATACGCCCCTAAACGATTGATCGCCATTATCGTTTTTAATTTGCTGTTTTCTTTGGCACTTATCACTCTTTTAGGACAGAGCTTTTACAAAAAAATGATTCAACTGAGCAATGCTATCTATAATCTTCAGGAGGAAAAAAGCATCCGTCTCAACGAGCGCGGCATCTTTAAGGAACTTGATCGAAGTATCAACAAAACATCGCAAGTCATTGAGCAAAAAAATCAGGCACTCAGCCTTAAAGAAGAAGCCCGAAGCAATTGGATTGCAGGAATTTCTCATGACATTCGTACTCCATTGGCCATTGTGCTGGGCAATGCGGAAGCTCTGGTACAGACCGGCTCACTCAGCGAAACACAGCTCCAAAAAATAAATGCCATCTCCCAACAAAGCCTCAAAATTAAAAAACTGATTGAAAATCTGAACTTAGTTTCTTCACTCGAATACAATATGCAGCCTTTAAATAAGAAAAAGGTTCGAATTTGCCCTCTTTTACGCCGAATCGCCGGTGACATTATCAATCGAGGACTACCGAATAACTTTGATATCGAATTGGATTTACAAGATGAAAATACGGAGGTTTTAATAGACGAATTTCTGATCGAGCGAGCAATCGTCAATTTAATGGATAACAGTATCCATCATAACGAACGAGCAACCATTAAGATATCCGCAAAAAACAATGATGGCTATGCACAAATAACTGTTTCCGATAACGGAAAAGGAGTTGCTCAAGATATATTGGAGCAAATCGCGATTATTCCAAAGACGGCACATGGACTTGGTCTGCCGATGTCATATCGCATCATCCTATCGCATAACGGCAAGATGTCTTTTGAGAATAATAAAGGTTTTTCAGCACAAATATTTTTACCTGTCGCAGAATAATAAAATAAATATGGATTTATTCTCAACATTACTTCCTACAAGCTGATGTAAAAAAGACATATCTCGAAAAAATCATTGCGTTATACCCGATGATTTCTCAAAGATATGTCTTTTCTATATTTTTTTATAAACAAATAATCCATCCAAGATTGCTGCACCCTGTTATTTTGCGACTTGGAGAAGCGTTTGGATTCGATGGTAAACCTGCGGGTCTTGATTCTCGCGCTCCACCCTTTCTTCAAAAAATTCCAAAGGATTTTGCCCGTGCATATTTTCGATGGTAAGCGATGCCCCCCTCTCAATCATTTCCCGAATGATTTCAATTTCTCCTTCGCCTATTTTTTCATCGTAATCTATCCAAGAAATATAAGCAAAAAGTGCATTCGGATGATAAGACTCCTGACCAAAAGTAACCTGTGCGCCATGCTCCATCATAAAACGAAGCATCTGATTGTCTTCCTCACTGGAGCCAACAGTAGATAACACACTCATCCTATACGAAATAAATTGCTCCATGGAATACTCTCCCGATTCAAGCTGTTCTTTAGAATCAAATTTTGCTCCATGACGCAAAAAACATTCGGCAACATCGGCATGATGGAAAACCAATGCCTGATTCAATACATCAATACTTCCAAAATCCTCCCAACGATAGTAAATCAACTCCGGGTTCTCGGACAGCATTTTTTCCACCACTTCCACTTCACCGTCTTTAACAGCATAAAACAATTTATTAACCGTTTCACGACTGACCTCCCATTCTCCATCCGCCGTTATAATGGTTTCAGGCGGCCAGGAAGAATTAAAATTCCGAGCAAAGAGACTCCATTTGAAAAAAGCATATCCCGTCGTCAATATGGCTATACATATAAAAACCCCCGCCACCGCCTGAGATATTTTGGCGCGTTTTTTCAAAGTTTTCAGCTGTTGCAACAGTTTTTCATCCCGCTTTGCACTTTCCCCGATTTCATCCATGAGCGTCTCCAGTTCCTCCGCCCGAGCTTTAGACTTCTTTCCTTGCTTCCATTCGTAAAAACCGATTCCGAACATCAATATGACAAATACCAAGAACGCAATAAGCGCCAACAACACAAGGCCCAGAGCAATCTTTACGAAAAACATAAAAAAGTCCGCCATTTGATTCAGTTCCGATGCCATATTTCCCCCTTTCGTTGCACAAAAGAATCACCGCAAAGCAAACCGGATTTTCCTTTGCTCCGATAAACAAAAAATTTGTCCAAGCGGCATCCAAAAGTTGAGCCGACGGCATAATCCGATACCGATTTTTGAATGGGACGGTATTCCCGCTTCCGACAAAAACATTTCCATTCGTATTATTTCACTTTGTAAATGATTTTTAGCACTTCATCCGCTTTCAGAGCGCGAATTCCTTCATCATCCTTCATCAACGAATTTTCACGAATATCCCATCGCATTTGATTGTAATTTTTCAAATAGCTCTTATCCAACACCTTCGGTTTGAACTTTTCATACCACTTCGGATAATAGGTCTTCATATATTGATTTGCCAATTTACTCGCCTGACTGTTTTTACTGCCCTTTGCATTGACCGTTCCGTTGATTTGAACTCCGGGCGGCGATGCATGAACGAGCACTACGCTGCCGTCCGAGCATGAGCCGATTACAATATAGACATGCGTTTTATTGCTCATAATATCACCGGGCTTATAATCTTTGACGGATTTTGCCGGTATGTATTTTCCCCAGCCCCGCTGAGCAAAATCCTTCGCCATCTTTTCCGCCTTCATCACATAACCTTCTCCACCATCTTCGCTGTGAAGAAAATTATAAGTTGTCCAACCGACATAACCGGAGCAATCCAATCCGTTGTGAATTTGGTATCTCGTCTTGTTGAAATCATAATTTTTATTTTGCTTTTTGAAAAAACTTTCCCATTGCTCGCTCAAACCGATACTGCGCGCCTCAATTCCCGCAGCCGTATCCTCTTCGTTCCAACCGCCGCCCCATACATACATCGTCTTCCCGACCGGCTGAACGGCAATCTCCAGCAACTGCCGAATGCTTTGCTCCGACACCGCTTTCGTCTTATCCTGCTCCTGATTGGTCGTCGTTTCAAAAAGTGCATTTGCCGGGTAAAAATCCAAACTCAGCAACACCAGCACGATGCTTAAAACCATTATAAATTTTCTATTCATATCTCCCTCTTTTTCTCGTCTTGTTGAAAATCGGTTTTGTGTTCTTTCCTTATTATAGCATCTACATTCCATTCAAAAATATATCACACCGAAATGTTATAAAATTGTAAAGTTGCTCTCGATGCCCCAAAAAATTCTCAAAAGAAATTCCAAAGTGTAAAAGGAAAGTCTAAAATTAAGAAGCCGAAGCAAATTAAAAAATGAAATCCGAAAATACATCTCCACAGCTTTACACGAAATTTATTTCCCTAAGGATTAACACTCATTCCAAAATACAAAAAAATTATATTCAAAAGCCATTGCTCACGAGAACAATGGCTTTGTAAATTGATAGCAGCGGATTGTAAATCCGGATTGCTTTGGAGCAATTTCAATACGATTCTTCAATCGGTTGCTTTTACCTGATGCAATTCATTTACAAAATAAATGGTAATAGAATCGAAAACAAGATTATCAAAAGGATGACCGCTATACAAATTTTTCCGGCTGTCGTTGCCACATTGATGGTATATCCGACGCCCACTTTTTTCGGAACAAGTGTCGCCGGGTCATTCGGATTGTAATAAAACATTCCCCACAACCATTTTCCGTCATCATCATAACTTGCATTATTGTCCATCGCCGTTTCCGATTTCAAGCGCTCTCCCGATGTCCCGACCTTAAGTCCTGCTAAAACCGGTAAAAAGACAGAACCGATCAACATCAATGTTATAAAAGCGCCTACTCCTTTGTCCAA
This sequence comes from Peptostreptococcaceae bacterium, assembly GCA_030532905.1. Taxonomy (GTDB): domain Bacteria; phylum Bacillota; class Clostridia; order Peptostreptococcales; family Filifactoraceae; genus JAUNKE01. The sequence goes on from JAUNKE010000001.1 coordinate 66,028, forward strand.
CTTATCTCCGCTCATCGGGAGATAGGTAAGCCCCGTTAAAATCGACATCATGAAGCTCATGAGCGCAAAACAAATTCCCCACCAAAAATCAGCTTTTTCCGCTCGCTTGATCGCCTCGTCCAAATCTTTCGGACTGAAACTTTTGCGTACCACCCTCATAAAATAGTGGCATGTCATAAAAGATAACACCATCAAGACGGAAAATATATAAGGAAACAATACCTTCCCCATCGACTTGGCTCCAAAGCTGTCCGGCTCTAAATAAAAATTATAATGCGTCGGAATTTGCTCCGGCAAAAAATCATAATTTTTGATGCTCAAAATAATAGGAATAATTGAAATAACTAAGCTTGGAATATAGTACCAAACAATCGACCTCCGCTTCGCACGACGAGTTGACATTTTCAAATCGATCGCAATTTTTTGCTCTTCGATGAAAAATCCATTCTCAGCCTTCCATGCCTGTATTTTTTTATGAAATCCGACATAGATTGCATTGACCGCAACAATATACAGCAGCACGACAAAAAGGGTTACAATCACCGAATTTCTCGGATAAAAATAGGTATAAAGCATAGCTGAAAACATAAAGAAAATCCCGAGCTTCGTTACTTGATTTTTGAAGCGGTTTACCATTTGTTGAAGCAGCGGGCTTTTCAAACCTTCTTCCGACAAAGTCACGCCCAATACGACATTGCGCTTGCTCAAAGTCGGAGTCAGTCTGCACAATCCGATTAAAAGCAGTAACTGAAAGCTGTTGATGAATAACAAAAATATTTTTGGCATAGGAAACCTCTTTTCATCATAGGTATTGAAAAAGAATCCATCTCAATCACCGTTGTAGATTCTTCGAATCAGGATTCAAATTTTTATAAACCTAAAACTACAAATTTGATAGGTCTTTTCCAAGTTGTAAAGTATGTTGTAGAAAAAATATAATACTCATGGTTAACTAATCCACGCAAAGCTTCAGTAAAAACAACTGAATCTCATCCATACTCATTCCGCGATTCTTAAAATCCGCAATCCAATAACGCAATTCGTCCTCACGCTCTTTGAGCACAACCTCGTCCATCTGCGAAAAGCCTTCGCGAATATAGACGCCGCGCCGACGGTCAATCTCCACATAACCCTTTGCCTTTAGAATCTGATAAGATTTGTTGACGGTATGAAGATTGATTCCGATTTCCTCCGCCAACTGTCGAACCGACGGAAGCATCTCTCCGGATTTCAGATTTCCCCGGTCGATTTCGAGGATGACCTGTCGAACGATTTGCTCATAAATCGGTATTTCACTTTTGAAATCAATTATCATTGAGAACTCCTTTCTCTGTTATGCTTATAATATAACAATATGCACAGGAAGTCAATCGCTATCCGAAAATCTTATCCGACCTTCTTTTGTCGGGAATGATAGGCTTTTTTCTTTTCTTATGTTACAATGCTCTTATAATTGTAGTCATACTCTGATATCTGTCGAAATGATTTACATTGCGTATTAAGTTAAAATCGATTTGAACTTTGTCGAAAAAACAGCAGCATCTTTATCTCGTCCACTATTTTTTGTTATATAAATTCTGAAAGGAGCAAAATGAAAAAAATTTTTCTGATTGAAGACAATCTCGATTTGGCGAATCAAATCAAGTCCTATTTAGAGAAGGAAAATTATATCGTCGATGTTGCCACCTGTATTCAAGATGCAACCCGTGATATCAAATCGCATTACGACCTGAGCTTATTGGATATCCATCTTCCGGACGGAAACGGAATCCATCTGCTGAACTTGCTTAAAGACTGCGGACAGCGCGTCATCATCACAACTATAAAAGATGACGAAAACTTTATAATACAGGCATTGGATAACGGAGCGGACGATTATATCACCAAGCCGTTTGCGCTTGGCGTTTTGCGAGCAAGAATCGATGCTTGTTTGAGAAATTCCGTTCACTCATCCGATAAAATATGCTACAAGGGATTTGTTTTTGACAAAAGCAACGGATGCATCTTTTATGAAAACAAAATGCTTGATTTAACACCGAAAGAGCTTGAGCTGCTCTCCTTGTTTATCCAATATCCCCACCGAATTTTTACGCGCGAATATCTCTTGAAAAATTATTGGGACATTCACGAAAACTATGTCAACGACAACACATTGACGGTCACCATCAAACGAATTCGGGAAAAAACAGGAAAGGACAGTATCCTTACCATTCGAGGTATCGGATATCGAATGAACTCATGATATTCTTGATTATATTTTGCGCTATGATTCTCAGCGCTTGGATTACATTTCTGATTTGTAAATACAAAAACCAAAAACGAATCAACGAAATGCTGTCGCTCATTTCCAGACTGGAGCGTAGAGATTATACATTTCCTATGAAGCAGGACGATTTTTCCGTTTTAGAGGATGAGATTTATAAATTATTTCTCAAAACGGTGGAGCAGCATGAGCTGACAAAAAAATTTGCAACAGAACAGGGAAAAAATTTGGAGGATATCGCTCATCAAATCAAAACTCCCATCACTTCTATTTTGTTTGAGCTCGAAACAATGCCTCCCGATGATTCCATTCTACATATTCGAAGGCAGATTGTTCGACTCTCCGAACTGGTGCATATCTTACTCAAACTCTCCAGTCTTGAAGTAAATCAGGAGAATATGAAAAGCGAGTCGGTTCTGTTACCGGAGATTGTTGAGTATGCGTTGGATGTTCTTTCAGGCGATATTGAGGCGCAGCATGTTTTGATTCAAAACAAAGTCGAAAATCATGTAATAAACGGTGACTTTTACTGGTTGAGCGAAGCATTTATCAACATTTTGAAAAATGCTGTCCAAATATCCGAAAGAAAAACGATTTATCTATATTCAAAAGAAAACCCGCTATATATTGACTTGGTCATTGAAGATGAGGCGGGCGGAATCCCCAAAGAATTGATGAAAAATATTTTCAAGCGCTTTTATAAAACACCGGATTCAAACGGTTTTGGCATCGGACTTGCCATCTCAAAACTCATTGTCGAAAAAAACAACGGAATGCTTATTGCGATGAATAAAAATCAAGGCGCTTGCTTTGTCATGCGATTCTATAAAAAATAATCTTGTCATCTTATTGTCACCCGGCATGAATATAATGAAGATGGAGGTGAATATGAATATTTTACGAACGGAAAATTTAACAAAAATCTACGGAACGGGAGATAAGCGCGTTGTAGCACTGGACAAGGTCAATCTGTCCGTGAATCGCGGCGATTTTTTATCGATTGTCGGAACGAGCGGAAGCGGAAAATCCACTCTGCTTCATTTAATCGGCGGCGTGGATCGTCCGACGGACGGCAAAATTTTTTTGGAAGAAACGGATATCTCCACTTACACCGAAAAAGAATTGGCGCTTTTTCGACGCCGAAAAGTCGGTTTGATTTATCAGTTTTACAATCTTATCCCCAGCTTGAGCGTCAAACATAATATTTTATTACCATTAACATTGGATCATCGGAAGGTGGAAAAAGATTATTTTGAAGAGATTGTCGAAAAACTTTCTCTCAAGGAGAAACTAAACTCTTTTCCAAGCGAGCTTTCGGGCGGTCAACAACAACGCGTAGCCATTGCACGCAGCCTGATTTATCGACCGGCAATTATATTAGCCGATGAACCGACCGGCAACTTGGATCGAAAAAATTCATGCGAAATCATGGATTTGCTCAGATTCTCCAATAAAAATTACAAGCAAACCATCTTACTGATTACACATGACGAGTCGCTTGCACTCGAATCCGACCGTGTTATCACATTGGAAGACGGTCAAATTATAGGAGATGAGTATTATGAATAAAAAAAATTTCTCGATTCTCCTATCCGTTTTTATATGCTCCCTGATTTTTACAATCCTCGGTTATACGGAATATACGCAAACCATCGGAGCATACTTTGAAAACAAACGAACTCATCCCGAGGATATTCGTATCGAAAATGCTTTAGATGAAAAACAAATCGAAGAGCTACAACAGATAGCAAATATTCAATCGATCGGCTTGCAGCAAGAACCTTTCTCCGCAAAAATCGGCGATCACCTGCTGGAGATTACCAATTTCAATCCCGACTACTATCAAATGGTCGAAAAAATGGTCGTTGAAGGCAAGGAGCCGAAGAATTCTCACGAAATACTTATCGGAAAAGATTTGAAAGAAAAACTTCGATTAAATCTCGGCGATACGGTAACCGTCAACTTCGGAAAAAGGATTCAAAACAATAAAGTGATTTTGCCCGGATCGATTCGCATTCAGAAAGAGGACTTTGAAATAACAAATTCACATCAATTCACTATCGTCGGCTTTACACAACAAAAATATCATCCGAATATGCAACTGTTTTCTGCAAACGGATTGATTCATAAGGACGGAAAATACTATCCACTTATCAAAGTGAAAAATATTTTCAAAATTTTTGAGACCAAAAAACAACTGGATGAACTTATCAGCCGAAGTTATCATCTGACGCCGAATTTAACAATCGATCGCAGCACCTTGGAATTCTTCGGCATTTCGGAAGAGCGATTTATGCCCTCAATATTTGTGTCTCGTATCGCTCCTTTGCTCATCATCGCCGTCATTTTGGTTTTTATGGTAAGCAATGTTTTCAACATCTGGGCGATTTATAAAATCAAAGAATTCTCGATGTATAAATCCATCGGTGCAAGCAAGATGCAAATATATCTTCTTTTGCTCAAACAATCGATTACGATATCCATTCTGCCGATGATTCTCGGTCATTTGTCAGGCATAGGAATCGTCTATTTGATTTACCAATCGATGTTGCGAAAAATCAGTATGATTTTTCAGATAACGCAAGAGAGTTTCCAACTGAATTTTGCAGTGAGCTTTGCTATATTGGCAATTATCGTCCTCATTGTCATGACGGCAAGTATATTCCCGGCACGAAAAGTCTCGAAAATTGATATTATCGATGGTCTAAAAGGAAATTTGCATTTCAAAAATTATAAAAAACGACAACGAAAGAATTTATTTTCCGAGCTGAAAGTCAACAATCGAAAAATTTTCAGAGCACAAATTCTCGTTTCCATCGCGGGACTCGTTCTTGTTCTTCTGCTGATATCATCTACCGCAATAGACAATATCAACTCTTATCTGTTCCACAAGAACGACTCCGACTTCAATCTGCTTTTGCGTTACAGCTCGGCAAATAATCACTACCCTGCGATCTTTGACGAGTTGGTGGAAAATATCCTTCCCGAAAAACATTTTGTATCCATTTCCAAATATATGCTCATCGATCGTGAAAGATTAAACTATTCGGATGCCTTTCAACAGATCGGTTTTGACAAAAAGTATGAGCGAACCGATTCGATGTTTTCGCTCGGTTATTTGGAAGGTTCCCTCTACGGATTGGATAAAGAAACTTTTGAAAAAATCGGCGGCAAAGGAGACGAAATCTTATTATACAATCAAGTACATGCAAGGCTCGATCAACCCGTCTCCAACGAGCAGCTCGTTCCTTATTTGGATAATGTGGACAAGCTTTGGATAAAATATGATTTGGATAATGAAAAGTATTATCCGATAACAATCGACCGTGAAATTTCCTCATTCGGTCAAGCGGATAAGGCGAAACTGCCTTTCAAAATCTATCCTGTTGAGGATTTGGGATTCTATCATTTACCTTATCAAGTGATTTTGATAACCTCCATCGATGGCTTCAATCGTATCATTGAGGACGCAAGTCGAGACTACGCCGCATCCAATCAGGAATTCCCTCGATTGTATTACAACCTGAATCTCCAAGTGGATGCTCCCGCCATCAAGGATTTGAGTCTGTATATGGATAGCAGAATGCACGAAACGGTTACGCAGAACGAAAAGTATCAAATACGAAACAGCATCGTCGAAAAAGAATTCGTACAGTCCCAAAAAAATTTCATAAAATTTCTAAACCTGTTTACACTGGTCGGCACGCTTTGTCTCAATATCGCAAACTGTTACTCCACCGCCAATCTCAGTTTTTTCAACCGAAAAAATGAAATCGGAACTTTGCTCAGCTGCGGTATGGACAGACGGGAGCTCAAGAAGATCTTATACGATGAGGTAAAAAGGCAAATTGCAATCTCTCTGATTATCTCGTTTTCTATAACCTTGCTCTTTATTGGGTATGTAGTTTTGACAGTTCCGGGTATCGAGTGGCATTTGATCGTGCGATTTATTTCATATCCTTTTCTTCTTTTCGCGGTCGGATGTATTGCTTTCTTCAACTTTTTGATTTACACTTGTGCGATGAATTCCATTTTGAAAAAGGATATTCTCTCATTGATTCGAGAGTGACACCGAAAACCACAAAACCTCCTAAGCGTTGTTTGCCTTAGGAGGTTTCTCATGGTTTTGAAAGTAGTTGTTGTTCGTTTTCTATCCGGTTTTATCTTTTAGAACTTTCGTATTCTCGTTGTTTACATTTATGAAGAAAGTTTTTCTTACTCTTTCATTTTTGAGTTGATCTTGTTTTTCAGGAAATAAAATACATAGCCGAACAGCAGATAGCCTACCAAAATTCCCGCCGAATATTTCAGCACCGCCACCCAGCCGTATTTTGTCACATTGACAAAAAAGTAAGGGAACGGGCTGTCGGGAGACGGAATCGGAATTTTAAGCACCAATCCGTTGAACAGTGCAAATATCGAATAGCCCAACGGAAACAATGTCCACAGGATCGGGTCATATTTTTCATATCGCCCTTTATCCAAAATCATCGTGTCCAGAAAGAAGCCGAGCGGCACGATATAATGGCAGATAAAATTTTCAATCGTGTAAAAATCCTTCGCCTCGATGGTCGGTGACAACAAAAAATGATAGACCGCAAAAGTAATCATAATCGCCATCGTTACGCCGCCTTTTATCCGATATAATTTGTTATCCCATGCGGTTTTTCTTCTTATTAAATATAGCAGAAAGAAAGTAACCAGCAAATTGGATAAAATGGTGTAGTACATCACCACATTCAATCCGTCGGTGACAAATTGGATCACCAAACCGACGACACCTAACAAAAACAGTATCAGGCGATACCGGGTTTTTTTATTTTCAAATTCAATTTTCATTCTTCAATCCATTCTTCTAATCCGTTTCAATTTTCCATCGGGAGCAATTTCTTTTCTGCAAAGACGATATTTTACCAATCTCTTCATAACCAGTGAGTTTTTGTATTACTGTTGAAACTCGAAATGCTCCATTTCTTCTTTTCTTCGTCCATTATAACAAAAATATAAGCATCCTTCTTAATTCATCGAATGCTTTTTTAATATTTTTAGGTTTTCCTGTTGACGAAAGCCTGTTGTCATCTAGTAGCTGATGCTGTCCATCATATCGTTCATAAAAGCAATCGCCAAACCGTAATTGGTAATAGGAACGCCCGCATCCTGCGCTTTTTCAATTCGGCTCATCACATGCTTGCGATTGAACATACAGCTTCCGCAATGAATAATGACCGAAATGCCGTCCAAATTGTCGGGAAAATTCGCTCCGCTCACGACCTCAACCTCGACTTCACCGTAATTTTTGCGCAAAAGATTCGGGATTTTAATGCGCCCGATGTCTCCATCCAATGCATTATGCGTACAGGCTTCCGCAATCAAAACCTTGTCGCCGGCTTTGAGATTGCCGAGAGACTTCGCCCCCTCCACAAAAACATCGATATCTCCTTTGTATCGTGAGAACAGTACCGAAAAGGAAGTCAATGTGCTTTGCTCCGGTTTCATCGCTTTGACCTTTGGAAAAATCTGCGAGTCGGTGATAATAATTTTCGGCGGCTCTTTGAGCATACCGATTGCCTCTTGCAAATTATCCAATGTCGATGACACGACGATGCATTTGTGATCGAGCAAGTCTCGAATCGTTTGTACTTGCGGCATAATCAAACGACCTTTCGGGGCTTGAATATCCTGCGGCATGACCAACATCACCACATCTTTCGCTTCAACCAAGTGACCGCAAATCGTTCGCTCTCGCTCAACTTCCGCGGTGAGTGCAATCTTTTCGCGTGCCAAATCGATATTGCAGCCTTCTTTCGCCGAAATAGCGAGGGCATCCAGGAACAATTCATCCTTTATCTTTTTCAACAGGCTCGCATAGTCCAACGAATCCATTTTATTAACCAATGCCACCGTCGGAATCGAATGTTTTTTGAGCAATGCCACCCATTCTTTTTCTTTTTCTATATCCGGCGAAGCAAACAGGACAACCGCCACATCGGTCTTGTCCAAAATTTTACGCGTGATGCGCATTCTCTCCTTGCCCAAAATGCTGTCATCATCAAAACCTGCCGTATCGATGAGAACGCTCGCTCCGATGGGATGAATCTCAATCGACTTATATACCGGATCCGTCGTGGTGCCTTTGACATCCGATACAAGCGAAATTTCCTGATTGGTCAATGCATTTACAAATGAGGATTTTCCCGAATTGGTTCGACCGAAAATCCCGATATGAACCCGATTGGCTCTTGGTGTTTCATTCATAACTCTTCCTTCCGTACCTGATTACTTTTTCCGTAAGCTATAAGACAGCCGGGGAGAAGGACTGATCTTCAACCCACATCCCATTTTGAGCCTTTTTTACAAATGTAAAAGTCGCAGCATTTTGCTCCCGTTGCCAAAGTTCCCGTGCGATGCAGCACGCCGCCCATCATCTCCACCGTAATAAAATCCATTTCGCACATATATGGGATGAGGTCTTCGCAATTCTCTTGGCGTCCGAGCGCGCAAAGTCCGCATTGATGATACAATGTCGTATATTCTTCTTCATCTCTTCCCAAAACGGTTTCCGCAATCCAGTTAAATTCACTGTTGGAAATCGCATTGGAAATTCGTTCCTTCTCTATTTTTTTGCGCTGCGCTTCATTTGTAAAGGGATTCAGCTTACTGCAAGCTCGTTTCAACATCGGTGATTTTGTCGTTTCAACAACCATCTGACGAAACTGCTCATGACTCATTTTTCCGTCCATCGCCCGATAGATTGAAATCCAAATCATTCCTCCCGCCAAAGGAACGCGCAAAGGATTTTGACTCATCGGTCCGATATCCGGCGTTCGCTCAATCATCTTTTTGTAATTATGCTTGCTCTTTTTCTTAATTTGCGAAATGCTCAAGTCCGTCCAATTTTTTCGGATGAATCGAAAAATCGTCGGCGTTATTGAAAACCAGACCAATTTTTCACAAATCGTATTTCTCATAAGCGCCTCCCGTTTCCACTCTTTTGACCCTCAATGATTAAAAACGAAAATCCCGTTTACCGCCTTCCAATTGGTCAATATATTGCTGTGCTTTCGCCTTCACTCTTTCGTTGATAATGCGCTCCATCTCTTCGTCGATGACGATTTCGCCCTTTTCTTTCGTCTCCGGTGTCGCGTAATCAAGCAGATATTCTTTGAGCGTCATGAGAGAATTCGGCTGACAAACATTTCCGATCTGACCGGATTTCGCCAATCGCATAAAGCGGTCGCCCGTTCTGCCTTCTCGGTAACAAGCCGTACAAAAACTCGGTACATAGCCAAGAGTCAACAGCCAGTTGATAATTTCGTCCAGGGTTCGCGTATCATCGACATCGAATTGAGCCGAGCTTTCTTCAGCACTTTCCTTTTCGACATAGCCGCCAACGGATGTTGAAGAACCGCCCGAGATTTGAGACACCCCGATTTCGAGCACTTCTTCACGAGAGCGTTGACTTTCTCTCGTCGAAATAATAATGCCGGCATAAGGTGCGACGATTCGAATGAGCGCCACGATTTTTTTGAACAAAGCGTCCGGAATCGCATTTTCAAATTCTTCCACATCGATGTCATCCGCCGGTCGTATTCTCGGCACCGAAATGGTATGCGGTCCGACGCCGAAAACTTCTTCCAGATGTTCTGCATGCATGAGCAGACCTACAAAATCATATCGGTATTCATACAGCCCGAACAGTACACCGATACCGACATCATCAATGCCCGCTTCCATCGCCCTGTCCATCGCCTCGGTATGATAGGCATAATTATGCTTCGGACCGCTCGGATGCAACAGTTCATAAGTCGGCTTGTGATAGGTTTCCTGAAACAAAATATAGGTTCCGATGCCGGCATCCTTGAGCTTCTTGTAATCTTCCACCGTCGTCGCCGCAATATTTACATTGACGCGACGAATCTCTCCGTTTTCATGATGAATGCTGTAAATCGTTCGAATGCTTTCCAAAATATATTCGATGGGCGAATACTCCGGATGCTCACCCGATTCCAAAGCCAAGCGCTTATGCCCCATATCCTGCAAAGCGATTACTTCCCGCTTAATCTCTTCCTGCGACAATTTTTTTCGCTTGATATGCTTATTTTTCATGTGGTATGGACAGTAGGTACATCCGTTGACACAGTAATTGGAAAGATACAGCGGCGCAAACATGACAATTCGCTTTCCGTAAATTCTCTCCTTAATCGCTTTTGCCAGCGCAAAAATTTCATGCCAAACCTTTTCGTCCTCATTTTCAAGCAAAACCAGCGCTTCACGATGTGTCAAACCGTTCATCGCTTTTGCTTTTTCTAAAATCTCGGCAACCAATGCGCTGTTGTTTTTATTCTCCTTGGCATATTCCAATGTTGCCAAAATTTCTTCGTCATTGATAAATTCCGTTGCAATTTTTGATTTTGGATTATACATAACCTACTCCTTCCAAAACTCCCACCTACTCCGATGATATAACCCCTTACAAAATACTCTGTTGAATTTACCTTCGCCTTTCGGATTTCAAGTTAGAATTCCGCAGGAATTCTTTCCTTAATATTTCTCTTTAGCGAAGGGCTCCATAATTTTTTTTGCTGTTTGGCAATGGCAAGCAACTTTTGACGAGCTTTGAGTAAAAAATCCTAATGCGCAAGGACTTCAATTTTCAGCTCAATCCGCACGATGCGGATTGAAGTCCGATGAAACAAGGATGTTTCTTTTCGGACGGGCGAAAATTGCGACGCGCAAATTCGATTTTTCTCAAAGCCGGCTCAGTGGCGGACATTGCCATTTTTTCAAACTCTCCTTCGCTTTTCAAATATCAATTTAGAATTCCGTAGGAATTCTTTCCTTAACTTCTCTTTAATTTCTCTTTAGCGAAGGGCTCCATAATTTTTTTTGCTGTTTGGCAATGGCAAGCAACTTTTGACGAGCTTTGAGTAAAAAATCCTAATGCGCAAGGACTTCAATTTTCAGCTCAATCCGCACGATGCGGATTGAAGTCCGATGAAACAAGGATGTTTCTTTTCGGACGGGCGAAAATTGCGACGCGCAAATTCGATTTTTTTCAAAGCCGGCTCAGTGGCGAACATTGCCAAACAGTACCACCCACAAAATTTTTGATGCCATGAGCGCTCTATCGGGGCACCCTCCCCAATCCGCAAATCATGTCCTCCAATTTTTCTCTTTCTTCCTTTATATTATCCACCTTGATGTCACTTGGATAAATGCTGTAATATTGCTCATATTTCTGCGGCGTTACCTTGCGCATAATAACATTGGCGCCGCAGGAGAATACCGAATTTTTCTCCGAGCTGTCCAACACGCCGAGCGATGTCGTTGCCGGCAAATTGGCTTTGGGCAAAAGAATTCTCGCCAGCGCCACCGCTCTTTTGGTAAGCTCGGTGCTGCCGGAAGGTTGGTCGCGCAAATCCGTATCCGGACTCGGAATGAAGGGACCGATTCCCGCCATATCGCAATCCAGTTCTTTCAAAAGCAGTACATCCTGCGCGATGGTTTCCAAATTCTGATTCGGCAGTCCAATCATAAATCCGCTGCCCGTTTGATAGCCCGCCTGTTTGATTCGGCGCAGACAATCCACCCGATTTTTGAGCGTGCCGCAAGGATGCAGCTCCGCATAAATTTCTTTGTCCGCCGTTTCATGTTTCAGCAAATATCGGTCGGCTCCACATTCAAACAATCGGTCATAATCCGTCAAATTTCGTTCTCCGCAGCTCAGCGTGATAAAAACCCGACATCGCGCCTTGATTTTTTGAACCATCTCACACAGCATGTCCACCGTATAAAAAGGGTCTTCTCCCGATTGCAAAACGATGGTCTTATATCCCGCTTCCACCGCGGCAACGGAGACTTCCACAATCTCATCAATGCTCATGCGATAGCGTACGACCGAGCGATTTTCACGATTCAAGCCGCAGTACCGGCATGCGCGACGACAAAAGTTGGAGAACTCCAAAATTGCACGAATGTCGATGGTATTCCCGAAATTTTTTTGCCGAATGTCATCCGCCAATTTATAAATAGCCGAAAAATCATCCAATGCCAGCACGGATGCCAAATCTTCCTTTGTTAAAGCATCCGCCCCATCCCGATGATATTTGCGCAGAAATAAATCCACTTGGTTGTTCTCCATTCTCATAACCTTCCTAAGCATTTGTCATTGCCATGACTTGTTGATTAAAATATCTTTGTTATTTGCCTTGCTCTTTCGCATGCATCGTCTTGCAATGAACATCTTTGAGTGCGCCGATTTTTCCGGAAAGCGCACTGACGATATTGTTCGGTGCATCGACGATGATGCTGATGACGCCGATATTTTTCTGCTTGTACGGCAGTCCCATTCGACCGATAATATGCTCGCTATACTCGTGCAAAATATCGTTGATTGCACCCGCTTGAGACATATCTTCAACAAAAATTCCGATAATCGCTATTCTGTTCTCCATAACATCCACCTTTCTCTATGTAACGGATAATAAAAAAAGCAGGAAAACCTGCCCAAACAAAAGATTTTAGGAATCACCGAAGCTGTCACCATCTCAAAAGTCTCAAATTGTCAGATTCACTATCACTTTACTCTCAGACATTCTTTGAGCTCAGATTTCTTGTGTCCTTATTGTAGCAAAAAAACTGTTTTCTGTCAATTAAATCAAAAACTCTTTCATTCCTTTTGCCGTGCACAATTTTGTATCGAAGAAGTATCCGCACAACAGCTTTTCATGCAAAAATCCGCTCGGATTCAGCAGTTTTTTCAATACAAAAAATTTTATTGTGCTTTTTCATCCGTATTTTATGATGGAAAAAGGCTTAAGCGGTTCGCCTAAGCCTTCTCTCTAACAAATTTCACATGGCTTGTGTGCCAGATTTTCAAATTCGATGATGCGGTCGCATATTCTGTCCGCCAGCGCGTGATTGTGCGTTACGGCAAGCAGTCCGATATTACGCTCCCGACATTGCTCCACGATGACTTTCCAAATCGACGCCTGCGTAATCGCATCAAGCATCGTCGTCATCTCATCGGCAATAATGAATTTGGTCTTCGGTCCCAATGCCCTTGCAATACAAAATCGCTGAAGCTCTCCGCCGGACAATTCATTCGGCCAACGCGACAGCCACTCGTCACGAATGCCGAGCGCCGACAAAGTTTCTTTGTCGATATCCCAGCCTTCCGCAAGCACCTGTTTCATCTTCCACTTCGGATTGACCGCCTTCTCCGGATGCTGATAGATGAGCTGCACCGGACAATATCCTTGTCGCGGCAGTTTTTGTCCGTCGAACAAAACTTCGCCCGCCTGCGGTATGATGTAGCCGGCTAAAATTTTTGAAAAAGTGGATTTTCCGCAACCCGACGGTCCGATTAAGCCAACGATTTCATTCGTGGAGAAGCTCATGGAAATATTTTCTAAAATCTTATGATTCTCCGTATAGGAGAAACTGATATTTTTTGCTTCAAGCATAATTTCCCTTTCTTACTCAAAAATATTATCATGCTCCGGCAGCGGATATCCTTGCTCCCTGCAAATTCTCAGCAACTCGGATATATCCATCGCTTCAAAATTATTTTGCGGCAAAGCATTCCACAATGCTTTGGTATAAGGATGTTTGACATCGCCTTGCAGAAAGTCTTTGACATTCGCGGTTTCCAAAATGGTTCCGCCGTAAAAAATCGAAATTCGATCCGCCACTTCGCATACCAAATCCACATCATGAGTAATCAAAAGTATTCCTCTGCCCTCATCCGCCATCGTACGAAAAACCGACAAAATCTCGCCGGCAAGCTGCGGATTGAGGCCCGGAGTCGGCTCGTCGGCAATCACCAAATCGGAATCCGCAACCACCGATGTCAAAATCAATGCGCGTCGCGCCATTCCGCCCGACAGCTGAAAAGGATATTTGTCTCCGTCCGCCACCTTGAGATTGAAGCTTTCAAAGAGGCTCTCCTGTTTCGTCCGATCGTAATACTTTCCGAAAATTTGCCGATTCGTCTTCATCAGCGGATCCAAGTAAGAAATGGATTGCGGAATCAGCGTGATATCTTTTCCGCGCAATTTGCGGATATTCTTTTTGGTGATGAGCTCTCCTTTGTAATAAATCTCGCCGCCCATGATCGAGTTTTGCGGCAAAATATCCAGCACCGCATGAGCGAGCAGACTTTTCCCGCTTCCCGATGAGCCGACCACCGCATGAATTTCTCCCGCACGCACATCCATACTGATGTCGTGCACCGCTTTTTTTATAATCCGATTGAGCATTCGGTCATACATTTTGAACGACACACTCAAGTTTTTTACTTCTAACATCGCTACTCCTGTCCTGTTTTCGGGTCAATCAGTTTTTTGAGATTGTTACCAATCCCGTCAAACAGCAATACCACCGACAGCAAAAGCGCTCCCGGAAATACCGCCAACCACCACATTCCCAAAATAATAGATCGCATCGACTCTGACAAAATTACACCGATTGCCGGTTGCTCCGGCGGGATTCCGAAGCCCAAAAAGGTCAACGAGGATTCATGTAAAATCGCATGCGGAAACAAAAGTAACAAGCCTACAAAGAAATGAGGCAATATATGCGGCAATATATGCTTGGTCGCTATGCCCCAAGGACTTTGACCCAGCTTTCTCGCCTGTAAGATGTATTGATTGGTTTTGAGCGACAGAATTTCGGCACGCACGATTCTTGTCAAACCGGTCCAATGCGTTATCGCCACACCAATCAATATCCCTTTCACACCTTTTCCAACTAAAATCGAAACAAACATCAAAAATACGAGATGCGGTTTTCCCTGAAACAAATCGACAAACCACAAAATCAGAGAATCCACTCTCTTGCCAGCCGTCGCCGCCAAAGTTCCGAGCACGATGGCAATTACCGAGCTGACGAGGGAGGCAATCAAGCCGATTTGAATACTGGTCGTCATCCCTTTAATCGAGCGGAAAAACATATCCCGTCCCAGCCAATCCGTTCCGAACAAATGTTTGGATGACGGCGGCAAATTTTTTTGCGCAAAATCGACACCGTAATGGCTCTCGTTGATGAAAAGTCCCATCACCACGATGGTTAACAAAAAAATCGTGCATACACAGATGATAATGATGGTTTTGGTGCGAAGGTTGACGCCCGCTTTTTTGACGGCGGTTGAATTATTCTTCGACATACTTCGCCTCCTTGATTCTCGGGTCAATAACCGGATAGAGCAGATTCGCAATCATATTTCCGACAAAGACAATCGTGCCCGTTACCATCGTGATGCCCAACAGCAGCGGCAAGTCGCCCTTGGTTCCCGCAAGAACGGTCACACTGCCCAGTCCGCGATAAGAAAAGACATTCTCCGCAAGCACCGAGCCTCCGAAAAGCTCACTGATGGACGCAAATTGAATCGTTACCGCCGGAAGCAAAATGTTTCGGATTCCGTGGTTTTTAATAATCGAAAATTTGCTTTCGCCGCGCGCCTTTGCAAAAAGTGCATAATCGCTGTTCCAAACATCGATCATTTTTTCTCTCGTATGAAGCGCCCCGCTCGATACGCCGATCAGACTCAGCGTCAGCGCCGGCAAAATCAAATGATGGATTTTGTCCGCGAAAGTGACATCCGCCGTAATTTTTCCCATCGGCGCTGAAAAACCGTTCGGGAAAATCGGATATTTCACCGTAAATAACAATAACAACAATATCCCCACCCAAAAAGTCGGTGTGGATGAGAGTAAATAGCAATAGGTTCGGATAATTTTATCCGGCCATCGATCGCGAAACGCCGCCGACAAAATTCCCAAAAAGAACCCGAAGATGCCGGACAGAATCCACGAGATAAACATCAACAGGAACGAATTGGCGATATTGGTAAACACGACATCCGCAACGGGTCTTTGAAAATTGAGCGAGTCGCCCATATTTCCTCTCGCCATTTCCGTGATCCACTTGAAATATCTGGTGGTCGGCGGGTCGTTGAGTCCCCATTTTTCCGCAATCAGTTCCATCTGCTCCGGACTGGTCAGACTTTCCGCACCCACATAGGCTTTGACCGGGTCAATCGGTGAAAGCTCCGCCAGAACAAAGGTCAGAATGGACAATGCGATAATCAGCGAAAATGCTTTGGCGACCGTTTTTAATATATATTTTACTGTACTGTTCAATTGAGCTCCTTCTTTTACAATCAGGAATGAGCGCTCACACCCATTCCTGATATTGTTCAATAGTTTATAAAAAGGAAATTATTTTTCGTTGTAATCCCAGTGAACCACATCGCCCATTACGCCGGGACCGTGGTCATGCGGCAATACGATGTCCGCGCCGAGACTCACTCCGTCACGCACAAAGAACAGATGTTCCAAATAGCACACCGGAATATACACATTGTCGCCCATTGCACTCGGTCCGAATTCTCCGTCCCAAAGCGACTTTTTCCAATATTCATTCGCCGCTTTTTCATCGATGGACTCAATCGCCTTTTGCATATATTCATCCGTTTTCGGATTGTTATAACCGACTACATTCGCCCAGCCGGTTTGATTTGCATATTTGCTGCTGAACAATCTGGAGATATTCATCGGATTGTACTGACCGCCGCCAAGCACCATCGGCTGAGTCTTTGCATTCTTTTCAATTTCACTCCAGTCCAATCCTTTCGGCGTCACAATAATTCCCAGTTCCTTCGCTTCTTCGGCAAAAGACAGAGCGATCGCCTGTCTGTCCAAAGCGGTGATTCCATACATTAAATCAAATTCCGCTTTGACACCGTCCTTCTCTCGAATACCTTCGCTGTTAAGTTTCCAGCCCGCCTCTTCAAGAATTTTCTTCGCCGCTTCCTTGTCATTATCCTTGAGCGATTTTACTTCTTCACCCAAGCCCCAAGGGAATTTACTGAACACATCAAAGGTCGGCTCGCCGTAACCGTTGAGCACATTTTCCACCATATTGTTTCGGTCGATTCCGATGGACAAGGCTTTACGAATCGCCACATCGGATGTCACGGCATTTCCCATCGGATCGCCCTGCTCCGTTTTTCCACCCGGCTTGGTGTCCGGGAAGGAAATCACGCGATAGTCATAGGTTTCAAATTCTTTGACGGAATATCCGTCCACAGCGCTCTGCGCCAATGCCTGATTGGTAATCGCCAAATCCACATTGCCCGCCTTGACCGCCGCAAATGCCGCATCGGCATTCATCATCAGCATGACGACTTTTTTGAAATTGGATTTTTCGCCGTAATAATCGTCGTTGCGCTCCATAATCAGCTGCTGACCTTCATCGTACTGAACAAATTTGAGAGGCCCGGAGCCGATTGGATTTTTGCTGTACGATGCGGAGTCGCCATAGGCATGCTCCGGCACGATTCCCAATGCCGCCGTATTATATAAAAAGGAAGAGAAAGGTGTATTCATTTTGAACTCAACGGTGGTATCATCGATTGCCACCGCTTTGTCCATCGTCGTCAAATCCACTTTCCCGCCGATTTCTTTCGTATTGTTGTAGGTGAACGCCACATCTTTTGCAGTCAGTTTTTCGCCATCGTGGAATTTGACATCGTCACGAATCGTAAAAGTCCAAGTCAAACCGTCTTCACTGACTTTGTAATCCGTTGCCAAATCTTTTTCCAGCGATGTGCTGTTTATATTCATCAATTTGCTCTGCATAAGCGGCGTTCCGTACTGTCCCCAGCCTGTGCACGGGTCAAAGTTTCCGTCAAACACTTTGCAGGCAAAAATAAATTCTTCTTTATTTGCCAAGCGCTCAATGCTCGGCTTTTGAGACATATCGTCCTTCGGATTCGTTGGCGCCTCCCCTTGCTCGCTCTTTCCCGAGCAAGCGGTCAACATCATTAACGATGCCAAGGCAAAAGCGCAAAACTTTTGAAACTTTTTCATAAGACCTCCTTCAAAAACCACTTCATTTTCAAATTCCCGATAAAAAGGGAGGAGGTGAACAAATATTGCTCCATAAGGTTTATCCAATATTCATTCACCGTAAACCTGCCGACTTTTTGTCGGAGCTCGCCAAGCGAGTTATGAAAAAACTATTGTTTGTTCTTTACATTAGCCGTTGTAATCCCAGTTGACGATGTCACTCATAATCGCCGGACCGTGATCATGCGGAAGAATAACATCTCTTCCGACATCCACGCCGTCTCGAACGAAATACATTTGTTTGATAAAGCATACCGGAATATAAACCGTATCGCCCATTGCACTCGGTCCGAATTCTCCGTTCCAAAGCACTTTTTTCCAGTAGCCGTTCGCTTCTTCTTCCGTCAACGAAGTAATCGCCTTCTGCATATATTCATCGGTCTTCGGATTGCTGTAACCCGCAACATTCGACCATCCCGATTGATTTGCATATTTACTGCTGTAAAGTCTTGAAATATTCATCGGATTGTATTGTCCGCCGCCAAGTACCATCGGATTGACTTTCGCTTTCTTTTCAATTTCAGACCAATCCAATCCGACTGGTTTTACATTGATGCCCAATGCTTTCGCCTCTTCCGCAAAGCCGAGTGCAATCGCCTGACGCTCAAGCGCCGATGCACCGTACATCAATTCAAATTCCGCTTTGACACCGTTCTTTTCACGAATTCCGTCGCTGCCTACTACCCAGCCCGCTTCATCAAGAATTTTTTTAGCTGCTTCCACATCGCCGTCCTTGAGCGATTTTGCATCGTCGCCCAAGCCCCACGGGAATTTAGCGAACAAATCAAAAGTGGCTTCTCCGTAGCCCGCCAATGCGTTGTCCACGATATTGGAGCGCTTCATTCCGAGCGATAATGCTCGACGAATCGCCACATCGGATGTCACATCATTTCCTTTCGGGTCGCCCTGCTCGGTTTTTCCACCGGATTTTTCGGTCGGGAATGAAATAACGCGATAGTCATAGGTGTCCAGCACTTTGAGGTTGAATCCCTCCAATTTGTTTGCCGCCAACGCCTGATTGCTGATTGCCAAATCAACGGTTCCCGCCTGCGCCGCCGCATAAGCGGATTCCGGATTCATAATCGCTACGACAAATTTCTTGAAATTCGCTTTCTTGCCATAGTAGTCATCATTTCTTTCCATAATCAGCTGCTCGCCCTCATCGTATTGAACGAATTTAAGCGGACCGGATCCGATTGGGTTTTTGTTGTACGATGCGGAGTCGCCGTAAGCATGCTCCGGCACGATACCGAGCGATGCCGCATTGTATAGGAATGCCGAATACGGCGTATTCATCTTAAATTCAACGGTAGTATCGTCGATTGCCACCGCCTTGTCCATCGTCGTCAAATCGACGCTGCTCGCCAATTCTTTAGCATTGTTATAGGTAAAAGCGATATCTTTTGCAGTCAGCTTTTCACCGTCGTGGAATTTTACATCGTCACGAATCGTAAAAGTCCAAGTCAAGCCGTCTTCACTGATTTTGTAGTCCGTCGCCAAGTCTTTTTCCAGCGTCGTATCCACCACCTTCATCAGCTTACTGTGGAACAGCGGCTCCGCATAGCTGCCCCATCCTGCACAAGGGTCGAAGCTTTCATCGAAAATTTCCGTCGCAATCACGAATTCTTCCTTATTTACCAATCGCTCGATGCCCGGTTTCTTTTCGGTTTGCTGCTCCGGCTCTTTGGTCGTTGTATCTCCACTCTCCGGCTTGGCTCCGCAAGCTGTCAGCATCAGCATCGCTGATAATGAAAAAGCAATCCACTTTTTTAAATCTCTTCTCATAAAATGCTCCTTTTCTAAAATTGGTCAAAAAAAATCCATCCGACAGGGATGGAACAATCCATCTCCATGACCCGTAGAGCGTGGTTGTGCGTAAGGTAGTCTGACTTAGAGCAAAGCTCATCACAGTGGCGGCACCGTACGGGATTCTCACCCGTTTCCCCTTTATAACCTCAAATTTTTGCATAATTAGTGTAACACAACCAACGAAATTGTTCAATACGATTTGAAATTTCGTATCAAAATGCCATACCGATTATCCTTGTATGATACATTTTTAGGTTAAACAGTTTATCACTTTTCTTTTGGAACAAATTTATTCAACTGTTTTTTTCTTTTTCGCAAAACGAAATGCTATATGCTATAATGAAAATCAATAATGAAAATGAAATGAGGGATGCTTATGCCACTTGAAATTATTCAAAACGATATTACAAAAATCCTTGCGGATGCCATCGTCAATGCGGCAAACTCCACCTTGTTGGGCGGCGGCGGAGTGGACGGTGCGATTCATCGTGCGGCGGGAGCGCAGTTGCTTGAAGAATGCAAAACGCTCGGCGGCTGTGCGGTCGGTGAAGCCAAAATCACCAAAGGCTACAATTTGCCCGCGCGCTATGTAATTCATACCGTCGGCCCGATTTGGCAGGGCGGGAATCATAATGAAGAACGATTACTTAGAAATGCCTACAAAAATTCACTGCTGCTTGCCAAAGAGTATGATTTGCAAAGCATCGCTTTTCCGTTGATTTCCGCGGGTGCTTACGGTTATCCCGTCGAAAAAGCGTTGACCGTCGCCATCTCAAGCATTTCAAAATTTTTGCGCTCTCATGATATGACGGTCTATCTCGTAATTTACAATCGAGCGTCGCTATCCTCCGATTCGTATTGTGAAGTCACCGGATATATCAGCGATTACTATGCAAAAAAAGAAAAGGAACAGCGCACCGACTTTTTGGAGCAATCTCTCCCCAAAGTCAACGAAGCCCCCGATACAAAAATCGGAAAAAAAGACGCGAATCCTCCGCGGAGCTTAAAGGATGCGGTCAGCGCTTTGGACGAAACTTTTTCTCAAATGCTCCTGCGCCTGATTGACGAAAAAGGAATGAGCGATGCCGAAGCGTACAAAAAAGCAAATGTTGACCGCCGACTTTTTTCAAAAATCCGCAGCAATGCCGATTACAAGCCGAGCAAAACAACCGCCATCGCTTTTGCCATCGGATTGAAATTGGATTTGGAGGAGACCGAAAATCTATTGATGAAAGCCGGATTCGCGCTTTCCGACAGCAACCGATTCGACCTCATCATTCGATATTATCTTGAAAAAAGATATTATGATATTTTTGAAATCAATCGCGCACTCTTCACTTTCGGAGAAAATTTGCTCGGCAGTTAAATGTCGCTTTTCAGGCGACGAAATTCGCTTTTTCGGGGGTATATTGAGTTTGTAAAAGAAAATCAATATTGAATTCAAAGGAGAATGCTATGAAAAACGAATTGAAAAAAATCATCTTCATCTTGGATCGAAGTCGCACAATGGAAAAACTTGAATCGGAAACCATTCAAATCTTCAACACAATGATTGAAGAGGAAAAGAAGCAATCCGAGAATGTGACGGTTACCACCTTCTTGTGCAATCACAAATATGAACTTCTCCACGACGAGACACCAATCAGCGAAATAAGTCCGATAAGCGATTGGGAATATTGGACGGGCGGCAAAATCGCCTTGCTGGATTGCATCGGAAATATCATTCTCAATACAAAGGAAGAGCAAAGCGCCAAAAACAATCCGAATGAACGGATTCTCTTCGTCATATTCACCGACGGTATCGACAATGCCGGCAGCGAATATGATCTCTCTCAAATTCGCAACATCATTAAAGAGCAACAAGAATCCGGTTGGGAATTCCAATTTCCTATCTGTAAAATGGATTCGTTCTTCTCCGGAGAAACCGGAAAAAGAGAATACTTCTTCGAAGGATACTACCCGATAGGAGATGCTCCGGAATATACATTGGTAGTTCGCGACCCCTCGGATAAAGGAACTTGTGAGAAGGCCATCTCGGATATACTCGGTATTGAATTCGAGCGAATAAAGCAAAAAAACCGAGAAGAATATGAAGCTAAGTAAAAGTTTTCAGATTAACAACAGGAGGCTACTCAAAACGGGTAGCCTCCTGATTGTTTTTTAGATTCGAATGGAAAACTTCCTATTATATAGGCATTCTCCAGCGCAAAATCAATTTTATTTTGTTCTGAAAAAGTGAATTCGAAATACTATCTTTCAAAAAGCGATTGCTGCGAACAGCTGCCATTCTTTTGTGGCCCGCTGTGAAAGATGGGATCAATTTTTGGATTTGATGGTGACGCTTTTGTTTCCATGTCCGTTTTGCTCGGTTTTTATTTTGAGCTCCGGAATCGCTTGAAGAAATTTTTGAAACTGGGTGTAGCCGTAGTCGCGCACATTGAAGTTGGGATGTTTGTCTCGAAATATCTGGCACAGTTTGGAAAGTCCGATTTTGTTGTTGGACTTTTTGACGATGCCGACAATTTCGGATTGCAAACTTTCTTCGCTCTCATGGGTGCTCAAAGTGGCATACATGGAATTGCCCTGTTGCTCCAATCGAATGAAGCTTTGGTTCTCCAAAAACTTGGAGAGCTTGCTGTATCCGTAGTTTCGAACATCGAAATCCGGATAGCGCTTGACGAGCAGATTGCCGAGTTCTCCGATGCTGATATTTTTTCCGTTTTCTTCTCGGTCGGAAAGTATCTTTTGGATGGTCTCGTTGATTTCTTTGAGCTCGCTGACGGTTTTTTCGTCACTTTTTTCATTTTTATCGAATTTCTCAAGTTTTTCGGATTTGATGAGTTTTTGATGCTCTACGCTGCGACCTTTGATTATCTCGCTGACATTTTTTTCTTCGCCCATATCGTCATCGGCTGCCAAAATATCGAGATATTTGAAAACATTGCAGGCGGCGCTGAATGCTTTCGGCGTTTTTTGCTCACCCATGCCGACGACCATCATGCCGGATTCTTTGAGTCGAATCGCAAGTTTCGTAAAATCGGAGTCGCTCGATACGATGCAAAATCCTTCAACCATTTCCGAGTAAAGTATATCCATCGCGTCGATTATCATTGCGGAGTCGGTCGAATTTTTTCCCGATGAGTAGGAATATTGTTGTATCGGTGAAAATGCGTAGTCGGATAATACATTGCGCCAGCCGTTTGAGAGCGGCTGTGTCCAATCGGTATAAATCCTTTTGTAAGTGACGACGCCATAGTCGGATATTTCGTCCATAATATACTTTATGTATTTGGACGAAACATTCTCTGCGTCCACCAGGACCGCAAAGCGCTTTTCTTCTACCATTGAATCACTCCTTTCGTTGAATTGTAATTTTTTCGGCTCGGAAATTACCATAGCCGAATCTGATATCGCTGAATAGCCGATACGACAAGTATGAGAATATACATCATCAGCATGATGTCGGATGTCTTTCTCATAATTTCGGCTGAGCGTGTGATGTCTTCGGGCTCAAGCTCGCGCAATTTGTCACCGATGGTCGGTTTTTCAACAACTTCTCCAAAATAGACATTGGTTCCGCCGAGTTGTACGCCCAATGCGCCCGCCATCGCACCTTCCGACCAGCCGGCATTGGGGCTCTTGTGATTCTTTCTGTCGCGCACCGCAATTTTTTGTGCGTCGTTGTAGGCATAGCCTTTGATTGCGGAGCCGAAGATGAATCCTATCAGACTCAATCGCGCGGGAATGAAGTTGGCGATGTCGTCGATTTTTGCGGAGAAGTATCCGAGGTCGGCGTATTTTTCATTTTTGTATCCGACCATGGAGTCGAGCGTGTTGATTGCTTTGTATGCCATCATGAAGGGCGCTCCTCCAATCATCGCGTAAAACAGTGGCGCGGTCACGCCGTCCACGGTATTTTCCGCAACGGTTTCGACGGTCGCCCGAATGATTTCGCCAAATTTCAATTTGGTCGTGTCGCGTCCTACGAGGTAGCCGATTTGTTTGCGCGCGGCTGCCAAGTTTTTGTTTTTTACACATTCATACACTTTATTCGCTTCATCGGACAAACTTTTGCGCGCGATGCCCGTCCAGAGAATGACGGTCTGGATGAAAAATCCGAGATAAAAATTCGCACGAAAAGAAAAGCCGACCAAAAGCAGCGTGATGACAAAGGTAATTCCGACGGTGATGAGCCATAGAATCAATCCGCCGATTTTAAGTGCCGATTTCGTTTTTGCAATTTGGCGTATGCCTTTTTCAGTTGCCGCGATAAGCTTTCCTATATATATAACAGGATGGGGGAACCATTTCGGATCCCCCAGCAATTTATCAAGTATATAGGCGAGCATCATCGAAACAGGCAGCTGAAAAATCATCCAAAAGATTTCGTTTGATGCTTTTCCCATAGTCCTGTCTACTTCTTATACTTATCCATTAGCTTGACACCTTCCGCAAAGGCTTGAAGATTGAGTTCTTCCGTCCCTTTCGGAATTCGGTTGAGCATGGCGGTTTTGAGAGCGTCTTCACTGAGCCCCTCAATCACTTGGCTGAGTGCGCCCAATGCCACGATGTTGGTAACCATCGACTTGCCCAATTTTTCCATTGCCGTATCGATGATGGGCAGGCTGTAAACGGTTCTGGCTTTTGCCTCGTCGCCGGTCTGAACCATTTCGTCCACTACGCAGATTCCACCATCTATTACTTCTCCATTATACTTGTCATAGGAGTCTTGTGTCAAAGCTAAAAATATATTCGGCTTCAAAACTTTTGTAAAATAAATTTCTTCATCGGAAATTACCACTTCCGCTTTGCTCGCGCCTCCTCGAGCTTCCGGTCCATAAGACTGGCTTTGGATGGCGTTTTTTCCCATTTCGATTCCCGCTTCGGCAAGCACAACGCCGATAAGAATTACTCCTTGTCCGCCGGAGCCGCTCAATCTGATTTCCGTTTTCATCTCGCCCTCCTTATGCCTGTGCCGCTTCTATAATATGTTGATACATTTCGGTGTACTCCGGCTCTTGCTTGTTGACATATTCGCCCATCAGTCTTTTGCCGATCAACTGTTCTTCGGTCATTTTTTCCGCCGCTTTTTTGTCCACATAGGTGTCTTTCATAAATTTGAAAAGCTCCGGTGCGGAACCGATTTTATTTTTTCTACCGTAGTAGGTCGGGCAGCCACTCATTCCTTCGATGACGGCAAAGCCTTTGTGCTGTAATCCTTTTTTGACATAGCCGGACATCGCTTTGGCATGGTATGCGGTCGAGCGCGCTACATAGGTTGCTCCCGCTCCTACCGCCAATTCGCAAATGTCGAACGGTCTATCGATATTTCCAAACGGCGCGGTCGTTCCTTTGTCGTTGGTCGGTGTCGTCGGTGAATATTGTCCGCCCGTCATTCCGTAGATATTGTTGTTGAAGATGACGGCGGTGATGTCGATATTTCTTCGGCATGCATGAATCAAGTGGTTTCCTCCGATGGCGGAGCTGTCGCCGTCTCCCATGATGCAAAGTACATGCAAGTCCGGATTCGCCAATTTGACGCCGGTTGCAAATGCGAGTGCTCGTCCGTGCGTCGTGTGTAATGTGGAATAGTCCATGTATCCACCCGCACGAGAGGAACATCCGATTCCTGAAACGATGACCACTTTGTTTTTATCCAATCCTAATTCTTCAATCGCCGTGGTGATGGATTTCATCAATACCCCATGCCCGCAGCCCGGACACCAGATATGCGGAAGGCGATTGGCTCTGAAATTGTTTAATATATGTTGACTAGGCATTTTTTACCTCCAAATATCTCTCTTTGATTTCGCTCGGCGTAATTACTTCTCCGTTGGCTTTGTAGATTCCGTGAATCTTGGTCTTGTCGTCCGCCGCCAATTTGACTTCCTGAAGCATTTGTCCGAGGTTCATTTCAATCACGAATACGCGATGTTTTGCACAAATATCCCGCACCTGTTTTTCAGGGAATGGCCATACGGTTTTCGGAATGAACAGTCCGACCTTATGTCCTTCTTCACGAAGCTCGACAACGGCTTCTTTGACGGAGCGCACCATGCCGCCGAATGCGATGAAAATTTCTTCGGCATCGTCCATCATAAATTCTTCATAGACATTGATGTCGATGTCGTAGTTGTCCGAGATTTTGGTCATCATCCGGTCGAGCTGCTTGCCCGCCATCGTCGTGTTGTTGGTCGGGAATCCCGTTTCGTCATGGAAAAGTCCCGTAATATTGTATCGATAGCCTGAGCCGAATGGTGCAAGCGGCGATACTTTTTCGCTCAAAGAGAACGGTTTGTATTCGGACGGCTCACAATCCGGCAGTCTGCGCTCGATTACTTCAAGCTCGCCCGGCTCCGGAATTTCAATGTTCTCGCGCAAGTGTCCGATGATTTCGTCCATCAGCAAGATGACCGGTGTTCTATATTTTTCAGCAAGGTTGAATGCCTTGACGGTTAAATCAAAAGTTTCTCTTACGGAAGTCGGCGAAAGCGCAATAATCGGGTGGTCGCCATGCGTTCCCCATTTCGCCTGTTGATAATCGCCCTGTGACGGTGAAGTCGGCAATCCCGTCGATGGACCGCAGCGCTGAACATCAACTACGACGCAAGGAATTTCCGCAATGCATGCGTAGCCCAAATTCTCCTGCTTGAGCGAGAATCCCGGTCCCGATGTCGCGGTCATGGATTTGAGTCCCGCCACCGAGCCGCCGATACAAGCCGCCATTCCTCCGATTTCATCTTCCATTTGTATAAATTTGCCACCCACTTTCGGCAACAGGAGTGCAGACAGCTCTGCAATTTCCGTTGACGGCGTGATCGGATAGCCTGCAAAAAAACGCATCCCGGCATACAATGCTCCGTTTACGCATGCCTCATTGCCCTGCATCAACACTTTCTTCTTCGTCTTACTCATTTGTTTCCTCCACTATCTCATCCAAATAAATTGCATAATCCGGACATCTCAATTCGCATTGACCACATTTGATACAATCCTCCGGTCGTGCGATTTTAATTTTTCCATGCTCGATTTCGAGCACCTGTTTTGGACAAAACGCGACGCAAACGCCACAGCCCTTGCACCAGGAAACATTGGTTATCAGTTTTTTCACAGTTTCTCCCTCCAATTTTGATGGCAATGCCTTCATTATAAACAAAACCTTCGAATGAATGACAAACAATTTTAAGCTCGGACAGTCGCCGCTCTTTTGCGAGTGAGCGGTAAAGCTTCCTTAATACAGTGTTATCGGAAGCATATCTGTCAAAATGCAGTTTTGTATGTTGAACTCACCTAATGAAATCCAAAACAAAATCCGCTTTCATCTCGCGATTTCTACCCGAAACCCATCTCTTTGAAATTCAAATCATCCTCTTTTCAACCCGATTCGAAGTTCATTTCGCAGATGAATTTACAATCATTCGCCATTGTTTGATTCATTCTCAATTAGATATCGTCAATACCTAGAGTTATTTTAGCACCATTGTCTGAAAACAGCAATAAAAATTTCATCACGAAGTCTTCTTGCAAGTGGAATCTGCAAATTTTCACTCTCAACTTGCAAAAGGATTTTTCTTTTTCATTTTCATTACGGCAACTATCGTTTCACTTTTTCTTTATCGAATTTTATTCTTTAACTCACATTTTCCACAAATACATTAAAACAAGCAAAACATAGTTCTTTGCTCGGATTTGATTTTTGCATTTTCACTTCGTATTTGCGTTGTCGCTTTTCGATAAAAAATGCAAGAGCCCATCTTGCAAACTGCAGTATTTTTTATAATTCGATTATAAGTTTCAAAAGGCAACTTGATTTTATTGGCATTCTTTTCACTCTTGATTTTCGACCTGTGATGAAATGCGAATCCCGCACTTTGATTCATCATCGTCTTTTGCAAATTCAGTACGAATCTTTCATTCAACATCACAAAATAACTTACCTCTTGCCATTCTATTCCGAACGCAAAATCAAAATTAATTATGCCGCCTTTTTTATAGAATCTTGTTTTGATATTCCCTTGCATTTAGGATTTTGAATTTATATATGTCGTTTATTCATCTGTGAAATTCAATAATTTCCCCGGAAATTAAATTTTAATTTTCTATTACAAATATGCCTTTGTTTTTAATATTTTGAGGCTACAATCCTGATTTGAATATTCTTTGTCAAGAGCTTTTTATAAAAATTTTTTTCTAACTAGCCACCACTTAATTCCAATTCAAGCAGAAATGTTTGTAATCACTAGGTTTCACTTCGGTAATCAAATGCGTCTCATTTTTAATTAACAGTTGATTTTGTGCCTCGTTTTATGGTAAAATATAATCTCAATAAGTCCGTTAAGTAAAGAAGTCGAAGTGGATATTCGAAATTTGATTTCCACTTGCGAAACAGAGTTCATAATGACATGTTTATTCTAATGTTTTTACATCTTAGGCTTTACTTCAGAACAGACATTGATTTTATATTTTTATAGCTCGAAAGGGGGAAAAAATGAAAAAACGAGCAATAGGCAAGATATTATTGTCGATCACGATGATCATTTCTTTATTCGTGACGACGGTAATGCCAACCCAGGCGTCTTATGCGAATGGACGAAACATCGGTGATTCCATAACCGAAATTTATTTATCGCATAAGGGTTCATCCGACAAGCCGGCGGATAACAAATTTCAACGCTACGAAGAGGTGCGAATCAATATCAACTGGGACGCATCTCGCTACACGGACCTTGTAGGCGGAGATTATCTTCGAATCAATCTTCCGCAAAATATGCAACTGTCAAGACAAGGTGATTTGGATCTAAAAATCGGAGACAAGGTGGTCGGAAAAGCAAGTTTCGATGTCCAAAGCGGTGGTGGCGGCTCCATCACGATGACGCTTACGGACGAAGTAAACGGGCTTGAGAATGTGAAGGGAAATCTTTACGCATTTGCAACATTTCTTGTAGATGACTCTTATAACACGGATGTTACTTTTCCTTTTCAAGTAGAAGGAAATCAGACTTTTTCACTTACTCATTTTATCGAGTATATTACAAATGATGTTTCCAACGAGGTTCTCGTGAAGTGGGAAGATCGTGGAGCGCGTTCTTTGGCGGACAATACGGTTGGCTGGTTTATCCGATTGAATCTCGGAAAGAAAAATCTCAACGGCGCAACGATTCATGACCGTATCCAAACTGAAAACGCAACTTACAGACAGGATCTCGGTCCGATTATCGCATTGCAGGCATACAATAATGCGGGCGAATGGATCGGTGCTCCGGACAATAATCAACGACTTGTTGAAGGTAAGGACTACACCGTAAGCTACGGCAAAGACGGTATGTCGATGGATATTACTTTTATCAGTGATGTAATTAACGGTAAGCAGGCGAAAGTTTCTTATTACACAACTTATCCCGTTTTCTCGACAACAATTACAAATGACGCAAAAATCGTTGCAAGCGACGGCAGCATTTTAGGACATGATTCGTCGAGCGCAATCAATTTGGATGGTGCCGGCGGAAATATCATCGGTACGAAAAAAGGTCAAATTCGAATTATCAACAAAGAGAAAGATGCTTTGGTGATGCTTGAAGGCGGCGAGTTTAATATTGAAGGTGTCGGCAAATTAGTGACCGGACCGGACGGAACGGTAACTTCCGGGCTTCTTAAACCGGGGGATTACAAAGTAACGCAAACCAAAGCAAAAGACGGTTACAAGATCGATACTACGGAGCATACCGTAACGGTTCCTTTTGAAGCGGTTGTCGAGCTGGTTGTTGAAAACGAAAAAATTACGGTGGCTCCAACAAAAGGAAGCCTCAAGGTCAAAAATATCGATAAAGAAACCAAGGCTCCTTTGCAAAACGGTGTTTTCAAACTTTATATGCCGAACGGTGAGCAAGGATTTACGATTACCGCAGCTGACGGTACCGAAGTATTTACCGATCTTGAGCCGGGCAGCTACACCGTTTACCAGGAAACAGCTCCAAACGGATATCAGCAGGAAAAAGATACCGTAACGGTTTTGGTCAATGCGGGTGAAGAATCCGAAATTATCATCGAGAATACGAAGATTCCGCCGAAACCGACAACAGGTAAAATCAAACTTATCAACTTGGATTCCAAAACGAATGCGCCTTTGAAAAACGGTGTATTCAAAATTACAGGACCAAGTGTGGATTTAACCGTTACGATCACGGATGCTGACGGCTCCATGGAAACGCAGGAGTTGCCGGCAGGAAAATATACCATTGTTCAAATTACCGAGCCGGACGGCGACTATCTACCGAACAAAAATGCGGTGGAAGTGGATGTCGTTGCAGGCGAGACGGTTTCCGCAACCATTAAAAACGAGAAGAAACCGGCACCGCCGACAACCGGACAGATTCGAATTACGAATCAGGAAGAAGGTGGGGCTCCAAAACTTCTGGACAATGCGGAATTTGAAATTACTACACCGAAGGGCGATAAATTCAAAGTTACAACTCCGGACGGGGTAGTGCTTACAAAACAACTTGAGCCGGGCGTTTATACGATTCGTCAAGTTACTCCGCCAACCGGAGATTACAAACTCAACGAAAATGAGTATCAGGCTCAGGTAACCGCAGGCAATATTACGGCAATTATCATTCTGAACAAAAAGAATGTCGTTCCGCCTCCTGCTCCTACCAAAGGAAATCTAAAGATTACAAATATGGATAAGAATGAAGATAAACTTCTTCTAAATGCGGAATTTGCAATCTTTAACGAAGCGGGAGACAAGATTGAAACCGTAAAAACCGAGCAGGGATTTGTTGTTAAAGAAGAACTTGCTCCGGGCGTTTACAAAGTAAAACAGGTAAAAGCACCGGATGGCGAATATAAATTGAATCCACAGGAACAAAGCGCAACCGTCGAAGCCGGAAAGACAGCGGAAGTTGTTATCCGAAATGAAAAGACACCGGCTGCTCCTCAAAAAGGTAAGCTTCGTATCGTAAACAAAGACAAGAATGACGACAAGTTGCTTACCAATGCACAATTCGAAGTTTCAGCTGCCGACGGTTCGAAGTTTACAATTTCTACAAATGACGGAAAAGTTGAGACCGGCGAATTGGATCCGGGAATGTACACTGTAAAACAGATCATTCCACCGGCTGATTACAAATTGAACGACAGCCCTGAAGTCGTCGAAGTAAAAGTCGGCGAAACGGCGGAAGTCGTTATCAAGAACGAAAAATTGCCGGCGACGGAAGGAAAGATTCAGATTACCAACTTGGATAAAAAAGACAATACACCGCTTACCGGTGGCGTATTCAAGATAACGGGCAACAATGTTGATGTTACGCTTACCGTAACGGAGTCAAACGGTATTGTCATCTCCGGCGCAATCGCTCCGGGCGAGTACAGTATCGTTCAGACAACGGCACCGAACGGATACAAATTGAATGCGGAAACCAAGACGATTCAAGTTGCAGCCGGACAAACCGCGGAAGTGACCATCCTCAACGAAAAAGACGGTGGTAACCAAGGCGGCGGCTCGGGCGGCGGCGGTGGCGGCGGAAATACTCCGGCACAGAAAGGTGTTTTGAAGGTCATCAATCAGGATGAGCAGGATAAGTCTATCTTGAAAAACGCTCGATTTGAAATTACGAGCGCATCCGGAAACTTCACCATCACTACATTGGAAGGTATGCTTGAAGTAAAAGACCTTGAACCGGGACAATACACGATCAAACAAATTGCCGCTCCGGCGGGATACCAAATCAATTCGAATCCGCAAACGATTCAAGTGGAAGCCGGAAAGACAGCGGAAGTTATTATTTACAACACAAAACAACCGGTCGTAACCGACGGTCAAATCCAAATTACAAACTTGGATAAGAGCAACAATGCGCCACTCAGCGGTGCGAAATTCAAAGTGACGGGAGCAAATGTGAATGCCGAGCTTACCGTAACGGATACCAACGGCATCGTATTGAGCGAGCGTCTTGCTCCGGGCGAATATAAAATTGTTCAAACAACTGCTCCAAGCGGTTACAAATTGAACAGTGAAGAAAAAACGGCAACCGTTGTTGCCAATGAAATTGCCAAAGTAACCATTCTCAACGAAAAAGACGGCGGCAACCAAGGCGGCGGTCCGGGTGGCGGCGGTGGCGGAGGAAATACTCCGGCACAAAAAGGCAGCCTTCAAATTACAAATCAGGATGAGAAAGACAATTCTCTACTGAAAAACGCTCAATTTGAAGTATCCGGCGCGCAGACACCGACATTCAAAGTAACGACATTAAACGGCGTGTACGAAGTTAAGGATCTTGAGCCGGGTGAGTACACCGTAAAACAAGTGATTGCACCGAGCGGTTATAAACTCAACACGACTGCACAAACCGTAAAAGTTGAAGCAGGAAAGATGGCTGAGGTTCTTATCAAGAATGTGAAGGACACCAACCAAGGCGGGGGCGGAAATCCCGGCGGTGGTGGCAATCCGGTTCAAAAAGCAACCATCATCGTTGTCAACGAAGACCGTTCGGACAGCTCACTGCTTAGAAATGCACAATTTGAAATTACAAGCAATGTTTCATCAAGATTTACCATCATGACGCTGAACGGCCGATTGGAAGTAAAAGATCTTGAGCCGGGACAATATACAATCGTTCAGATATCCGCTCCAAGCGGCAATTACAAACTCAACCCTACTCCGGTAACGGTTGAATTGAAAGCCGGCGACTCGAAGGAAGTTATCATTCGAAACGAAAAAGATACACCTTCCGGAAGCGGAAATCAAGGCGGCGGAAACTCAGGTGGAGGCACCGGCGGAGGCGGCGGTGGAAGCAACCGAAGCCCTGTTCGTCCGGATTCCAATTCAGGAACACCAAGTACACCGAACACACCTAGTACTCCTGAGCCACAACCGTCCACGGAAATTCGTGATAATCCGACTCCGTTGACAGAGAACTTTACACCATCCTCTGAAGAGAACAAAACAAATCTTCAGGGAGCAAATCGAGAGAAAGCGAAAAATACGAAAACCAAGGCTGCAAACAAGAGAGCGAATGTAGCGGTTGCATCGATTTCCAAAGCACCGAAAACCGGTACGCTGTTGAATCCGTTCGCAATGATGACATTACTCATCTTGGCGATATGCCTGCTTATCTCCGGTGTACGCGATTTACGATTTAGATTTGAATAATTTGAGAGGCTCATCCTTCGGGATGAGTCTTTTTTTATAAAAATTTCATCGCTTTGCTTGAAAATCAGGTTAGGTCTGGAACCCCACCGCTTTGCCGTTCCATAGGAACGAAACAATTATTATTTCATCTATGGTTTAGTATTAAATAGCCCTTCGTAGCTCACTGCCTTGTAGAAAAGTGCTGCGCCGTTTTGTCGGAACGGAAAAAACATGATTTCTCTCTACTTTATTCTTTAGTATGCCAAAACTTTTTCGCAACAAAAAATACCATCAGCGTCGCCAATGGTATCTCTTGGTAAATGGTATTTTATTGATAAATGCAATTCACTTGCATTAAATCCGATGTTGCGATTCGTTCGCCATTCTCAAAAACTGCCTGCATCTGAGTTTTTTAGCGAACCGAATTTCATTGTGTTGCTTATTGTTTTGCGTTGATTCGATTGATGGACTTTTTGAGTTTGAACTCGAGCAATTCCACTTCGACGGATTTGTCGGTTTTCTTGATTTGCTCTTCCAAACGACTCTTCGCTTCTTCCGCGCGAGCCAAATCAATTTCATCAACATATTCCGCTGCGTGACTGATAATCGTCACCGCTTCTTTGGACACCTGTAACAAGCCGCCCGCCAATGTGATATCACGATATTTGTTATCCTGCTTGATGGTCGCCTTGCTCACCTTGAGTATGGCGGCAAAGCTGATGTGATTCGGCAAAACCATCATTTCGCCTTCGGTCGTTTGCACAATCACACCTTGTACTTTGTCCTCAAAAAATAATTTGTAGGGAGTAACTATACGCAAATTAAATTCGCTCATAATCTAGTCCTCCTTTTTTGCTTTCTCCAATGCTTCCTCGATTGTTCCGACGAAAAGGAATGCCGACTCCGGAATTTCATCATGCTTTCCATCCAAAATTTCTTTGAAACCTTTGATGGTGTCTTTGAGCGGAACATATTTTCCTTCCATTCCGGTAAATTGCTCGGCAACCGTAAATGGCTGAGAAAGGAAGTTTTGTATCTTTCGCGCTCGGGCAACGGTCGTCTTGTCCTCATCGGAAAGCTCGTCCATACCGAGAATCGCGATAATGTCTTGCAGTTCTTTGTATCGTTGTAATGTCGATTGTACGGCGCGCGCCACCTCATAATGCTCTTTACCGACAACTTCCGGTGAAAGAATTCGTGAGTTGGAATCAAGCGGATCCACCGCCGGATAGATTCCGAGCGATGCGATATTTCTCGACAATACCGTTGTGGCATCCAAGTGCGCAAATGTTGTCGCCGGTGCCGGGTCGGTCAAGTCGTCCGCCGGTACATATACCGCTTGTACGGATGTGATGGAGCCGGATTTTGTAGAAGTGATTCGCTCCTGCAATGCTCCCATCTCGGTTGCCAAAGTCGGCTGGTATCCAACCGCTGACGGCATACGACCGAGCAAAGCCGAAACCTCGGAGCCCGCTTGCGTGAATCGGAAGATATTGTCGATGAACAGAAGCACATCCTGTCCTTCTTTATCTCGGAAGTATTCCGCCATCGTCAGTCCGGAAAGTCCAACTCGCATTCTCGCTCCCGGCGGCTCATTCATCTGTCCGTAAACGAGTGCCGTCTTGTTGATAACGCCGGACTCAATCATTTCGTTGTAGAGATCGTTTCCTTCACGCGTTCTCTCGCCGACGCCGGAGAATACGGAAATTCCTCCGTGCTGTTTCGCGATATTGTTAATAAGCTCCATAATAATTACGGTTTTTCCAACGCCCGCTCCCCCGAAGAGTCCGATTTTTCCACCTTTCAAATACGGTGCGATCAAATCGACTACTTTGATTCCGGTTTCCAAAATCTCGGTTCCCGTTTCCTGCTCTTCATAGCTCGGTGCCGGTCGATGAATCGGCCATTTTTCTTCAGTCTCGGGTGCCGGCTTGTTATCCACCGCTTCGCCGAGGACATTGAAGATTCTGCCCAATGTGTTTTTCCCAACCGGTACGGCAATTGCACGACCCGTATCGACCGCTTCGACATTACGAACCAATCCGTCCGTCGAGCTCATCGCAATACAGCGCACGACATCGTCCCCGATATGCTGAGCAACTTCAACAATCAAGGTTTTTCCGTTTAGGTCAATCTCTATTGCATTCAAAAGGTTTGGTAGCTCGCCAGCGTTGAACTGAATATCGACAACCGGTCCGATAACCTGAACTACCTTTCCTACGGTTTTGTTCATTATTTTTCCTCCTTATCCTTGGTAGGATTATTGTAGGGCTTCCGCGCCGCCGACAATCTCCGAAATTTCCTGTGTGATTGCCGCCTGTCTTGCTCGGTTGTATTGCAAGTTCAGTCCCTCAATCATTTCATTCGCATTGTCCGTCGCAGATTCCATAGCAGTTCTTCTTGCGCCCTGCTCCGCTGCATACGCATCAATAATTGTCGAATATACAATTCCCTCTAAATATCTCGGCACCAAAGTTTTGAATACCGCTCCCGCCGACGGTTCGTATTCGATATCGCCCGATTTTTGTGTCGGCTCCCCTTCTTTGATGAGCGGAAGCAGCCTTCTTATTCTCGGCACTTGTGAAAGCGATGATACGAACTCGGTATAGCAAATGAATACTTCGTCCACTTCTTTTTTGTCAAAAGCGTCGAGCGCAAAGCCTACGATTTTTGCGGTATCGACAAAGTTGAGATATTCCGCGATATACGGAAAGTTCTCGATGATGTCGTAGCCTCTTTTCGCAAAGTATTCCTGCGATTTTCTTCCCACCGTTATAATCTTGGGATTTTTGCCCTGCATTTCATTGACTGCCGCTTTCAGCATATTTGAATTGTATCCGCCCGCCAGACCGCGATCACCCGCCACGACGATGTAGAGTGAATTTTTGACTTCTCGCTCCACCGTATAAGGCGAATCGGTAATTTTGGTGTGGTGCAAAATATTTTGTATCGTTTCTCTGATGATGTTAAAGTATGGTCTGGATTGCTCCACTTTTTCTTTCGCTTTTCTCAGCTTGGAGGATGCAACCAGTTCCATGGCTTTTGTAATCTGCATCGTGCTCTCGACGCTGCGTATGCGTCGCTTGATGTCTTTCATGCTACCGCCTGCCATGTTTTCCTCCTTTAACTATCTTCCTTGCAAAAAGCTCTTTGTAAATTCAACCAGTGAAGTTTTGAGAACCTCTTCCATTTCTTTGGACAGCTCCTTGGTTTTGCGGATGCCGTCCGCCACTTCCGGATGCGTATCGTCCATATAGTGATAGAATTCTTCTTCGAATTCTTTGATATTTTCTACCGGAACTTCTTTGAGATATCCGTTGTTGACCGCGTACATAATCATTACCTGATGCTCTACCGAAATCGGCGATGCATTCGGCTGCTTGAGCACTTCCACGATTCGCTCCCCTTTTGCCAAACGGTCTTTGGTGTCGGCGTCAAGGTCGGAACCGAATTGCGCGAAGGCTTGCAGCTCTTTGTACTGCGAATATGCCAACTTGAGTGTTCCCGCAACTTTTTTGATTGCTTTTATCTGTGCATTTCCTCCAACACGGGATACGGAAATTCCCGGATTCACCGCCGGTCGAACACCGGAGTTGAACAAGTCGGTCTCCAGGAATATCTGACCATCGGTGATGGAGATAACATTGGTCGGAATATATGCGGATACATCGCCCGCTTGGGTTTCAATAATCGGAAGCGCCGTCAGTGAGCCGCCGCCTTGTGCGTCGGATAGTTTCGCCGCACGCTCCAACAATCTGGAGTGCAGATAGAATACATCGCCCGGATATGCCTCACGACCCGGCGGTCTTCTAAGAAGCAACGAAAGCGAGCGATATGCGACCGCATGTTTGGATAGGTCGTCATAGATGCAAAGGACATGTTTTCCTTTATGCATAAAGTATTCGCCCATCGCACAGCCGGAGTACGGTGCCAAATATTGTAGCGGCGCAAGCTCCGACGCGGTTGCGGACACGACGATGGTGTAGTCCATCGCTCCGTTTTTCTCCAAAATGTCGGCAATTTGAACAACGGTCGAGCGTTTTTGTCCAATCGCTACATAGATACAGATTACATCGCCGCCTTTTTGATTCAAAATGGTGTCGATGGCAATCGTCGTCTTTCCCGTCTGTCTGTCGCCGATTATAAGTTCCCTTTGTCCTCTACCGATCGGAATCATCGCATCGATTGCTTTAATTCCCGTTTGTAGCGGCTCATGTACTGATTTTCTGTCAATAATTCCCGGCGCAACCGTCTCCACCGCACGAAACTCGGTCGTTTTGATTTCGCCTTTGCCGTCAATCGGCTGTCCAAGTGCATTCACTACTCTTCCAAGCAGCGCGTCGCCAACCGGTACCTGTACGACCGTTCCGGTGAGCTTTACCTCATCGCCCTCTTTGATTTCTTCATCAGAGCCGAGCATAACGGCACCTACGCTGTCCGCTTCAAGGTTGAGCGCCATCGCATATTCTCCGTTGGCAAACTGAAGAAGCTCTCCAGCCATACACTTTTCCAGCCCATGTATGCGCGCAATTCCATCACCGACCTGCATAACACTTCCGACATTGGAAACTTCGAGCTTCTTGTCGTAGTTTTTTATCTGCTCTTTGATGATTGCGCCTATTTCTTCAGGTCTAAGATTCATCTATTTATCACATCCTTGCTCAGTTATTTGATTAACTCCGAGTGAAGCGCTCTCAGACGGCTGCTGATGCTCGCGTCCAAAGATTTTTCTCCAATTCGGATTTTCATACCACCTATGATACTCGTATCAATTATATTGTTCAGTTCGACTTTTTGTCCCAACTTGGATTCCAGCTTTTCAATCAAGCGTTGTTTTTGCTCTTCATCCATCTCAATGGCGGTTATTGCTTCGATATAAGCGATGTTTTCAAATTCTCTTTGGAGTTTACGATAGTATTTCGCAATCTCCGGAAGATAGCTCGCACGCCCGTTGCCAATCAATACTTTGATAAAATTCTTGGTCGTGTTCTCCACTTTTTTGTCGAATATCGAATCGACGGAAGCAATTTTTTCAGCCTTTGCGATTTGCGGGCTCGTCAAAAAAACCATGTACTGCGGATTTTCCCGTATAATCGTTGCGATTTCGGAAAGCTCCGAGCCGATTTCGTTCAGAAGATTTTCTTCCTGTGCCAAGCCAAAGATAACATCGGTATAGCTTTTTGTTACTAACTCGACCATTGCTCGTCACCTATCTCGTTGATCACTTCGTCGATAAGGCTTTTGTTTGCTTGACCGTCCATTGATTTTGCAATCAGCTTTTCCGTAGCCAAAATCGCCATATCCGCCACCTCGCCTTTGAGGTTTCGAAGCGCCTTGTCTTTTTCCAGCTCAATATCCTTGAATGCTCGCTCTTTTAATTTCGCGGACTCCTCTTTCGCCTGCTCGACAATTTCTTCCGCACGAATTTGAGCCGAATTTTTTGCTTTTTCAACAATTTCTCTGCCCTCCGATTGCGCGCTTGCCAATCTTGCCTCGTATTCCTGCAAGGCTTCATCCGCTTTTTTATTCTTTTGTTCCGCTTCTTCTATCGCAGTCTGAATGTCAAGGGTTCTTTTGTCCATGAATTCTTTGACCGGCTTAAAAAGAAAATGTTTGAGCGCCAAGAAAAGGATAATCATATTGGCGATGGTGAATATCATCTGCCAAAGCTGAATATCAATCAATCCTGCATGTTCCATTGCGTATCTCCTTTCTTGTATTTACCAAATCGGTTCATACTAAGATACTAAAGGTTTTACGAATAGCAAGATGATCGCAATAACAAGTGAATAGATACCTGTTGTTTCCGCAGCCGCTGCTCCAAGCAACATCGTTCTGACGATTTCGCCTTGCGCTTCCGGCTGTCTTCCAACCGCTTCCGCCGCTTTACCCGCTGCAAATCCCTGTCCGATTCCCGGTCCGAGTCCCGCTACCATCGCGATTCCTGCACCGATTGCTGAGCATGCCAAAATTAAATCCTTACCTGTAATTCCTTCCATGGTTGTAATCCTCCTAATATTTGAAATTTGTTAAAATGAGTCATCAATCCATTGCTCCTGAGATGAATATCATCGAAAGCATGGTGAAAATAAATGTCTGCAACAGTCCTGAGAATAAATCAAAGTAACCATGCAAAATAACCGGTATTCCGATTTGCAATATCGGAATATTGATACCGATCATTGCCGAAAGATTACCCAGCGCTATATATACCAGCGACATGATAATCAAACCACCCACGAGATTTCCGAAAAGACGGAATGACAATGAAATCGGTGTTGCAAGTTCTCCAATCACATTAATCGGCGTCAGCAAAACGAAAGGCTCCGAAAATCCTTTGAGATATTTTCCGAGTCCTTTTTTGCGGATACCGCTTCCATGGATTAGAAAAAAGGTCATTAGTGAAAGAGAGAGCGTGGTGTTCAAATCGGCTGTCGGCGGTCGAAGCGCAAACAAACCCGATAAATTCGAAAATGCGATGAACAAAATTATTGTTCCGATGTAAGGCGCAAATCCGATTTTGTCCTCTCCCATGGTTGAAGCTGTCAGATTATAAATTGCACCGACCAACACTTCCACCGCATTCTGAACGCCTTTGGGAACTTTTTGGAAATTTCTTGTCAGCAAATAGGCGCTGATAATTAAAAACAATGAAATCCCCCACATGACCACAAGCGTCTCCGTCAAGCGAAATCCGCCGATGAGTGGAATGTCTTCGCTGAAAGTATAAACAACTTTTGCTCCAAACTCCATAGTTGATCTCCTTTCTTGAAAAATTTGTCAAGGCATTGCCTTTTTATTCAAACACATCTTTTATTCTATCGACTAAAAGTTGTGTGAGATAACTAAAATGTAATTTTTTATCCCAATTTGTTCCATATCGTCATCACCAAAATTGCAAATCGAATGCTGACGAGCCCCAAGGTCGTTGCCAATATGTTGATGTTCGGGACCTTTGCCGAAAGCACCAAAACGGCTCCGTAGATGAGCATGCGCGCGAAATATCGCGAAGTCATCAATTTTTGTGCATCGCCCGGCGAAAGCGTCACCGCTTTTTCAACGGTTTTCGCTGTTTGCAAAAACATCAGTGCCGATATCGAAAATCCCAAGAGCAGCCCTTTGACGAATGCTCCGTCATTTTTCACCACGAAGATGCCGATGCCCAAGGTGATAATCGAAAGGAAAGCCGCATAGGAAATCACTCGAACTCGTAAATCTGAATGCGTCATTTTTTCTCCTTTTCGCCCGATATTTCCGCATCATTTTTTTGTATCGCTTCCTTATTATATAGCTTTTTGTCATCCGCCGATTTTTCTTCGCTCTTCGGATGGTCTTTTTTCAAAAAATCATCAACTTCAAAAATCGAGCGTTGCGATTTGGGCGCGGAATTTTTCTTTCTCTTGGAGAGCCCGTACGCTCCCGCAATCATATTGTATGCGGAAGAAGCGCCGACCGATACTCCGAGCAAAATACCAAAAATGACAAAGCCGCTGCCCAATTGCCATCGCTTTGCCAATTCTTGTGTAGCCCATATACTTAAAAAAAGCGGAACAAGAAAAGAAATGCTGAGTTGTGTCAGTAAAGCTAAACCTTTGCCGATTTCAAAATTCAATTTTCTGTTATTCTTATTCTTTCTCATTATCTTTCCTCATTCAAATCTATATCTTTTATACTACTCTAAAAGCCACCCGATGTCAAACGAAAAATTAGTTTTGCACTAGATTTTCCAATTTAGAGCAACAGTTTCACATCGCCTTTAACATTTCTCAAAATGAAGATTCCAACATTTTCCTGCAAGATTCACTCGAAATTCTTGCATAATGAGACTTTTACAATAAGTAAATTTTTTCTCGCTGATTTTTATCCGTTTTTTAAGACAAAAATGATTTTACTTGTCCAAAATCAATAATTCTTTACAATTCTTATTAAACAATTTACAATAAAAGTAGAAAGGAGCGGCATACGCTGAGTTTTACCCCGAATATGTTTTGCGTTGCCGAAAAAGCTTATGAGTAAAGTTGAATTTCGTTTTGCCGAGCGCGCCGATGTACCGCTCATTCTAAAATTCATTAAAGAGCTTGCGGATTACGAAAAATTGTTGCATGAGGTAGTCGCAACGGAAGAAATTTTGGACGAATGGCTTTTTGAGAGACAGAAGGCGGAAGTCATATTCGCTTTGGAAAATGGAAAAGAAGTCGGTTTTGCATTGTTCTTTCACAATTTCTCGACCTTCTTGGGAAGAGCCGGCGTTTATTTGGAAGATTTGTTCGTGCTTCCGGAATTTCGAGGCAAAGGCTATGGCAAGGCTTTGCTGGAGAAACTTGCCGAAATCGCCGTCGAGCGCGGCTGCGGCCGTTTGGAATGGTGGGTGCTGGATTGGAACAAGCCGAGCATCGACTTTTACAAATCGATGGGCGCCGTACCGATGGATGAGTGGACGGTATTTCGTATCGCCGGCGACACTTTGGAAAAGATGGGAAAAAAATAGAATCGCGATTCAAAAATTTTGTAAAGCGAGCGAAAATGACGAATCGTAAAAAAACAACCTCTTTCATAGCAAGAAGAGGTTGTTTCATTTTCAAAAAGAAGACTCCTATTGTACGATGCGCTTGGTCGGATATGCCAAATCGATGTCATCGTTCATCGCAATCACTTTCAAAATGTCTTCCCAGATATCATTGACCGTCTGTCGTTTCGCCTTCGGTGCGCACAGATAGCGCAGCGTCAGCAAAACGCCACTCGGACGCACATCGGTATAGACGATGGGTGTAAAATTCTTATAGTAAATCATATATTTGCGAGCCGCTTCCTTGATTGCCTGCTCCGCCTTATCGGTAAAATGCAAGGTATGTTTGTCCACGATGCACTCAAATTCTTTTTTCGCTTTCTGCCAATTACTCTCGAAGGTAATTTCCACCTTGATTTCGTTCCATATATAGCGAAAGCCTTTGACATAGTTTACAATCGGGTGCAAAAATACATAGTGATTCGGAATATCGACCATGCGTCCCGTGCTCTGCTCGCCGTCCTCCGGCTCGCTCAGCTCAATCAGCGAAAATTGAAACAGTCGCACATCGATGACATCGCCTCGCTTGCCGTTGATTAAAATTCGGTCGCCTACGGAAAAAGGGCGCTTAAGCAAAATAAAAAGCCAAGCGGCGATATTGGAAAAAATATCCTTCAGCGCAATCGCAATACCGGCGGACAAGAGACCGATATAAGTGGTCAGTGAGCCCGGCGTATCGACCCATACGAAAAACATCGACACAATATAAATGAAACTCACTATATAATAGGTAGCTTTTCTTGTACGATAGACGCGGTTCGTGTCCGAAATCCTTTTGAACAAAGTTCGGTTGATGGCATTGATAATCACAAATGCCAACACGAAACACAACACCGTAATCAAAACTT
This sequence comes from Peptostreptococcaceae bacterium, assembly GCA_030532905.1. Classification (GTDB taxonomy): domain Bacteria; phylum Bacillota; class Clostridia; order Peptostreptococcales; family Filifactoraceae; genus JAUNKE01. Next base: position 108,554 of record JAUNKE010000001.1, read on the forward strand.
TGCGTGCCCAGGAATTCTCTTGCATAAAAGTTACGATGGAATCCATTTTCATCTCCTTCAAACGATATTTCTTATAATACTACCATAAAGCTTTTCAGTTGTCAGCAGATTCCGGCGAACTTGCGTGAGATGTCCTCTTGTTTTGTCCGAAATTTTTCACGCCTTTATACCGTCAAAAACTTTCCTGATTTCCTCCAAAAGATTGACGAGCGCTCTCCATCAAAAAAGTCTTGCTTCAATCTTCATTTCCAATCTTGCAAACTTCCCGTATATTCGCTATTATAAAGATAGGTAATGTTTTTGGAAGTCATCCGGAGGATTTGATGGGATTTTTACAAAACACAAGGAAGCCAATTGGATTTGCAGGAAAATTGGTGGTTAAAATGATGAATATGGGGCATGGTCAAATGGCAAAATGGGCATTTTCCCAAATTCAAACGACGACGGATAAAAAGGTGCTGGATGTCGGTTGCGGCGGCGGCGCCAATATCGCCAACTGGCTGGAGAAATGCCCGCAGGCGAAAATTTACGGCGTGGACTATTCCGAAGTCAGCGTACAGGCTTCTCAAAAACACAATAAGCAGGCAATTTCAGAGAATCGCTGCTTAGTCTCGCAGGGCGATGTACTCGCTTTGCCTTTTGAGAACGAGCATTTTCATTATGTCAGCGCATTTGAGACCGTTTATTTTTGGAATCCGATTCAAAAAGCATTCGGTGAAGTCTTCCGCGTCCTCGAAAAAGGCGGATATTTCGTGATATGTAATGAAGTTTCCACCCGAAGCAAAAAAAATCTCAAATGGGAGGACAAAATTTCGGGAATGAAAATTTTTGAAGCGGATGAATTGAGCAATTTGCTCATTCAGGCGGGATTTGAAAATATCAAGATTCATCGCGAGGAGAAAAAAGGCTATTTGTGCATCATCGCCAAAAAGCCGTTACAGTGATACAGTTTTTGACTTAGATGCCATGAAATTTCGTGGACTTTACAGGAGGGAGCTATGAAGTTATTTTGTTTGAAAGAAAATCCAAAACCATTCAAAATGGAAGAATTGGTAGAGTTTGTATCTTTTTTGAATGCAAAACCGGAGCATAGTTCATCATTTTGTCCGCAAAACAAAAAAATTATTGAGCAGGAGCTTTCGGACAGCATACAGCTCGGTCGGGTCATCGCCTGCAAGGAAAGCAATGTCCTCATCGGATTGTGTAACTGCCGCTTTGACGAAGAAAGACGAGTTGCCGATTGCAATCTGTTCATTCATCCGAACAAATCGGAGGCATACGATGAAATCGCCGAGGTCATGCTTCGAATTTTGAAACAGCATATTCCCGACGGCACACCGCTTTGCTTTTCCATCTCCGCTCAAAATCAGGCATGTCGAAACTTTTTGGAAAGTCATCATGCCGAAAAGCAGGACGGCTCCGAGGGACAGCAATATCTTTTGAGCAAAAAATTTTAATCCGAACGGGAGATATTTATGAAACAGCAGCAAATAAAAATCGCTCATATTCCGGCAATCCTGTGGGGAGATTCTTCTCCCCACTTGGTAATTGCGGTACATGGCTATTGGGGAAACAAAAGCAATCAACTGATACGCAGCTTTGCCGCTTGGGCGACCGACAAAGGATTTCAGGTTCTGAGTTTTGATTTGCCGGAGCATGGGGAGCGCAAGGAAGATTCTTTAATCGAGCTTGCGCTTTGCATCGAGGAATTCCAAACGATTCTTCGTTATGCCGAGCAAGATTGGAATCATATCTCGCTGTTCGCCAACAGTCTGGGCGCCTATCTTTCTTTGCTGTCTTTTGAAAGAGAAAGTTTCAAACAGACTTGGTTTGTTGCACCGGTTGTCGATATGTCCCGGTTGATGAACAATCTTATGACTCAATGTCGAATCGACGAAACGATGCTCGAAAGAGAGCATACGATACTTGCACCGAGCGGCGAAAAGCTGAATTGGAATTTTTATTTATATGTGCTCTCCCACCCTATCGTGCATTGGCAAAGCCCGACCCATATTCTGTACGGCGAAGCGGACGAAACCTGCGAGATGGATACCATTCTCGATTTTGCAAAAAAATTTGATGCCGATGTCGAAATCATTCCGAACGGCGAGCATTTTTTCCACACCGAAGAACATTTGGAAACGATGACGACTTGGCTCGACAAAAGCTTTGCCAAACTGAACTTCAATCCGAAGACGCAAGCATAAGCATTTTCGGAATCATCCGCAGATTCAGCACCGATTAAAAATAACTGCTGACAGTTTTTATTATTTGATGACTTTATCTTGCGCTTCGCTCAACTACATTATATAATAGATGTAGGTATTAACGGTTTGACTGATAGGTTTGGAGGCATTATGAGCTACAAGTATTTCGAAAACCGAAGTTGTGAATACTATCCATGTCACAACTTGGAAAATATGAATTGTCTTTTCTGCTACTGCCCTTTGTACCTAACCGATTGCGGCGGGAATTTTCGAATCTTGGCCAATGGAATCAAAGATTGCAGTAATTGCGTCTTCCCTCATATCGAAGCGAATTACGAAAAAGTCATCGAGCGATTCCGAAAGGCTGCACGGGAGAAAGCGGAAGAGAACAGCCCGAAATAATTCATGGACGCCGAGAGATTTCTCTCGCGTCCTTCCAATCCATCCGACAACTTAAACTTGGAGACGTATCGAAGTGGTCATAACGAGCTCGACTCGAAATCGAGTTGCCTTTCGAGGCACGTGGGTTCGAATCCCACCGTCTCCGCCATCTGAAATCCTTTGTTGAAAAACAGAGGATTTTCTTTTTCTCCGATTCCATTTTTTCATCTTCTCATACAAAAAGAAATCGACCATTTGCGTTTTCAATAACCGTTCTTTGATTCTCCATGCGACAGAGAATCGCTTTGTTCAAAAAAATCAGTTTAGATTCATAACCCCCCGTTGTACCAAAACGCAAAAGTATTATTCTCGACCACTAATCAAATTTCAGTATTACGACCAAACTATTTGCAACTTTGTCAAGAGATTTGAATTCGCGTTTCGCGGACACAAAGAAAAACAAAGATAAAATACACATACAAATAAATTGATGCGATATTTAGGTTATGTTTGCAAACAGAAAAAGCATGATTGGAATAAACGATTGAAAAAAGCGGATAGAAAGAAATTATTTTTTATAGAAGTATGGAAATTCGATTTAGAAATGACTTCCGCATTTTTTCAAAAACATAAATAATATTAAATCTCAAAAAAACGAAATCTCATAATGCAAATATAAATTTTTATAATGCAAACGAAATTCCGATAATCGAAAAGTCTTTTTGAACAAAAAACTATTTATTTAAAAAGTATTTTGCAATTCAGTATTGCAAAATCAATTCCTTTAGCAAAAATTTTTGTTTCGAAAAAGCGTTTTTTAGAAATACTCCAAGAAATTTGTCAAATAACAAAAGTTATGTTACCATAACAATATCCTATCATTTTACTCCGATTTATAAATCGTGAAACCGAGTTTTTATAAGCGAACAAAGAAATCAATTTTGTCCAAGTAAAAAATTCGAATCAACCATTCCCTTTGTGAAGAATCTTCCTCTGTCCTTCGGATTTATAAAATCCGATGCCAAGCGGCAAAAATTTCAGCTGATTCCGCCCTTTATTTTTGCAAAAGGAAGATACATAAAACAGGATATTCGTTGCCATCGAAACGGCAACCACTTTAGAAAATCGAAAAAGAATCACCCGCATTTTAATAAAGAGAAAAACGAAAAGTTTCAGATTCATGAAGCTTTCCTTTATGATATAGAAAATTTGTGCCCGGCACATCATTCATTCAGGTATAGAGGCTCAGCCTTTATCTATATAAAATATGAGGAGGTTTATATGCACAAACAGACAAAAAGGTGGATATCCACTCTGCTTGCGATGCTGATGTTGTGCTCGACTGTTTTCTCAAACAGCTCGCTCGTACATGCATCGGAATTCGGCAGACCGATTTCCACGACGGACACAGCGGATGCAAAACAAAGCATCGCCGATTCGAAGTCGAATGCTTCGGCAAATCCATCGGGCGATGCAAATGCTGCAACTCCGCTTAATTTTGATAATCTCGTTTTACAAGCGAAGGTGGAAGAAAATAAGTTGATTATCTTTTCCACCGCAGCGAATGCAAAAGACTTTTTTGCAAAAGTAAAAACGATTCATGTGAATGAAGTGCGATTTGACCCTATTAAAGAGTTTGATGTGGTAGAAAATCAAATTGTTTTTCACGGAAATCCCGCTCGATTCATGAAAAATGAAATCAAAGTAACTTTGGATGACGGTGATGAAAAGGATTTGATTTTTGACAATCCCGACGGAAAACCGTTCAACCACGGTCTTGAAATAGTCGGCGTTGAACTCGACAAACAAGGTGACCCGGCAGCCGGCGTCGTCTCGGAATATGTCAAAATGTCATTGGATTCGGAATATGACTCAAAGGAACTTCATGCCACGATAAAGCATCTTAAAGGTGTGAGCATCGATGATTTGGATTATCCGATGCGAGATGATAAGGGCATGATCGTATTTATTCTTTCCAACGGCGCATTGGGAATCTACGATCAATATCCGATTGGAAAAGAGGCGGTCGCCGATTTCAAATTGCGTGATAAGCACAAAGTAGTATTTACTTTTGAAGACGATTCGAAGACGGTGTACGAAGATGACGGCTATGTGAAGCCGGACAGAGGCAATACACCGCCGCCAACTCCACCGCCACCGAAGGTCGGCATCGCCAAAGAATACGACATCAAAGAAGTCATCACGAAAAAGGGTTGGGGCGATGAGGAATTGCTCGTTACCTTTGACAAAAAGCTGACCTTCCCACATTCTCAAGGAATTAAAAATATCAAGGTCAACGGAAAAGATTTCGGAAGACCCGCCGACCTCGGCATTAACTACGACGGTCAGTTGAGAACCGCAAATGCACAGGTCGTGGCGCATGCGAAGACGAAAACTCCGATTGAATTCGAAATTACATTCGGAGACGATTCGGTGCTTGTCTATGTGCCGAGCGCACCGGCTCCGGACGATTTCAACTTGGATTCGAATTTTGCGGACGGCTCATATACTTTGACGCTCAAAAATTACAAGGTCGGAAGCAGCGAAAAATCCGACTATGATAATATTTTGGATCCGCGCGCAAAACTTTATGTCGCAAACGGCAAAAAGAAGATTTCGTTCCTATTGCACACCGATGCAAAGGATTATGCGGATTTCGCCATCAAAGCGAATAATGATTTTGAATCAATGCATCCCGTCGTTTTGAAAAGCGACGGCAACGGTGACCCGATAGCAGTCGAATACATCGTTGACATGAGCAATCTCAAGGGCAAAAAGCTCAGCGCATTGCTTTCCGTCGCCGATGAAGCGAAAAAAGGACAATTCGATGACCCGAGCTATAAAAAATTTGACATTGAATTTGATTACAAGGTCACTAAAGGCTTTACCAATTATAAATTCTTCGACGCTCCCGCTCCAACCGGTGACGCAGCGCTTATCAAGGCGTTGATTGACAACGGACTGGATACGGACAATGACAAAAAAATCAGCATCGACGAATTGAAAAATGCAGTCGGTAAAGACAAGCCGGCAAATATCGACATTCCGGGCTATCCGGGGAAAAATACATTGAATCTCGGAAACTACGGAATCAGTGATATCAGCTTGCTGAAGCATCTCGGACCGAAAATCAAGGCAATCAATTTGGATTCCAACAAATTGACTTCTTTACCGGCGGATGTTTTTGAAAATGCAACCGGGGTGTCGCATATTCTTTTGGGCGGTAACAAGATAGCAAAAATCGAGCCGAAGACTTTTGACAATCTGAGCGCTTTAAGATATCTCGATTTTGACGGCAGCTTACTTGAAGAACTTCCGAAGGGACTCTTTGACAAGAATAAGGATTTGAGAGTGCTGTCGCTGATGAACAATAAACTCAAATCTCTTCCGGACGATTTGCTCAAAAACAATACAAAGCTGGAGGAACTTTATCTGCTTGACAATGCGCTGACCGATCTGTCGGATGGCTTCTTCTCAACGAATAAAGAACTCAAGGCGCTTCATATTTACAACAACCGATTGGAAAACTTGCCTGATTTGAGTGCGGCAACGAAAATTAAAGTAATTACCGCGCAGGGAAATCTAATCAAAAAAATTCCGGACAGCTGGGGCAAATTGAAACAAATCGAGCGTTTAGATTTGGAGAACAACCGAATCGAAAGCGTTCCGGCGAAATTGTTGAGCAATATGATAACCTATGCGAAATATACGCCGACCGTCAGCTTGGATTTGACCCAAAACAATTTGAAGACTTTGCCGCTTGACGAAATGAGCGATGCATTGGCAAACGGAAAAGCACTTTCAAAATTTGAAGTCAATTTGAATATGTTGGCGGAAAAACCTTCCGCTGATGAAATCAACAAGATGAAGAAGCTCGGCATCGAGTTTGAAAAAGCCGTGGATATCTATTATCCGCAAAAAACAAGCATGCAGAGCATCGCAAAAGGCGAGAATCAAAAAATAGAATTGAATCAGGCTCTCAGCGTATTGGAGCTCTTCTATTGGGATTTGGGCGACTCCCCTCGTTACGGCGGAAAAGCTGAATTCAGCGACCGAGACGATTTTATCAAATATATGGCCGAAACCGGTCGGGATGTCAACGGCGTGGAGCGCAGCCTTTCTCGCGAGGACGGAATCAAAGCCATTCTTGAAAAGAAAAATCTCGAATGGGAAGTGGAGACCAAAATCATCAAGAATGATACGCAGGAAGTTTACAACAAGCGCGAAAAAGCAAATCCGAAAGAGGCGCTCACACAAACTTTCGATGAGCCGAATATGGCTGACGGCGACAAATATAAGATTTACAAAACGATGTATCTCAAGAGCTTTAACGGCTTTACGGTAAAATTGGAAAATATTACCGAGTTTACAGCGGGAAAATCCACTCCGCAGCCACCTGTCGAGCGAGAGATTCCGGCAAAATTGCTGACACCGGACGGTAAGGAATACAGCTTTGCGAACGAAGCGCTGAAAAGTGTTCATGTGAAAACTTTGGATAAAAAATCGTCGATAAAGATGGCGGAGTTCACCTTCGAATTCGACAAGGTCAAAGCGGGCGGCCAAAGTAGCGATGTATCCGCTTTTGAAGTGCAACTCAAAAACAAACCGATGAAAGCGAAAGAACTTTCCGCAGGCAAATTCTCCATCGAGAACTTTGCACATCTTGTAAAACCGCCGACGGAAACGAAGGATACGAAGTGGAAAGTATTCGTCACTACGAAGGACGCTCTTCCAAATCATGAAAAGCGAACCGAAATGCTGCTTATTCTCGATTGGAACGGCGATTTCAAATTGGATGGCGGCTCGGTACTTCCACAGGAAGGCGCATTGCGCATCACCAATTTGGACAAGAAAAACAATGAGCCGCTTACCGGCGCAAAATTCAAATTGAGCGGCGGCGGCAAGGAAATCACCAAGACCGTGATTGATGCGAAAGGAACGCTGTTGTTTGACAAATTGGCGATCGGAGAATACAAGGTGACGCAAACCGTTGCGCCGAAAGGATATAAATTAAACTCGGAAGAAAAAACTTTTACCGTTGTAAAAGACCAAACGGGAGAAATTACAATTTACAATGAGAAAGATGACGGCTCAACGCCACCTCCTTCTCCACCACCATCGGGCGGAGGTTCCGGCGGCGGCTCAGGCGGTTCCGGAGGTTCCGGCGGACGATCGTCTCAGCGACCGGATTCGACAACCACCATCACCGATAACCAAACGCCATTGGCTCAAGATCCGAACATCGCGAAGATTGAAAAACTGCTCAACGAAGGATATATGAGCGGCTATCCGGGCAATAAATTTATGCCGAACAGAAATATGACTCGTGCGGAAATCGCTGCAATGCTCGACCGATTGATTGACGAGCAACCGACGGAGGCAAAATCTTTCAGCGATATCAAAGCGGATGCATGGTATGCAAAATCACTTGCCAAGATTGCATCGCTCGGTTATATTCGTCCAAACGGAGATAAAATCCAACCGGAAAAACCGATTACCAGAGCGGAATTCGCCTATATCATTGCGAAGCTCAGAAAGTTGGAAGAGGGCGCGAATATGCCGAAGGATGTCAACTCGAATCATTGGGCGGCAAAAGAAATTGCAGCCTGTGTCAAAGCGGGTATCATCAGCGGATACAAGGACGGAAGCTTCAAACCGGAACAACCGATTACCAGAGCCGAAGTGGTGTCGATGATGAGCCGCGCATTCAATATTCAGCCGAAAGCAAGTACGCGAGCGGACTATATTGATGTAAAGAAAAATCACTGGGCATACAATGTCATCATGGCATCCAGTCAATCATAAACAAGCTGTGGCGGACTCCGCCACAGCATCCTATAAAGGAGGAAATTTAGTGAAGAAGAAAATAACCGCAGCCGTCTTATCGGCAACGCTTCTGCTGACTTCTTTCACGCCGTATTCGATTTACGCCGGCGAGTTGCAGGACACGAAGGCACAAAATTTGGCGATGGAAGCGATGGGGATGGAAGGAGTACAAAGCTATAATCCGATTGTACTCGACCTGATAAGGCAGGCGGAAGAACAACAATATACCGATGACGACATCATCACCATGATTGTCGAAATCAATGACAAATCCATGCAGGCAAATCATTCGCTGATTGCTCCGGACATCACGAAGATACGCACCGAAGAAGGATTGGCGGCGCAGCTGGATTATGCCGAAAAATCACAGGAAATATTGAAAAAAGAAATCGAGCGCATCGAAGTCGATTATGATGTGACGCAGACTTACGACACCGCACTGAACGGTTTGGCAATCAAACTCACTTTGGCGGACGCAAAAAAAGTTGCCGCCTTGGCGGATGTGGCGAGCGTTGAAATCAATCGACTCTATCCCGCACCGGTCGTTCACACACCGGGCGATGTCAAACGCGCGGATGCATCCAGTAATGAGATGATTCATGCGGGCGATGCATGGAGCAACAATTACAGTGGAAAAGGACAGATCGTGTCCATCATCGACTCCGGTGGAGACCCGAATCATGAAATTTTCCAAAATGTAGATAAAGATTCTCTACGAATCAAAGATAAGGACGCAGCCGAGAAGCTGATTCGTGAGAAAGGACTCAAAGGAATATACTTCAACGAAAAAATTCCTTACGGCTACAACTATGCCGACGGAAATCACATCATCAAAGAGAATTCACCAAACTCACATGGTATGCATGTCGCCGGGATCGTGGCGGCGAACGGACAAAAGCTGAAAGGCGTCGCACCGGATGCACAGCTGTTGGTGATGCGCGTGTTCAGCGCCAATATTTTAGCGGGCGGAACATCCTCCGAGATTTACAACAAGGCGATTGACGATTCCATCAAACTCGGAGCGGACAGCATCAATATGAGTCTCGGTGCAACTTCCGCAACGGACAGCCGTTTGGAAAAATCGACCCTCAATGCGTTGCGAGATGCACAAAATGCGGGAATCGTCGTAGCGATTGCGATTGGAAATGACGGATTCTTAGGATTCTTCGGCATCGACAAGCCGCCGGCTACCAATCCGGACATCGGATTGACAAATTCTCCGGGAACTGCGGATATTTCTCTCGCGGTGGCATCGGTCGATAATGCGAAAATCAAACAAAAAGGAATTCTCGTGGATTTGCCGAGCGGAACGAAGCGAATTTTGTACGCCGGAACAAAGCACGAATTCCCAACCGAAAATATGCCGCTGATCAACGGCGGATACGGCATGGAATCCGATTTTGAAAATATCGATGTAAAAGGCAAGGCGGTACTGCTTCGCCGAGGTGCACCGGAAGGCAAGGAAGCACTCTCTTTTGAAGAAAAAGTAAAAAATGCGGAAAAACATGGCGCAAAAGTTGCCATCGTATATAACAATATCGAAGAAGAAAATCTCATCAATATGGCGGGTCTGGACGATGTAAAAATTCCGGCTTGCTTCATCAGTAAGGCGGACGGCGAATTTTTGATTGCCAACATCAATCTCCAAATTCGATTCTCTCAGGAAGAAAGTTATGAAGTTAATCCGAACGGATATAAACTTTCCAACTTCTCCAGTTGGGGAGTGACGCAGGAAGGCAATCTCAAACCGGATATCTCCGCTCCGGGCGGACAAATCTATTCCAGTTTGAACGACAACAATTACGGAATGATGAGCGGTACTTCGATGGCGACACCGCATGTCGCGGGAGGAATCGCCGTAGCGAAACAATATGTGGAAAGAACTTTCCCATCCGTCAGCGGAGCGGAAAAACATAAGCTGGTCAAAAATCTTTTGATGAGTACGGCAACGCCATACTTCGACAAGACGGCAAAAGCCTATGTTTCGCCGAGAGGTCAGGGCGCCGGCATGATGAATCTCAGCCGAGCGATTCGCTCAACCGTTGTGGTTGAAGGAACCAACGGAATTTCCAGCATCAATCTTCGCAATATCGAAAGCAATGAAGTCATCGTCAAAGGTACGCTTCGAAACTACGGCAATGCGGATAAAACTTTCACCTACCATGCGGAACTCAACAGCGATACGGTGGAAAACGGCAAAGCGATGATGAAACCGAATCTGCTTCAAAAATCATCGGAGCAACCAATCACCGTTCCGAAAAACGGAAGCATTCCTTTTGAAATAAAGTTCACGCTCAGCGACAGCGAAGTGAAAAAATTGGAAGAACAGATGCCGAACGGATATTTCCTTGAGGGCTATGTGTTCTTTGAATCCGATTTGGAATATCAAAGCATCAGCGTTCCTTTCGTAGGATTCAAGGGCGATTGGGAATCTCTTCCGGTTATCGACCCGAGCATCTACGAGCATATTGAAAAAGGAAGCAGACCGTATTATTATGCGGTTTCCAATGTAGTGAACTATCCTTATACTCATCTCGCAACCATGGTGAGCGGAAAAATGTTGCCGCTCGGCGAGTTGTACGGCAGCAGCTACGAAGAACCGAAATTCACGAAAGATGCCATTGCATTTTCACCGAATGGCGATGGAAAAGGCGACATGGTCGGATTCCTCGGAACCTTCCTTCGAAACTACAAGGATTTTGAAATCGATATAGCAACCGACGAAAATCCCGATGTGAGCATCTACCGAGTTGCCCAGCCGGATGATGCCGGCCGCAAAAACTTTGTCGTACCGAGCTCACCGGTTGACCCGAATCTCAACACGACCAAGACACATTGGATTTGGAGAGGAAAAAATCTTGCGGACGAAATCGTACCGGACGGAAAATACAGCTTTACCGTATCCGTTCGACCGGATGGAAAATTTGAAGGCGAACCGCAGAAGATGAAATTCCCGGTAATTGTCGATACCATCCATCCGCGCATTGTGAAGAGCAGCTATGATGCCGCAACCGGAATTTATTTCCTTGAAAAAGTGGAAGAAAAAGGCTCCGGCATTCACAGCCAGATTATCACCATCGGCGACAAATCTTATACAGCGGACGCAAACGGAAAATTCGAATTACCGAAAGACACCGACCCGAAAAAAGCGGTCATCACTATTCGGGACCACGCATACAATATCGTTCAACTTCCACTTGACCAATCCCTTCGTAAAGGGGATGAGCGTACCATCATGGTATCGCCGATAATTTCTTCCGGTGCCGTACCGATTGATAAATTCAAATGGGAAGTTCAGGATATGAGCGGAAACAAGGTGGATCCTTACAATTTGAAAGTCGGTAAATATGTGCTTATCATCACCGAGGTGGACGAGGCATACGAGTTGGTCGGATCGGATCGAATCGAATTCGAAATTACCGAAAACGACTATCTGAAAATCGTGGAAGTTCCTTTCAACTACAAGGATCGCATCCGCGTATTCCTATCCATCAACAATCCGGTGAATGCACCGATGAAAATCGTCTTGATCAACAAATTTACAGGAGCTGAATTCATTGCGGCGCCTCATGGTAAATCGCAGGCAATCGCGAATGTTCCGGTCGGAGAATATAAAATTGAAGTTCATGAGCTCGGCGACAAATTCCTCGCAAGTATCGAGCCGGACGAACTTGTAGTAACCAAGTCGGGACAAGGAAAGCAATTCCCTGTAATCAGCATCTTCAAAAAAGAGATGAAAGAAGTCACCGTCAAGTTGAAACGAAATGACTACGAAGAGAAAGTTCGCGTTGTTTTCCGCGGACTTGACCAAAACAACACGACCTATTCGGTGGACTTTGCAAAAGGCGAGAACCAAAACAAATTGGAATTGCCGCGCAAAATAAAATTCGAAGTATTCACCGTATTGGAAGGTAACAGTCACGGAAGCAGAAAGCTCACTTATGAAGCAACCGCATCGAACAATTACAGCATCACCGTTGAATTGCTCAAAGGCGTTCCGAATACTCCGTTGCCGGTTGACAAGCGCGATTTGCTGATCCTCATCAATAAGGCGAAAGGCTATGAAGAAAGAGATTTTGAGGCAAAAAGCTGGTCGGCATTTGAAATCGTGCTCGACAAAGCTGAAAAACTCTACAAAAACGAATCGGCTACACAAAAAGAAGTTGACGATATGATTCAGGAACTTCAAGCGGCCATCGAGCAACTCGTTTTGATAGGCGGCGTGGGCGACAAAGCCTTGCTCCGCAAAAAAATCGACGAGGCGAAAGAAATCTACGCCAAATTGGGCGACGACTATGTTGAATCGACCAAGGAGTTCCTTGAGTTTGCAATTCAGGGCGCGGAGTTGACCTACCGCTCGAAAAATCCGGAGCACAATACGGAAAAACACATCAACGCGACGATTGCGATGCTTGACCGCGCTATCCGAAATTTGAAACGAAAAGACGGCAAAGTGGACAAGGTGGAGCTGGAAGCATTGCTCAAAGAAGTCGAAGAGATACTCGAAAACAAGGATAAATATACGCCGGACAGCATCGCCGATTTGCAAAAAGCATACGATGATGCCAAAGAAGTGATGAAGGATGAGAATGCCACACAAGAGCAGGTTTGGGATACCATCAGCTCCTTGCGATTATATCTCGATCAAGTGCAGGCGAAAACCGATAAAGACGAGCTCAAAAAAGAGATTGAGCTTGCCGAGGCGATCGACCTCAGCCTTTATGAGCTTGCCGGAAAAGCCGAATTCAGACAGGCGCTGCATGCCGCAAAAGAGGTCTATGCAAACAAACGCGCTTCGCAGGATGAAATCAACAACGCCGCCAAGACGCTGAAAGAAAAACGAGAAGCGCTTAAACTCAAAGGCGGAGACAGCGAAGACGAAAAATCCGTCGTGCCGGTCGTACTCAAGGATGACAACGAGCTTTCACCGGGCAACAACTTCCTGATGCCGCTTGCGAAAGTAATCAAACTTTCCGACGGAAAATATCAATACACGATTGAATTCAGCAAAGTCAACATGAGCATCAACGACGAAAACTACGACGCCGTTGTCACCAAGCTTTATCTGAAAATGAATGATGAGCTCAATTTGGTGGAAGGCGTGGTGAACGGCGAGATGATGCAATTCAACTTCGTCGTCGAAGGAAAACTGACCGAGCAGGATGTTGAATTCGTCATTGATTTAGTCGAAGAAATGGACGGCGATCCGTTCGAAGGAAAATTGGTATTTGATTGGAGTAGAGCAAGAAAGCTCTAAATGATTGCGGTGGCGACTTCGCTCGCTACCGACCGAATTATTAAACGAGAGGAGCCAAAGAATTGCATACCGAAAATGCAAAAACCTCCCCTTAAAAATATATAGGCAAAAGCGACCTCTCCCCTTGAGGTCGCTTTTGTTGTCTATAAACTTCAAATCGTTTCATCTTTGATTCTTCCGTTGAATATCATATATCGCGTATGGCAAAAATTCAATGACATCGCTCGCCGTAACCGAGTACATATTTTTACCTTTTTCATCCGCCGCATAGCCGTGAATGAACGCACCCGAGTATCCCGCCTGTTAAATGTCGAGCTGCCCCGCAAAAATAACCACGCTCCCGGAATCAACCTAAGTAGTGTCTGCTCATTAACCGCGACTCAAAACAAACTCTTTTTTAAGCCTCT